>NZ_FNGZ01000014.1:0-84671 GCF_900103515.1 Pedobacter antarcticus
TGCCATTGCAGAAAGGGTAAACGGGATACTAAAATCAGAATTTGATTTGCATAGCTCAAAAGTTGGTTTTAGGGAAACTACCCAAAAGATAAGAGAAAATATCCAAACCTATAATCAATTAAGGCCCCATGCTAGTTGTGATTATCTAACTCCAGAGCAGGCACACCTGAAACACGGGCCATTGAAAAAAAGATGGAAACCTAAATGGTGCAAACCAAATGAAAAGCAACTTGTATAATTGATACAGGAATAACAAATTTGCGTGTATAGTCTATCTAAAATTAATTCAGTAAACTGTATAGCCATTTCAGGATAAGACATTCCAATCCCCTCATTCTGGTCTCGCCCTGCTCATGTTCGGGTCTTGGTCGGGTCTCCTTCTTGGTTGCCCCATTTATATAAGGGGTTGCATCAAATCTACCCCATCCTTGACCCATTTATAATGTTTTAAGCATAATTAACGAATTAAGTAAAACTGGCAAATTTACGCTTTAGTTTATTATGGCTATCGAGTAAGAGCAGCAGATAAAAACTTAAAAAAGGCGGGAAAATAGATCTGGATAAAATATAGTTTTTGAGCAAGTTCAAAAGGGATTTTAAGCATTTCAGGAAGAATTCAAGCAAAATTACAATGCTAGCATAATATGCATACCGAATACCGATATCATATTCGGTCTACCTATCGCCACTTTTTGATATGTAAAATATAATATACGCAATATTTAATACCGAATTATAGAAGTATTATTACTATATATTTTTTTTTATTTATTTTCATTCAGCTATTGACAGTATCTGAAGCATAAACTAAATTGGATTTACAAACCAACAGCAAAAGAAATACAGATGTTAAGCTTATTCATTGTCCTGCTAATTGTCATTATTATCCTGAATCTACTAGTGATTCCCAGGAAGTGTGGCGCTGCACAATGAATATTTAAAAAATAGATCAGAAAGCGCCTTCGAAAGAGGCGCTTTTTTTAATACAATCATACCGAACGAAATAAAACAAACCAAAATGCAATACTACGACGCCAACACATTCCTTTATTTAAACGGTAAGTTTGTAAAGGCCAGCGAAGCCAGCACAGATCTGTACAGTCAGTCACTTCATTATGGCTATGCCGTCTTTGAGGGAATTAAATCGTATCATACGCATAATGGTACCCGCATATTTAAGGCTAGAGAGCATTATGAGCGTCTGAAGCGCTCTGCAGAATTAATGCACATCCCTTTTCCTTACGAGGTAGATGATCTAATCAGGCAAACCTATAAATTGCTGGAGAAAAATAATTTTAAGGATGCGTATATCCGCCCGCTGGTATATTGTGGGCCGCACATGACTCTTAGTCCGGGAGCAGAAGTATCTATTCTTATCTGTGCATGGGAATGGGGCGCATATCTGGGCTGTACCTTACAAAAAGCCTGTATCTCATCTTATCAGCGCCCAAACCCTAAATCAACACATATTGAAGCTAAAGCAAGCGGACATTATATCAACTCCATCCTGGCTACAACAGAAGCTAAAGCAAAGGGTTTTGATGAAGCTATCCTGCTGGATATGAACGGCCATGTAGCTGAAGCATCCGGAGCCAATATTTTTATTGAAAAGAACGGTAAACTATATACACCTGCGTTAGGACATATCCTTCCGGGTATAACCAGAACGACAGTTATACGCCTGTGTAAAACACTGGATATTGAATGTATTGAAAAACAAATTACTGTAGATGAACTGAAAGCAGCAGACAGTGCCTTTTTTTGTGGTACAGCAGCAGAAATTGCAGGTATAGCATCTATCGATGAGACCGTTTTCCCTTCCCTGTGGACAGAAACTATCGGCGCAACTATCCAGCGTACTTATAAAGCACTAGTATTAGAAAAACAGAACTACGAAGTTATTATCTAACCTAAAAATTAAATGTCACAACAACCAGAACTCAACCGCTACAGTAAAGTATTTACCCAGGATCCGACACAACCGGGTGCTCAGGCCATGCTCTATGGTATTGGTTTAACCTCCGAAGACATGCATAAGGCACAAGTCGGGATTGCCAGTATGGGCTATGACGGAAATACCTGTAACATGCATTTGAATGACCTTGCTAAAATCGTAAAAGATGGTGTATGGAAAAACGATATGGTGGGCTTAACTTTTGGTACAATAGGTGTGAGCGATGGGATGTCAAATGGTACAGATGGTATGCGCTATTCTCTGGTATCCAGAGATGTGATTGCAGATTCTATTGAAACTATCTGTGGCGGACAATATTACGACGGGCTAATTACAATCCCTGGATGCGATAAAAACATGCCAGGTTCAATCATGGCTATGGGACGTCTGAACAGACCCTCTATCATGGTCTATGGCGGAAGTATCCATTCGGGAAATTACAAAGGTAAATCGCTTAATATCGTATCTGCTTTTGAAGCCCTGGGTGAAAAGCTTGCCGGGAATTTATCAGAAGAAGATTACCAGGGAATTATTAAACATACTTGTCCTGGTGCGGGTGCATGTGGTGGTATGTACACTGCAAATACCATGGCTTCTGCTATTGAAGCTCTTGGCATGAGCTTACCTTATAGTTCTTCCTACCCTGCTTTGAGCGACGAAAAGAAAAATGAGTGCGCAGCAGCAGGAAAAGCTATTCGTAATTTGCTTGAGAAAAACATCCTTCCTTCCGATATCATGACTGATAAAGCATTTCATAATGCTATTGTTACTGTGATGATTCTGGGTGGTTCTACCAATGCCGTTCTGCATTTAATTGCAATGGCTAAATCGGTCGGGCTATCTTTAAAACTAGATGATTTCCAACGCATCAGTGATCAGACTCCAGTACTCGCCGACCTTAAACCAAGTGGCCAGTATCTGATGGAAGATGTTCATGAAATAGGCGGTATCCCGGCTGTGCTGAAATATTTGTTAAAAGTAGGCCTGATCCATGGTGACTGCCTGACGGTAACCGGTAAAACACTAGCAGAGAATGTAGCCGACGTTCCGGAGCTGAACTTTGAAACTCAAAAGGTAATTTTTCCAGTTGAACAAGCTCTTAAATCAACCGGGCACCTCCAAATGCTGTACGGTAACCTTGCTGAAAAAGGTGCTGTTGCAAAGATAAGCGGTAAAGAAGGTGAAAAATTTGAAGGCCCTGCACGCGTTTTTCAGGGCGAGCAATCCCTTATCGCTGGTATTCAAAGCGGCAAGGTTAAACGTGGTGACGTAGTAGTTATTACTAATGTCGGTCCGAAAGGAGCTCCGGGTATGCCCGAAATGCTCAAACCCACATCAGCTATTATCGGTGCAGGCTTAGGTAAATCTGTGGCCCTGATTACCGACGGTCGTTTTTCAGGTGGAACACATGGTTTTGTCGTTGGTCATATCACTCCCGAAGCATGGGACGGTGGAAATATCGGACTGGTTCAGGACAACGATATCATCACCATTGATGCGGTAAATAATAAAATTGAATTGCATATCACCGATGAACAATTAGCGGCACGCCGTGCAGTATGGAAACAACTGCCGCCTCCGGTAAAAAGCGGTGTACTATATAAATATTTAAAACAGGTGAGTAATGCCAGTGAAGGCTGTGTTACTGATGCCTATACAGAACAATAATAAGCAAGACCCCTAAAACTAATAAAATGGATACACAAGAGGAAGCATTGGCAGTAGCTGAACCAAAAAAAACCACGCGGGTTTCAGGATCTGTTGCGTTGCTGGAAGGCTTAATTGCCGAGGGTACCGAAACTATATTCGGATATCCGGGCGGTGCAATTATGCCTATTTATGATGCGATTTATGATTACAAAGAAAAGTTAAACCATATTCTTGTCAGACATGAACAAGGTGCAACTCATGCTGCTCAAGGTTTTGCGCGCACTTCTGGTAAAGTGGGTGTTGTATTTGCAACCAGCGGACCGGGTGCAACCAACCTGGTTACGGGTCTCGCAGATGCGCAGATAGACAGCACACCACTGGTCTGTATTACAGGACAGGTATTTGCACACCTGCTGGGTACAGATGCTTTTCAGGAGACAGATGTGATCAATATAACCACACCTGTAACCAAATGGAATTACCAGGTAACAGATGCTAATGAAATTCCTGCCGCTTTAGCTAAAGCTTTTTATATAGCCAGAAGTGGCAGACCAGGACCGGTTCTGATTGATATTACTAAAAATGCACAGATTCAACTATTTGATTACGAAGGCTATGTACCTTGTAACCATATCCGCAGTTACCGTCCTAAACCTATTATCAGGAAAACATATGTCGAACAAGCTGCTGCTTTAATTAACGAAGCTAAAAAACCTTTCATCTTATTCGGTCAGGGTGTACTGCTTGGGAATGCTGAACAGGAGTTTAAAGCCTTCGTGGAGAAATCCGGAATCCCAGCTGCGTGGACTATACTTGGTGCTGGCGCGATTCCTACAGATCACCCTTTGAATGTTGGAATGCTAGGTATGCATGGCAATTATGGCCCCAATGTACAAACGAATTCATGCGATGTATTAATTGCAGTCGGGATGCGTTTTGATGATAGGGTAACCGGAAGACTGGATAAATATGCGACACAAGCCAAAGTTATTCATCTGGATATTGATCCTGCTGAAATTGACAAAAACGTCAAAGCTGATGTTCCGGTATGGGGGGACTGTAAAGAGACGCTTCCTTTACTGACCAGCCTTATTAACGAAAAAACCCATGATAGCTGGCTCGCAGAATTCAATGCATTTGCAAAAATAGAAGAAGAAGAACTGATCCGTAAAGAACTGGAACCGGCCTCAGGGGAATTAACTATGGGAGAGGTTATTAATCAGCTTAATATTCTGACTAAAGGTGAAGCGGTAATCGTAAGCGACGTCGGTCAACACCAGATGGTAGCCTGCCGGTACGGCAAACTGAACACAACCCGCTTAAGCGTAACCAGCGGTGGCCTGGGTACTATGGGATTTGGTTTACCAGCAGCAATTGGTGCAAAGATCGGTGCTCCGCACAGACAAGTTATTGCGGTAATCGGCGACGGTGGTTTCCAGATGACGTTACAGGAGCTGGGCACAATTATGCAGTTTGGTGTAAATGTTAAAATCCTGATTCTGAATAATCAGTTCCTGGGAATGGTTCGTCAATGGCAGCAGCTGTTTAATGATAAACGTTATTCGTTTGTAGATATCACCAGCCCTGATTTTGTAAAACTTGCTGAGTCTTATTATATATCCGGTCAGAAGGTAACAGCAAGGGAAACCCTTGTTCAGGCACTCGAGACGATGCTTAATCATGACGGTTCTTACCTGCTGGAAGTAATGGTAAGCAAGGAACACAACGTGTTTCCAATGGTACCACAAGGATGCAGTGTAAGTGAAATCAGACTTAAATAATAAAGAAAATGAGTAATTCAACCGAACAACAGGAATTTACCATAACGGTATATACAGAGAATCAGATCGGTATCCTGAACCGGATCGCTATTATCTTTTCAAGAAGAAAGATCAATATAGAAAGTTTGAACGTCTCTCCGTCTGAGATCGAACATATCCATCGTTTCAACATTCTGATCACTGAAACAGAAGAAGTGGTTCGAAAACTTGCACGTCAGATTGAAAAACAAGTAGAGGTATTAAAAGTATACTATAATACCAATGAAGATATTATCTGGCAAGAACTTGCACTTTATAAAGTTCCGACTGAAACTATTGTGGAAAAAGTAGTAGTAGAAAGACTTCTGCGCGAAAATGGGGCAAGAGCTGTTGTGATCCGTAAAGATTATACTGTCTTTGAGACTACTGGTCACCGTCAGGAAACAGATAAGTTGATTCAGGTTCTTCAACCTTACGGGCTAATTGAATTCGTCCGCAGTGCAAGGGTTGCCATTATCAAGGACAGTGAAGGCTTTAACAGCAAACTCAGAGAATTTGAGCGCATGGAACCAGGTCAGGAAGTGATAGAAAATGAATTCCTTGACCAACCAAAAAATGTATTTACCATGTAAACGTCTCCGGACATTTATTTAAAGCTTTGAAGAAATTGGAAAACCTATTAAAAACCATCAGACAAACCAGAAAAAACTTTATTCAGCTGATTGACAGGTCAACTGTAGAGGAGTTAAATCAGGTACCTGCCGGTTTTAATAACAATATGATCTGGAATTTCGGGCATATCATTGCAAGTCAGCAGATACTTTGCTATAAGCTTGCCGGTATTGAGCCCCGGATTGATCCTTCATACCTGTTAGCCTATCAAAAAGGTACAAAACCAGAAAGATTCATTGAAGTCCGGCAAATTGACACTTTAAAAGAATTGATGTTGAGCACTATTGACGTATTGGAACATGACCTCAAAAATGAGGTATTTGAAAGCTACAATGTGACGACGACCAGTTATGGGGTTACCTTAAACAATACAGTAGAAGCAGTGCAGTTTTTCCCGGTTCATGATGCCTTTCATTATGGTTGCGCCTCCTCAATTCAGAAAGTATTAAATAACAAACTATAACAATAAGAACCTTAAACAATAAACCAATAAAACGATGTCAAATTATTTTAACACACTACCTCTTAGAGAAAAATTAAACCAGCTTGGTGTATGCGATTTCATGGATAGTTCCGAATTTCTGGATGGCGTAAATGCACTGAAAGGAAAGAAACTAGTTATCGTAGGTTGCGGAGCACAAGGCTTAAATCAGGGTTTAAATTTAAGAGATAGCGGTTTAGATGTTTCTTATACTTTACGCAAAGAAGCGATTGAAGGCAAAAGAGATTCCTGGAAAAATGCGACAGAAAACAACTTTAATGTTGGTACATATGAAGAGCTGATTCCTAATGCAGATGTAGTGGTAAATCTAACTCCCGATAAACAACATACAGCAGTTGTCAATGCAATTATGCCTTTGATGAAACAAGGTGCTACTTTATTGTACTCACATGGTTTTAATATTGTGGAAGAAGGCATGCAGGTCCGTAAAGATATTACGGTGATCATGGTTGCTCCTAAATGTCCGGGAAGTGAAGTAAGAGCAGAATATGTCAGAGGTTTCGGAGTACCTACCCTAATCGCAGTACACCCGGAAAATGATCCTGAAGGAAAAGGTTTATTACAGGCAAAAGCATATTGCGTTGGAACTGGCGGTCACAAAGCGGGTGTATTAAGATCTTCTTTTGTAGCTGAAGTAAAATCAGATCTGATGGGCGAGCAGACAATCCTTTGCGGATTACTGCAAACTGGTTCTATCCTTTCTTTCGATAAAATGGTAGAAAAAGGAATCGAGCCTGGTTATGCTTCAAAGCTTGTTCAATATGGCGTTGAAGTAATTACTGAAGCCTTAAAACAAGGTGGTATCACTGCAATGATGGACAGATTAAGCAATATTGCCAAGCTTAAAGCTTTTGAGATTTCAGAAGAACTTAAAACGATCATGCGTCCTTTATTTGAAAAGCACCAGGACGATATCATGAGCGGAGAATTCAGCCGCATCATGATGGAGGATTGGGCTGCAGGTGATAAGAACTTACTGGCCTGGCGTGCTGCAACCGGTGAAACTGGTTTCGAGAAAACACCTGCAGGTAACGTTAAAATCGGTGAGCAGGAATATTTTGATAACTATACATTAATGGTTGCTTTCGTAAGAGCAGGAGTTGAACTTGCTTTTGAAACTATGGTCGAAGCAGGAATTAAACCTGAATCTGCTTATTATGAATCTCTGCACGAGACGCCATTAATTGCAAATACTATTGCCCGCAAAAAATTATTTGAAATGAACCGCGTGATCTCTGATACTGCTGAATACGGCTGTTATTTGTTTGACCATGCATGTAAACCTTTATTGGCAGACTTCATGACCAGAATCGATACCGACCTGGTTGGTAAGAACTTCAACGAAGGTAAAGACGGAGCTGTCGACAACAGAACTTTAATCGCAGTGAATGAAGCCATCCGTACGCATCATGTGGAAATAGTCGGTGCTGAATTAAGAAAGGCTATGACAGCAATGAAATCTATAAAAACTGCCTAATAACATAAAAACGGCCCTTGTGTTAAATCAAGGGCCATTTACAATTAATAAAAAATGTCAAAAACGTTAGTAGAAAAAATCTGGGATGCCCATGTGGTAAAAAGTGAAGTTGGATTTCCTGATATTTTATATATCGATACCCACCTGATCCATGAGGTAACCTCACCACAGGCTTTCGATGGCTTGCGTAAAAGAGGATTACCTGTTTTCCGTCCACAACAAACTGTAGCAACTGCAGATCATAATGTACCTACATTAAATCAGCTGTTGCCGATTAAAGAAGAACTGTCCCGGTATCAGGTAGATATGTTAACCAAAAACTGTGCTGAATTTGGCATTGAGCTTTACGGTTTGGGCCATCCTTTTCAGGGAATTGTACACGTTATTGGTCCCGAGCTGGGCATTACCCTACCGGGTAAAACTATGGTTTGCGGTGACAGCCATACCTCTACACACGGAGCTTTTGGTGCGATTGCATTTGGTATCGGCACTTCTCAGGTAGAGCAGGTTTTTGCCACGCAATGCCTGTTGCAGCAGAAACCAAAAACCATGAAAATTGAGGTAAATGGTGAGCTGGGTACGGGTGTGACTGCAAAAGATATTATCCTTTACATTATCTCAAAAATTTCCGCGGCCGGTGGTACGGGTTATTTTATTGAATATGCGGGTTCTACCATCGAAGCGTTGAGCATGGAATCCCGTATGACCATTTGTAATATGAGCATCGAAATGGGTGCAAGAGGCGGTTTGATTGCCCCTGACCAGATTACATTTGACTACATTAAAGGCAGGGAATTTGCACCTGCGGGAGCGCAATGGGAAGAGTCTCTTGCTTACTGGAAAACGTTATACAGTGATGCCGATGCAAAATTTGATAGCGTGCTTTCATTTAATGCAGAGGATATCACTCCTATGATTACTTATGGTACCAACCCTGGTATGGGTATGGGTATCGCAGAACATATTCCTGCGACAGCCGATCAGGTTTCTTCTGAACAAGCTTCTTTCCAGAAAGCGCTGGATTATATGGGTATTACCGGCGACACAGAACTAGTGGGTAAACCTATTGATTATGTATTTATTGGTAGCTGCACTAATTCCAGAATGGAAGACCTGCGAGAAGTCGCCGAATTTGTGAAAGGCCGACAAAAAGCTGAAAACGTCACAGTCTGGATTGTTCCTGGTTCCAAACAGATCGAGCAACAAGCAATTGCCGAAGGTCTGGACAAAATATTTGAGGCCGCAGGTTTTCAATTGCGTGAACCTGGATGTAGTGCCTGCCTGGGTATGAATGAAGATAAAATTCCGGCCGGTAAATATTGCGTCTCGACATCAAACAGAAACTTTGAAGGCAGACAGGGACCAGATTCGCGTACTTTTTTAGCCAGTCCGCTTACTGCTGCTGCTGCTGCAATTACCGGAAAGGTGACAGATGTGAGGACCTTATTAAAAGATACTGTTAACCACTAATACAAGAACGGAATATCCGATTTCTATATATACTGATGAAAAAATTCGAGAAACTAACATCGGCTATTGTGCCTTTAAACATAGAGAATATTGATACCGACCAGATTATTCCAGCTCGGTTTCTAAAAGCTACAACCCGTGAAGGTTTTGGTGAAAATTTATTCCGTGACTGGCGTTACAACGGCGACAATACGCTTAAAACTGATTTCGTGCTTAACAACCCGGAATTTAAAGGGCAGATTCTGGTTGCGGGTAAAAATTTCGGTTGCGGAAGCAGTCGTGAACATGCGGCCTGGGCAATTCAGGATGCCGGCTTTGATGTCGTGATCAGCAGTTTTTTTGCCGACATCTTTAAAGGAAATGCGTTAAATAACGGTTTATTACCGATACAAGTCAGCGATGAATTTTTGGCGAAGATTTTTACAAAAGTAGGTCAGAGCCATGGTACACAACTTACTGTTGATCTGGAAAACCAAACAGTGACTATAGCTGATACAGACGACCAGGCAGAATTTGAAATCAATGCTTATAAGAAATCATGCCTGATAAACGGTTATGATGATATCGATTTCATTCTGAACCAAAAACATTTAATAGAGGAATTTGAGCAAGCCAGATAATGTCAGAGCCTTTCGTCCATATCGCAAATCTTACCGTTAAATACCAGCAGAAACTTGTATTACAGGATCTGAATTGGGTAATTAACCGCCATGAAAACTGGTTGTTATGTGGAACAAGCGGCAGTGGAAAAACCACTTTAGCTAAAGCAATCGCCGGTTTGATCCCTGTATATAATAATGAAATCCAACTTAATTTCACTCTGGATACTCATTTACCTGCCCAGGTTTATTATGTGGCGAACTGGTATCAGTTTAAAGATCTGGAAGGAGGTGCTAACTTTTATTATCAGCAACGCTATAATAGCCAGGCCACAGCAACTACGGCAACTGTAAGAGTTGAACTGGATGAATTTGGTAAAGAAAATAATTTGGAATGGGACAAGTTGGACCATATATTATCTGCTCTCGGATATGCTAAAGTAATTGACGCTACATTAATCCAGTTATCAAGCGGAGAACACAAAAAACTGCAATTGGTTAAAGCTATATGGCTAAAGCCGCAGTTATTAATATTGGATCAGCCATATAATGGTTTGGATACACGCTCGCGCCAGAATCTAAATGCATTACTTGAAGAGATTTCGGCAGAAGGAACTCAGCTAATTATAGTAGGCAATGAAACTGAACTACCTGCGGCTATTAACCGCTTCGCTGAAATTAAGGATGGCGTACTTCAGGAAATTTCTAGCGAAAGCCGTAAGGTAAATGCAGCTGAAATACTCAGCAAGCCCGTACCTGCTTTTCTTAACCATTCTGCAGTTCCGGTATATGACGAGCATATCATCCGCATGATTGATGTAAATATCACCTATAGTGGAAAAAGAGTTTTAAAAGATATCAACTGGGAAGTTATTTCTGGCGAAAAATGGCTCTTACAAGGACATAATGGATCTGGAAAATCAACTTTGCTCAGTTTAATCTGCGGAGATCATCCACAGGCTTATGCTAATAATTTCCATCTGTTTGGCAATAAAAGAGGAAGCGGCGAAAGTATCTGGGATATTAAAAAACGTATCGGTTTAATTTCACCAGAGTTACATTGGTATTTTGATGCGTCAGCAACCGTATGGCAAACTGTTGCTTCCGGCTTCTTCGACAGCTCGGGCTTATTCTGCAATCCTGGATCTACCAAACATGCCCAGGTGGATGAGCTGACCGGTTACTTCGGACTAACTGCTTATCAAAATACATTAATGAATGTACTCCCTTTAAGTAAACAAAGACTGGCATTATTAGCCCGGACAATTATTAAGAATCCTGAAATATTAATTATGGATGAACCTTGCCAGGGTTTGGATGAGCAGCAGACACAACATTTTAACAAACTGGTAGACGAGCTGTGCGGATATGGAACAACCCTTATTTATGTGGGTCATTTTGAATCCCAGCTACCTTCCTGCCTGGAAAAAAGAATTTTATTGGAACACGGTGAAGTTAAATCCATTGAATCCATTTTACAAAGTATTTAAATATAAGGTCCTGTATCGTTTTGTTCAAAAGCAACATCCGCAAACAGGTTCCAAAATCATAAAAAACATAATACACTGATGAAGAAAAATATATTAGTGATACCAGGAGATGGTATAGGTCCTGAAGTTACTGCCTGGGGAAAAGCTGTTCTAACAGAGATTGCTGAGCTTTCAGGTCACGAATTTACATTCGATGAAGGCCTAATGGGGCACGCTGCAATTGAGGCTGAAGGGAATCCGCTGCCAGATGAAACGCTGGAAAAAGCCAGACGTAGTGATGCCATTCTGTTTGGAGCGGTAGGCCATGCCTTATATGACAACGATCCTTCCTTGAAAGTGCGTCCTGAGCAGGGTTTGCTTAAAATCAGAAAAGAACTAGGATTATATGCGAACCTCCGCCCTATCTTGTTGTTCGATGAATTACTCGAAGCTTCCAGCATTAAATCCAGTATTCTGAAAGGCACAGATATTCTATTCTTCAGAGAACTTACCGGCGATGTTTATTTCGGTGAGAAACAACGTTCAGAAGACAGAAATACCGCTTCCGACTTAATGATCTATCATAAATATGAAGTAGAACGTATTGCACATAAGGCTTTCGAAGCGGCAATGCAGCGTGGTCGTAAATTATGTTCAGTGGATAAGGCTAATGTTCTCGAAAGTTCACGTCTATGGCGGGAAACTGTTCAGGAAGTTGCGAAATCTTACCCTGAGGTGGAAACTGTACATATGTTTGTGGATAATGCAGCAATGCAGCTGATTAAAGATCCTAAACAATTTGATGTGGTATTAACAGCTAATTTATTTGGCGATATTCTGACAGATGAAGCTTCACAGATTGCAGGATCTATGGGTATGCTGGCTTCAGCGTCTGTGGGTGATGGTACTGGTTTCTTCGAACCAATTCACGGTTCTGCACATGATATCGCTGGTAAAAATATCGCTAATCCACTGGCTTCTATTCTATCTGTTGCACTGATGCTGGAAATAAGCTTCGGTCTGAAAGAGGAAGCTCAATTAATTATTTCCGCTATCGATCAGGTATTAAAAGAGGGCTACCGTACAGCTGACATTGCTGACAAAAACACATCTGCTTCTCATTTACTGGGTACTGCAGAAATGGGCGGCCTGGTCTTGAAATTCATCAAACAAAAATCTACTACTAACTAAAACACGATATGTTACACGATCCAAACAGAGTATATATATTTGACACTACCCTTCGTGACGGTGAGCAGGTTCCTGGTTGCCAGTTATCTACTCCGGAAAAGATAGAGATTGCAAAAGCACTGGAAGCTATGGGAGTAGATATTATTGAAGCGGGTTTTCCGATTTCAAGCCCCGGAGATTTTCAAAGTGTGGTCGAGCTATCCAAGGCTGTACAAGACCCGGTTATCTGTGCTTTGACCAGAGCTAATAAGGGCGATATTGATGCAGCTGTAGCAGCATTAAAGTTCGCTAAACGCCCAAGGATTCATACTGGCATCGGTTCTTCTGATATGCACATTAAATATAAATTCAACAGTACGCGCGAGAAAATTCTGGAGCGTGCAGTTGAAGCGGTTAAATATGCCAAGCAATTTGTAGAGGATATCGAATTCTTTGCCGAAGATGCTGGTCGTGCAGATAATGTGTTTCTTGCCCAAATGGTAGAGGCCGTTATTGCTGCCGGTGCAACTGTAGTTAATATTCCGGATACCAATGGTTACTGCCTGCCGGATCAGTACGGTTCCAAGATTCTTTTTCTTAAAGAGAATGTTAAAAATATTGATCAGGCTATCATCTCTGTTCACTGTCATAATGATTTAGGTCTGGCCACCGCAAATTCGCTTGCCGGCGTGATTAATGGTGCAAGACAGGTGGAATGTACGATCAATGGTATTGGCGAACGTGCGGGAAATACAGCGCTTGAAGAAGTGGTCATGGTATTAAAAACGCACCATGCACTTAATTTGCATACCAATATTAACGCTAAACATTTCCACGACATCAGTTCTAAAGTGAGTCGTATGATGCGCATGCCGGTTCAGCCTAATAAAGCTATCATCGGACAAAATGCTTTTGCACATAGCTCTGGTATTCATCAGGACGGTTTCCTGAAACACCGCGAAAACTATGAAATTATAAACCCAGAGGATGTTGGTATCAATGAAGCCGATATCATTCTGACCGCCAGAAGCGGAAGACATGCGCTGAAGCACCACCTGGAAAGATTAGGTTACACTATAGAAAAAATCAACCTGGACCAGGTATATGAGAACTTCCTGATTCTTGCTGATGCGAAAAAGGAGATTTCTGACGACGATTTGCTAACGCTGATGAGTGATGGCGAAGAGTCTACCTACAAAAATGGATATAAACTTAATGGTTTAAGTGTAAGCTGCGGGGACCAGCAACAACCAACTGCCTCTGTTCAATTAGAATATGAAGGTCAGGTTCATACAGCGGAAGCGGAAGGTAATGGTCCGGTAAATGCGACTATTAAGGCTATTGAAAAGATTATAGGTAAAAATATACAGCTTAAAGAATTCACTATTCAGGCAATGCATGGTGGAAGTGATGATACAAGCAAGGTAAATATGCGGGTATCTTATGCTGATAAATCTTATCTGGGTTATGGTTTCAGTACAGATATCGTGAAAGCCTCGGCCGACGCTTATTTAGATGCACTGAATAAATTTTTATAAAATGATGCAGGAAAAAGAAATAGAACTGGACTTTAAAGCAGCGGCTGAAAGACTTTCCAATACGGTTAAACGTACTCCGCTGGAATATAATGAGAGCTTATCCCTTAAATATAATGCAGAGATTTATCTGAAAAGAGAGGATTTGCAAATAGTCAGGTCTTATAAACTGCGCGGTGCCTACAATATGATCAGCACACTTTCCCAGGAAGAAATGAAACGGGGAGTGGTTTGTGCAAGTGCAGGTAATCATGCGCAGGGTGTGGCTTATTCCTGTAAAAAATTAAATATCAAAGGTGTCATTTTCATGCCGGAAATTACACCGAGGCAAAAAATACAGCAAACAGAAATGTTTGGTGGCAGCAATATCGAAATAATTCTTGTTGGAGATACTTTCGATGATTGTATGAAAGAAGCACTAATCTACACTGCTGCGCATCAAATGGTTTTTGTCCCTCCTTTTGATAATATCAAAGTTATTGAGGGACAAGGAACGGTCGGCCTTGAAGTTTACGAAGATCTGCCGGATGCTGAGGTAATCATTATGCCTATAGGCGGTGGTGGCCTTGCTTCTGGTGTAGGAAGTTTCTTCCGAAACATCAATCCTGACATCCGTTTAGTCGGTGTAGAGCCAGAAGGCGCTCCTTCCATGAATCAGGCTTTAACAAATGGTTGTCCCGTTACCCTGGACTATATTGATCGCTTTGTTGACGGCGCCGCTGTGAAGCGTGTCGGCAATCTGACTTTTGAATATTGCAGCGAATTATTAAATGATATGCTGTTAATTCCTGAAGGGAAAATCTGCACGACTATTCTTAAATTATATAATGAGGATGCGATCGTCGTTGAACCTGCCGGGGCTTTGGCCGTAGCCTCTCTGGATCAGCTAAAAGACTCAATTGCAGGTAAAAAAGTAGTTTGTATTGTTAGTGGTGGTAATAATGATATAGAAAGAATGCAGGAGATTAAGGAAAAATCTCTTTTATTCGAAGGCCTCAAACATTATTTTATAGTCCGCTTTCCGCAGCGTCCGGGAGCATTGAAGTCATTTGTGAATAATGTGCTTGGCCCGCATGACGATATCACCCGTTTCGAATTTATTAAAAAGACGAACCGCGAGAACGGACCTGCTCTGGTTGGCATCGAACTGCAACAGCCTTCTGATTATGACGCGCTGAAACAAAGGATGGCCGACTTTAAATTTGAGGTGCTGGATCTGAACAAAGATCAGATGTTGTTTGAATATCTGGTCTAGAAGACCTATTCATAAAAAATGGGCAATCCTAGTGGGTTGCCCATTTTTTTATTCAGAATTGTTGATTTTAAATTCTCAGACCCGACTAAAGGTATCCTTAATTCTACAACCGGCGCCGGCTGCAAGTGCATATAAATATGCTGCCGCAGCTTTTGACTGGCTGGCTTCTTTCTTGAAATTCCAGACGTCTGCCATGAACAGTGGAAAATTTTTATGATTCAACTGATCAAAAGCAACAGATATAGTTGGATTTACGGAGTATGCAGTATGCCAGATTCCAAAAGGGATATACAGCGTTTCCCCTGCGCTTACTTTAAACCGGACAGGTGTTGCATTCCTGAATTCAGGATGTGCAATATAATCGGGTTCAAATACATTAACCGGCGATCTCCACTCGTTTTTATCTGATACATAGAGAAACTTTTCCTGACCCCTTGGAAATACAGTAAATTCCTTTTCTCCATATAACTGATTGATCCAGGCACTTAAATGATAGTAGTCTTTATGTACATAGGGAAACTTACCTCCAGGCCCACCGACAAACAATTCCACTATACCTCCCCAGTGTCCGCGCTGAAAAGGTTTTTCTTGTAACCAGTTTGGCTTGGCATAGTCAAGACTAAGCGGTGTCAATAGTTCAAGCAGTTCGGGTATCGTCTTTTTAATATCAAAAGTCAGTGGATACGGAGCTGGATTTTCCACACTGCTGTTTTCTACCAGATCCATTACTTCCGAAATTCGATATGGTTTGCCGGAAGTAGTATTGATAACGTCACTTTCGCGGTCAGGGTAATTAGTCCGGAACCAATCTGGAGTGAATAGTTTTTTTGCTTTCCATGCTTCAGTTGCATTGGTAAAGATTACAGGAATACCAGGGTTATGATGTTCTTCCATAAATTCCTGGTAAGTAATGGATCCTTTTCGTTGAATTTCCATAAGAGCTTAATTTTCAGATATATAAATATCATACAAATTGGATGATATTATAAATAATATTTATATTTATCTAAAATCAGCGTATATTTTTCTTCTGAAAGACGGAATCCCGGTAATTAAATTTGATAAATTTACGATTAGAAAAAAATATTACATAATACACTATATTCATGATTAGCGACATATATTTCGGGTATTCTGATTTATTCTTTATATTCAACTATAATTGGCGCTACTAAAATATTGACGGTTATTTATGGCCGTATATTTGTACAAGCAAACAAAAACACACAAAACAATTCTTACCTATGAAAAAAACAGTACTAATAATGCTTTTAAGCATCGTGACACTGGGAATTTCCTCCTGTAAAAAGGAAGTCTTTGTGCCGAATGATGGAATCCCGAACCAAACACTCCTAAAATACGTTGCTTCGGGTGACTGGAGAATTTCCCCGGACAATAACACTTATTCGGTGACTATTCCGGTTGGAGAAATTGACAGGGGCACTTTTGAAAATGATAATATTTCATTAATGATTTCAAGAGGTGACAATGATGTTTACGATGGAATGCCATACTCTGATGAGGCAAGCGGCGATAATTATAGCTTTGACATCACACCTGGCTCTGTTACGATTTACTATCAGAACAAATACAGTGTTCCACCAGCAAGACCTAATTTAGTGACGAGAGTCAAAATTGTTCTAACTACATCGTCACTATAATATTTTACAAATATAATAGCTGTAATAGACTATCAAAACTCAAGAAAACGACCAATGTTCACCTGAACGTGGTCGTTTTTTTTATGTGTTCCACTATTCAGTTGTATCGCTCTGATCAGAACTCCATTTCTTTCCAACAGCAGTTCTTCATAAAAACCTTTATAGTATACGTCTTTAACTGCAAAGCGTTTACTGTTCCAGGCATTCTTGAGCTCTGCCCATTCAGGGTAAAAAACGATAGTCTCAGCCTTTGTATGTATACCTAAATCCAATGCTTGCTGATGGTTTAAGACTACTGCATTACCGAGTAAACGGGCAGTATAAATGTGCTCAGGATTGTTGTAAATATATTCAGGTTTCCCGATCTGTATCAATTTTCCATCCTGAATCAACAATAGCTTATCTGCCAGAAATAATCCGTCTGCCGGATCATGTGATACCATAATTACAGTAACTCCTGTCTCTGCCACTATCCTTTTAATATCTGCCCGCAATTGATTCTTCAGCAGCGCGTCTACCTGGCTGAATGGCTCATCCAGTAACAGCACCTGGGTATCTGAAACTAACGCTCTTGCGATAGCTACCCTTTGCTGTTCTCCACCGCTTAATTCTGTGATTTTCTTTTGGCTCAGGTGGCTGATGTGCAAATGTTCCATCATTGCAATCGTTTTCTCTTGCTTTGATTTAACATCTGTATTAGATAACATCGAGGCGATATTATCATAAACTTTTGCATAGATATTTAAGGAAAAATCTTGAGTAACAATTTTCATTTCCTTATGTCCGGGGATCAGCTGTTCATCAGGTCCGAGTACACGATTTCCTCGATATAATACTTCACCACTGTCAGCTTTTAATAAGCCAAACATCGTCTTTAACAAAGTCGACTTACCGCTCCCGCTTTCGCCTATAATAGCTACGATCTGTCCGCTGACAATATCAAAGCTGATATCATTTATTCCCGAAGCCTGACTTGTTTGATATTGCTTGGTTAAAGCTCTTACACTGATTATATTTTCATCCACATAGCAAAGATACATTTCATCGTGAATATTGCAGAGAAAAGCTTCCTGTTAACGAAAAAGCCCTGTTTGCATATGCAAACAGGGCCATGATTTTATTTGTGTATCTCTTAATTCAAACCGAAGGTAATACCAAATGACATGTTTTTAACCCCTTTTTGTGCATCCGTGTCAAACATATCATTGAAATAGTATTTGGTAAACAAACCTATACCACCGTAACCAATACGCGCTGTTCCACCAACTCTGACAGGTTGAAAATGATAGTCATCTTTAAACTTCTGCTTACCTCTTTCATCACTGATCTGCTTAACTTTTCCATTCAGCAGGAAACTAACCTCTGGTCCAAGGACTAAGTAGAAACGTTTTCCTTTGTTATTTTCCTTAGATCTAAATTCAAAATTCAAGGGAATATGTACATAGCTGTTAGAAAGGCGGTTTTTGCTGAAATGGACGTCGTCATCTATCGCAACCAGCTCCGGCATATTTTGCTGAATAGTTACGTCATTTTTCAAGCGAATCATTGTCCAGTCAAAACCACCAGCCACATAGACTTTAAAGTTGGGATTAAACCTGTAACCAAAATAAAGTACATCAAATGATATTGTACTAGTCTTAGCCCCTTTATAAGAAAGGAAGTCATTCTTTGGAGAAACAGAAAAGCTACCATTATCAATTATCCTGCTAAAGCCGATATCAAGTCTGGTAAATGTTACTCCTCCCAGAAATCTCCCTTTATGTGCTTTAACAACTTTAGTGCTGTCCTGATCAACATTTGTCTGATCATTTGAATCGCCGAAAGATAGATTTATGTTATATTTCTTGTTTTTTGAAAAGGTAAGACTGTTTTCATCCTGTGCTAATAACTGCCCTGAAGATAATGCCGTAAGGCTACTTAACACCAGCAGATTCATTAAAAATCTCTTCATATTTTTTTATTATTTGTGCGTTACTTTTGTTTTTTCTGATTTAATTTGAGCATTCCGATATTGATTGCGATTAAAGATGAATTGTCATCATCAGTTTTAAATTTCAAAATCTTCTCCGCTCTTTTATCCACTTTATCCACTACATAATTAACAAGATCACCAACATTACGAATCCCTCGCTGCTGGTCTGCATCTTCTACCCCACTATCTGTTTCCAAAGAAATCTCGTTCGACGCCTGTAAAAATGCTAATTTATCAGGTTTATATAATGTTTTGTTATCTACATGACGAGCAATGTCTGAAGAAGGTTGCAATGAACTTAGCATTATTTCTTCTTTCATCGGAATAACCGGTTGCGCTTCGATATCGTTCTTCTCAGATTCAACCTTTCCTACTTCGACCGTTGGAGCCAAACTAATGCGTCCGCGTACAGGCAAATCAGGGTTATTACTATCAACACGCTCTGTAATTACCTTTTCCTTATTTTCGACTACAGTACTCCGCTCTTGCCTGGTAGAAGTATTTAAGGCTAGCCTCTCTTTACTTATCACCTGGTGACTGGCATAATAACTCATATATGCACCTAGAGATGACAGCAACAAAACAGATGCAGCCACTAACCACCGGCGCCTGTACAAGGCTCCTCTTTTTTTCTGAAGATGAAGTACATGTTCCAGATCGGACCAACTGCTTGCAGGTAACTCAATTTCTGAATTTTCAAATTGATCCCTGAGTCGTTGATCGAATTCTTTATCCTGTATATGTTGCATAATCAATACCCTCCATTTTAATTATTTCCTGCTTCAAAACTGCCCTTGCTCTTGATAACTGAGATTTACTGGCGCCAGCAGAAATACCTAAACTATCTGCAATTTCCTGGTGAGAAAAACCTTCCATTACATACATATTAAATACTACCCTTGTCCCATCTGATAACCCCTGAATGAGTTTAAGTAACACTTGCATACCCATTCTGCTAAAATCAAAATCGGCAGCAATCTGCTCTTCGTTTTCAGTAATCGGAACGATATTCATCATACGAAGATTCCTCCGGTAACTTTCAATTGCAGTATTTACCATTATTCTTCTTATCCAACCTTCTAACGAACCGGCACTACGGAATTCCGAGATTTTCCCAAATACTTTAATATACCCTAGCTGGAGTATATCTTCGGCCTCCATCCTGTCACGGGCGTATCGCACGCAAACAACCATCATCTTGGGCGCAGTTTGTTTATATAACAACTCCTGCGCCTTTCGGTCTCCGGCTCTACATCCTTCCAGTAAATTGTCTAGGTTTAGCTTTGGCGTCAATTTCATTTGTTCAGTTAAAGATAAGATGAACAAACTGTACAAAAGGTTGCAACCAAATAAGAATATTTATTTTTTCACTTTGAACAGCCTGAAATTCTCTTTATAGGTCAGGAAAAATGAATGTTGAAATTGCAGGGATTCTTTTCTCGAAGTACCGAGGTCAATATGCGGCTCAAGTCTGACATCGAGATATAGATTTGGAATAAGCTCCTTTTGATAGGCATAACGCAATAAGAAAATACTCCTGCTGCTTTCCTTATAACCAAATTCATAGAGGTTAGATGAAACCGACTCGTATAAAGGCATTCCTTTAATGGTCATAAAGTTATTACCCTTCCAGTAAGAAGCTGCCAGGCTCCCGTATTTTGACTCCACTCCGGCATTTAACCATAAGCCGAACCCTCCTTGAAAAGCTTGTTGTTTAGTTGGCGAGAAATCTTTGTATCCCACGATATAGTTAGATGTATAAATAGAGCTAACGGGTCCGTAAGTCGCTTTCGAGACTTTAAAACCGGTGGCTCCATTAAATAGCGTCTGCAAAGGAATATCCTTTTCAAGATCAATCTGTCCACCTTTATGGTAGGCAATAAACTGAGCCGGTATACTTAAATTCCAACCATTCTTTTTATATAGAGAAACCTCTGTGGTCAGTCCTCCTATAATTTGTTCCTTCACAGGTGACGCCCGGTAAATCATTTTTTGCCATGCAATCCACGCATCCAGTTTAAACTTATCTTTTTCGATCAATAACTGTGTCCCATATTGAATAGGATCAGTTATCTGTCTTTCAAAATCCCATAAAGGTTCAATATAACCATGGTGTATTCCGCCCTCAAGCGAACCGAAATTTAAAGTTAGATCCTTCTTATGATATTTTAAAGCAAACAGTAATTTAGAATCATATAAGCCCCGGTCATTACCAAAGTCCTTGCGCATATACGCACCCATAACAATAGCAAGGTTCGGATGTGCGTAATAAACAAGTTCAGGCTGCAACTGCGTACCATACAAGGTATATCCATCGTGAAAAGGATTAGAGTACTCGTAATTCCTTACGTAATTGAAATTATAAAAATTCAAATGGACTTCACCTGTTGCTGTACTATCAGGTCTGATACGGTTTTCAATTGCTGTTGAATTAAATTGCGCATAACTGCTGCCTGCAATGCTTAAGAGGAGGAAAAGACTGAGTAGAAGTGATCTCATGGGAAAGGAATAAATGGAGAGCGGTAATCCTTATTGATTATTTTTTTGTCTGTAGTTTTTATACAATTTTACGGCTGTCATGATTACTACAGAAAATATAATCAACCCTATAAGGCCATAAAACCAGTCAACCGCGCTTTTTAATACGACAGTAAAAACAATAGCGACTAATAATACTGTAGCCAGCTCATTCCACAAACGTAATTTAAAAGAGGTTAATTTGAATATGCCAGATCTCAGCTGCTTCATAATCTGCTGACATCTGAAGTGATATAACAGCAGCAGAAAAACAAAGCCGAGCTTAACAGGAAGCCAGGACGTCAAAAGTAAGCCTGGTCTGATTGAAATCATGGCTATTCCGGCCAGGACCGCTAAGATCATGGCCGGAGTAGTGATAATATTCCATAATTTCTTCTCTATTTTTATAAATTCCTGCTGAAGGATATTTTTTTCCATCTCAGGTCTGTCATTTGCTTCAGTATGATAAATGAAAAGGCGGACTATATAAAACAGGCCTGCCATCCAGCTTACCACAAAGATAATATGGACAGATAGAATATATAAATAGTATTGGTCCATTAATAACGGAATTCTTTGATCAGATCGACTGCATATTTCACATTGTCAAAAGGAATATCAGGCATAATACCATGTCCCAGGTTAAAAATAAAACCTTTCTCTCCACGCATTCTTTCAAACAGCTGATGAATAGTCTTCTTGATCACAGCTTTATCTGCGTAAAGAATATGTGGATCCATGTTACCCTGAACGGCAATTCCCGAAGGTAATATATTTTTAATATTAAGTAAGTCGGCATTCCAATCTACAGAAATCACATCTGGTTTAGCTTCCGCCATCATTGGAGCGAAAACGGAACTACCTTTACAGAATGAGATTACCGGAATATCTTTACGGTTCAGATTAGAAATGATCTCCTGGATGTAACGGTGTGAGAACTCTGCATAGTCATTCCAGGATAGCGCAAGTGCCCAGCTATCAAAAATCTGGATAGCATTAACGCCGGCAGCAATCTGCAGGTTTAAATAATCAGCCGTTACCTTGGCAATTTTTGCCAGCAGACGATGTGCAACTTCCGGATGGTTATGAATAAATAATTTGGTGAGTTTAAAATCTTTAGATGAACCTCCCTCAACGAGGTAACTCATTACCGTAAACGGTGCACCGGCAAAACCGATTAAAGGAATACTACCATTAAGACGCTGCTGAATAACTTTAATAGCATCAGCTACATACTGCAGTTCATCCAGACAATCTACATTTAGATTTTCTACATCCTGCATATTTCTGACCGGATTAGCAAACCTTGGGCCTACGCCTTGAGTAAAGCTTAAATCTCCGCCCATTGCTTCACCAGTAACCAATATGTCGCAAAATAAAATAGCGGCATCAATACCTAGTAAGTCAACAGGCAGCATAGTCACATCTGCAGCGATTTCAGGTGTCTTGCACATTTCCAGGAATGAATACTTGTTTTTGATCTCCCAGTATTCAGGCATAAAACGACCAGCCTGGCGCATCATCCATACCGGTGGACGTTCTGTTTGTCTGGACCATGCCGCATCTAAAAATAAAGTGTTCATCTGATAGTAATTTGTTGATTTACGTTTTGAATTGACCTGCGTACATGGCAGGCCTTATATTTACATTATAAGTTATTTGCTTCTTTGAGGAGTTTCTGTACGATCTCTTTCGCTCTTTCTGTATTTGCCAGTTCACCGGCTTTCTCTGCGTAGGCCAACGTCCTGACTTTATCCTTTTTGCGCAATGCAAGATTAGCTAGATGGATGAGCACAAAAGACTTATCGGTTTTCGTGCCAAGCGGAAAACGGCTGGCAATCTGAAAATGCATTTCCGCCGATTCATAATCACCATTTTTCAAGGCAATATTAGCCATCATGAATTCATAGTAGCCTCTTCTATTTTTCGAAAGACGATCTGGATCAGGCACTTCAGCCAATAAAATCGAGGCGCGTGTATAATCGCCATTTTTGAAATTTTTGGAGGCCATCAATATTGAACTGCTTTTAAAATGACTCCAGATTATGAACAACAACATCAGCCCTGCCAGTGCAGCCAGCTGATGTTGTTCGTAATAGAGGCTTATGCCTGCGGCAATTGCAAAAACTGCCATCAGAATATATCTGCCGGTAGCGTTAAACATTAGCTATGAATATCCGTGAATTTATAGCCTACACCACGTATAGAGTGAAAATAGACCGGGTTTTTCTGATCAGGTTCAAAATATTTACGGAAAGTCAATATAAAATTATCAATTGTCCTTGTAGAAGGATATACATCGTAATTCCAAACCGTTTCCAGAATTTGCTCGCGGGAAACTGCTTCGTTCTTACGTTCAATTAATAGTTTTAATAACATAGTTTCCTTCTTAGTTAAAGGAACAATAACACCGTCGTCCTGCTTTAACTCAAATGAGTTGAAATAGATAGTCTTATCACCAATTTTATAAGAATTCAGTTCTTTCAGGTCATCAGATTTCATACTGCGTTTCACCAAAATACCCACACGTAGAATTAACTCCTCCAGGTTAAACGGCTTAACCAGATAATCATCCGCGCCTTTTTTAAGGCCCATTACACGGTCTTCACTAGTGTTTTTAGCTGTTAAAAATAGGATGGGCACTTCAGTATTTTCCAATCTGATCGTTTCACATACCTGGAAACCATCCATCTCAGGAAGCATCACATCCAGAATAATCAGGTTGAAACGTTCTTCCTTAAATATTTTAAGGGCAGTTTTCCCGTCTTTTACGGCATGAACTTTATACCCTTCCAGCTCAAGGTTTAATTTGATAGCGTCTAATAAGTGGTCTTCATCTTCGACCAATAAGATTCTTAATTTCTGTTGCATAACAATCAACTAAATGTAATTTCAAAAATTGTACCCTGTGGTACATTGTCTTTAACGCTAATGTCGGCATCATGCCGCTGTAGTACTTCCTTAACTATAAACAAGCCAAGTCCAGTTCCTTTTGCTTTCCGTGTATGTTCTTGACCTACCCTGTAAAACTTATCAAATATGAGCATTTTTTCGCCATCCGGGATACCCGGGCCTTTATCACCTACACTAAGAAAAGCATGTCCGTCCTGCATTTTAAGTTCCACAGTGATTTCAGCACATTCTCCAGAGTATTTAACGGCATTTTCAACCAAATTATTGACTACTGATGACAGTGCAAACGGGTCTCCCGTAATAATAATCTTAGGCTCAATAAAAGGCGTAATCACCTGTTCACAACCACAAGAATGGATCTGAAGCCTATCAGTGATTTTAGTGACCAGTTCAGATAAATCAAACTCCTCTGCAGGGAAAGAATAAGACCTGTTTTCAATTTTAGTAGCCAACAGCATATTTTCTACCAGGTCATCCAACCTTTCTATATCCTTTAGCGAATTGTTCAGTAATGAAGTCTGACGAGCTTTATCCAGGTCACGTTTCACGATAGTCTGAAGTGATAACTTAATTGCCGCTAAAGGAGACTTTAACTCATGAGTAACAGATAACAGGAAATTTTGTTGTTGTTCCCGGAGTTTATCTTCCTTTTTAATGGATTTGTGAAGGAAATAAGCGCCAACACCCAGCATAAAAAGAAACACGGATCCCTCCCCCATAACCATAGCCATGCGCGAGGGCTGAAGTTTTACAACCAGAGTTCCCCACGAGATCAGCTGAACCAGTGAGTAGAGCAGCAGAAAGTAAAATATGATAATTGATTTCTTCAATTGATATAATCCTCTTTAAAGATAGTTAAATTATTTATTTCTGAACACAATATCCAAAGCTTCCAAAATGGCACGTTTCGCCTTTTCAAGTTCTATTTTAGTATGTGCCGCAGATACAAACCCAACCTCATAACCAGATGGCCCCAGATAAATACCACGGTTTAAAAGTTCACGATGCATAATTTTGAATTTCTCCATACTTGCAGGATCAATGTCCTCGGCGCAACGGATAGATTCTTTATCTGTGAAAGCAAACCAAAAAATAGAGCCAACATAGAATACCTTAAATTTATAGTTTCTGGTTGTTGCGAAACGCTGGATACTTTCCGCGAACTCAGCAGCTTTATTATTAAGTTCCTTATAAAACCCGGAACGTAACAGCTCTGTAAGCTGCGCTATCCCTGCCGCCATTGCAACGGGATTACCGGATAATGTACCTGCCTGATAAACACCTCCGTCAGGGGATATATGTCCCATTATTTCAGCAGATGCTCCGTACATACCCACAGGAAGACCTCCACCGAGTATCTTTCCATAAGTTACGATATCCGGTTTTATGCCGTAATAACCTGCAGCGCCCTCAAATCCGATCCGGAAACCTGTAATTACCTCGTCAAAAATTAATAGCGTGCCATTCTCATTACAGATCTGCTGAAGAAATTCTACATAAGATTTTTCCTGCATCAGCAAACCATTATTTGCCGGAATACCTTCAATAATAACAGCTGCAAGCTGATCTTTAAACTGAGTAAAAGCTTGCTTAATAGCCTCAATATCATTCAAAGGAATAACAATAGTCTCCTCAGCAAATGACTTAGGAACACCCAGTGAAGACGTTTCGCCGAAAGTAACTAACCCAGAACCAGCCTTAACTAATAGAGAGTCACTATGCCCATGATAACAACCTTCAAATTTAAGTATTTTATCTCTCTTGGTATATCCTCTGGCCAGTCGGATTGCAGACATAACAGCCTCAGTACCAGAGCTTGTAAAGCGGATTTTTTCTACAAATTTGTTGTTTTTTATAATAAGTTCAGCTAATTCGTTTTCCAGAGCTGTGGGTGCACCGAAACTCATACCATTCTGCATAGTTTCAATAACCTTCTCTCTCACCTTTGGTGGGTTATGCCCCAGAATAAGCGGTCCCCAGCTCGCACAAAAATCAATAAACTGGTTTCCATCAGCATCCCACACAAAGCATCCATCGCCCTTTTGAATAAAAAGCGGAGTACCATAAACAGATTTGAATGCTCTTACCGGAGAATTAACCCCACCTGGAAAATACGTTTTTGCTTTTTCATAAAGCTCCGCCGATTTTTCCCTTGAGATATCAGGTTTACTACCCGGAGAAACCGGCATTTCGCCCTCGTTTCCAGAAAATATTTTTTTTAATGATTCTAACATATTACATCCAATTCTTTTCAGCGATATCCCTTATATGATAAGTAGTGATAATACTAGCCCCAGCCCTCGCGAAAGCGTACATAGTTTCCATCACAATTTTTTGTTCGTCAATCCATCCCTTTTCGGCCGCTGCCTTAACCATCGCATACTCGCCTGATACATTGTAGCAAGCAATAGGCAAATTGGAATGCTGTTTTAAGGTCTGCATTACGTCCAGGTAAGCTAGCGCTGGCTTAACCATGAGCACATCTGCACCCTCGGTTTCATCAAGCAGTGCCTCGCGCAGTGCTTCCTGCGGATTTCTGAAATCCATCTGATAAGCCTTTCTGTCTCCTTTACTAGGTGCACAATCAGCCGCTTCCCGAAAAGGTCCGTAATAAGCCGAAGCAAATTTAGTTGCGTGAGACATAATCGCTGTATTAATAAGCCCCTGGTTGTCCAGAGAACTTCTTATAGCAGCAATCCTTCCGTCCATCATATCAGATGGAGCAAGCATATCAGCACCTGCCTGAGCATGAGCGACGGCCATCTTTGCGATTACTTCAACTGTGGCATCATTCTGAACATAATCATCTTTCAGAATTCCGCAATGACCATGTGTGGTATAAGAACATACGCACACATCTGTTACCACATAAAGATCCTCACCAAATTGCTTTTTCAACTCACGAACCGCAGCCGGCACCAGTGAATGATCATGATAGGCAGAACGGGCATCCTCAGACTTTTCATCACCTACACCAAACAACATGATTTTATTTACGCCCAGTTCCAGACCTTTTTCTACATCTCTGATTAAAGTATCAGTAGAAAAATGATTCACTCCCGGCATAGCATCAATAGCGTGTACTACCTGTTTCCCCGGTACGATGAAATATGGATAAACAAACATGTCCTTTGACAATTTCGTTTCTGCCATCATTTCTCTTACTACCGGATTCTTTCTTAGTCGACGTGGACGATGTAACATAATTACCTCTTCTTTTATTTTAATTCAATACCAAACACTGCTTCTGCAAGACCAATTTCGTCCGGAGAATAAGGTAAAATATAATTTACTCCCACTTCCTCCAGTTTTTTACCCGTAGAATTGCCAATCGCAATTACCTGCTGACCAGGCTCTAATAAATTATCCGCGAAATAAGCATCGACATTTGAAGGACTTGTGAAAATAAGTACCTCAGCAAATGACTGATCAACATCTTCTTCAATAACTGTTTCATAAATTGGCAGATCGACCACTTTCGTAGAAGAATCCACACGACTCTGAATACTCTGCAGGGAATCCTGTGCACGTGGGAATAAGACGGTCTGACCTTTGATCATTTCAGCAAATTCTTCCGCAATACCCGGTATATCTCCCCCCTCGCCTACGTAGTCAGCCCGGTATCCATGCTTTCTTAACTCATCTTCAGAACCTCTTCCAACCACGCCAAAACGGATGTGTTTTGAAAGTAAAGGCTTCAATTTAAAAAAGTATTCTACACCATTACGGCTGCTAAAGAAAATCCAGTTCAGGTTTTTAAGATAAAAAGGATCTAATACGTTTACAATAGGAAAAGTACGGATTAGCGAACGATCTTCGATTTCAATTTTATGCCTTTCCAAAGCACGGCGCAAGTAACTGTGTTCACTGATTTCTCTGGAAATAAATATTTTGGACGGTAATTTTCTATCCTCACTGAACTTGCTTACGATATGTTCGGCAAGCCCCTCCAGACTATCAACCCGAAAGAATAGACGATCCGGAAAATGTTCAGCAGTAACTGCCTTCGACGTCCAGACTTCATATTTACCATTTTCTTTCTTACAATAACAACCAAGCGGCATATGACATCCACCTTGAAAAAGGTTCAGAACTTTACGTTCGACTTCAATTTCATCCGCTGTATTTTGGTCATTTAACTTTTGAAGCAATTCAAAAAGCTCAGGATCATTTTCCCTGATCTGGAAAGCCAGTACCCCTTGTGCAGGCGCAGGTATCAGTTCAGTTGTATCAATAACTTCGGTATGAAATTCACTTAGGTCAATACCCAGACGGTTAATACCTGCCTTGGCCAATAAAATAGCGTCATAGTTCTCATCCCTTAATTTCTGGATGCGCGTAATGACATTGCCCCTTAAATCTTCAATATTAAGATCAGGACGAAGAGCAATTAACTGTGCTTTTCTTCTGTTAGAAGAAGTACCAACCTGAGCGCCATTTTTTAATGACAGCTTTTTCGTGATATCTACACAGTCCTTTAATACAATTAATAACTCCGATGCATCTTCTCTTTCAGATACAGCTGCAATGATTAATCCCGGAGGATTTGCAGTAGGTAGATCTTTCTGACAGTGAACTGCAATATCGATAGTACCATTGAGTAATTCTTCTTCCAGTTCTTTTGTAAAGAAACCTTTTCCCTCCAACTTATCTAGTCTGAGATTAAGAATTTTATCACCCTGAGTTTTAATGATCTTCAATTCGGCTTCCACACCGATTTCCGCTAGCCTGTCTTTAGTAAAATTGGCTTGCCATAATGCCAGATCACTGCCTCTGGTACCGATAATAAGTTTTTTCATCGAAATATATAATTTTTTAATCTTGAATAGCCTGACGTCATTCTTGCTCTTCAGAACAGGAAGGAGACGTGGATGTTTTCAGCTTAAAGCCTAATTAATCCAGAGTTACCCGCATTGTAAAACCGACGCAAATTTAGCCTAAATGCGCAATACTCACCAATAATAAACAAATAATGTAATTAACCTGACTAATCTAGCTATTATTGATCATGATCTCTTTAGCCATGACCATCGGTACACTGATGTATTTCTTTTCCATGTAGTCCATCACCCGTTCAAGTACGATTCTGGAGTTTTCATCCAGCGTATTTATCTCCTCTGCAAAAACGATATCTAATGCTTTACTTTTAATAGCTTTAATCTTCTGAGGCACTTCGCTCATAGCTATTTCAATCTTACGCTGACGGAGAACAAGATCAAATTCGGTGATATTTTGTTCGATAATCTGTTCCGCGTTTACCAGTTCATCATATCGTTCCTGGATATTTTTACGCGCAACTTCTTTCAAAGACTCCACTTCGATATAATGAATAGGGAAGTTTTTAATCACAGCAGGCGCTGTGTCATTTGGGATAGCCAAATCCACGATCACCTTTTTACCGGTATCGCCATTTAACAAATTTTTATATATTTCTTCGGTGATTATCGGTTCTGTAGCACCCGTACAGGTAATGATCACGTCAAATCCACCTTTAAAACCGGCTAATTCAGTTAATGGATAAGCAATTCCATTCAAGTCTTTTGCCAGGCTTTCCGCATTTTCTACAGTGCGGTTAAAAATGGAAAAATTAGAGTATTTATGTTTTTTAAGATATTGAGCGAGGTTTTTGTTCGTCTCACCGGCACCGATAATTAACAACCTTGAATTTGCTGTAATCGTAAGATCTCTTAATTTCCGGTAAGCTAGTGACACTACTGAAACTGGATTTTTGGAAATATTAGTATGCGTATAAACCTCTTTAGCTGTTTTCACGACACGGTTCATAATCATACGCATATAGTCCCCCGTAAAGCCAGAAACCCTGCAGGCTTCATAAGCCCGGCGTACCTGAGCAAGAATCTCCTTCTCTCCTACTACCAGACTTTCGAGTGAACAAGAAGTACGAAGTAAATGATTAAAAGCAGCTACCTGTTCATAAACAGAAACATTGTCTACAAACTGATCGATATAAGCTGCAGGCAGTCCCATATCAAGTACCCTGAAAAATTCCAGTATAAATTCTCGATCTAAAGTGCGGGCTGTTGTGAAAACAAATTCTACCCTGTTACAGGTACCGATATAGAAAATCTCTTTGACCCCAAGTTCTTTTTGAATATTTCTGAGTCTGTCATCAAGTGTCTGCTCGCAGATAACTAATTTCCCTAAAGATTTTAAGTCAATCTGTTTGTGGGTAAAAGCAAGTATCTTTAAATATTCCAAGGTGGGTGGGTTGTTTTTTTTTCGTGCTAACAAAAGTAAGAAGACAGCCCATATCCACTGTCATTATGCTGTAATTAAGCGTAATTTAGAAAGGTTTTAAATTAAAGATTTAGTTATAAACTAATAGACAATGTGTTTGTTATATTAAGTAGATTGACAATTTAGCCAAAAGATATGATCAAAAGAGAAGAATTTATACTGTCAGGATCAGCTGACCAGAGAATCAACGGAGATCTGACTTATGACGACCAGTACAAGAATCAGCCTACAGTTTTGTTTGTTCACGGATTCAAAGGATTTAAAGACTGGGGCGCACATCATCTCGTCGCTAATGAATTTGCAGAACGAGGGTTTCGATTCATTAAATTTAACCTGAGCCATAATGGAGTTACTGCCGAAAATCCAAATGATGTAACAGATATGGATGTTTTTGCGGCGAACACCATTTCAATGGAAGTTCAAGATCTGGATACTATGGTCAATTATGTCAGCCATACTTATCCAATGTCAGACATTTGCCTGATTGGCCACAGCAGAGGTGGTGGATTAGTAATTCTTCAGGCCGCTAATGACCCCCGTATCAGTCAGCTGGTGACTTGGTCAGCGATTGCGGAATTCAATTCTCTATGGAAATCTGAACAAGAAGAGGAATGGGAAAACTCGGGGCGCATATATGTAGAAAATGCACGCACCAAAGAAAAAATGCCTTTAGACGTGACCCTGTTAAAAGATTACAAATCCCATGAAGAGGAATTTAATATTTTACGTGCAGCAAATCATGTTAATATTCCATGGCTTATCCTGCATGGCGATCAAGATGTAAACGTCAATTTCAATATTGCACAATCCCTGGCACAGGCTAAACCTGAAGCAAGATTACAAAAAATAGAAAACGCTAACCACGTTTATGGAGCTAGTCATCCATTTAACGCAGCGCAGTTACCAGCTCAACTTCAAGATGTATGTGATAAGACCCTTTCATTTTTGAAAGAAAACCTGGCTCATAACCACAAGCAAGTTTAGTGTATCTCCCGGGTTTCGATCCAATTGCCGTCTTCTTTGATCAAGCCAATAAGATCATCAAGTGCATTCGCAGAGTCGACGTTCTTTTTAACGACCTCTTTGCCACGGTAAAGCGTAATCTTTCCCGGGCCGGTACCGACATATCCATAATCAGCGTCAGCCATTTCACCAGGCCCATTGACAATACAGCCCATAATCCCAATTTTAATCCCTTTCAGATGATCCGTTCTGGAACGGATTTGCTGTGTTGTTTCCTGAAGGTCGAATAACGTACGTCCACAACTCGGGCATGAAATATATTCGGTCTTCGAGATCCGGGTACGAGTTGCCTGGAGAATGCCAAAACTGGTAGAATTTAATAGCGATAGGCTGATGTCTTCGCTTGCGTTCAGCCAGACACCATCGCCAAAACCATCTGTAAATAGCGCACCAAGATCTGTGGCGGCATACAATTGTAATGTCTCCGCATCAATTATAGGATAACTTCTATTAATTATCACCGGAAATGTGAGTCCTGCATTCAATAAACTAGTAAAGAACGAACGCTGAACTGTCATATGATCTGCAGCAGAAGATTCCAGAATAATCACGGCAGTTTCATCAAGAGCTTTAAGCTTTGACAAATCATAGTCAGCGGCATTTACTGAAACCAGATTCAGTAAAGAATCATGAATTGAATTATCCAGGTACTCGTCAAGTGTAAATAAGGGAAAACAATTCTGTTTGTTATTAAGCTTATTCCAGGTACCGTAATTATAAATCTGCGACAAATTTCCAGGAAAAGAAAAAGATGGTAGTTCATCCCCCAGATAGACCAAATCACAAGCCTGGTCGGCCATATTGTATTTATCAAGTATCGCCTGGTAATTATAACCTGCCTCTTTCAGGAAGAAAGGGTCCTTTAAATTTTTACCAGAAACATCAAGCATCACTACCGGATGAAAATGACCTCCGATATGCTGCACCGCATGGGTATTCCTTCTTGAGTAAGCATATGGAGAATACGGCAGGTCCTTTAACGCAGAAATTTCTACCGGAGAAGTAGTTTGTTGCTTACGTTTACTATAACGATCAGCCAGCGCTTTAGCCACAGGAGCTTCAAATTCCGGATCTTCAGTAAGCGAGACGCGGATAGTATCTCCTAAACCATCTTCCAGCAAAGTACCAATTCCAACAGCCGATTTAATTCGGCCATCTTCCCCGTCACCAGCTTCGGTAACACCAAGGTGAAGCGGATAATTCATTCCTTCTTTAACCATGGTTTCCACCAGCAAACGGTAAGCCTGTACCATTACCTGGGTATTACTGGCTTTCATAGAGATGACCAGATTATAATAATTGAGATCTTCACAAATCCGTATGAATTCCATTGCAGATTCAACCATGCCACGTGGTGTGTCGCCGTACTGACTCATAATTCGGTCAGATAACGAACCATGGTTAGTACCTATACGCATAGCAGTACCATATTCTTTGCAGATTTTAACCAGCGGTGCGAATTTCTTGTAGATTCTGCTTAATTCAGCATTATAGGCATCAGTCGTATAATCAATATTCTCGAAACGCTTTTTATCAGCATAATTTCCGGGGTTGATTCTTACTTTTTCTACAATTCTGGCAGCGGATTCAGCTGCGTTCGGTGTAAAATGAATATCAGCCACTAAAGGAACATTATAACCGCGGTAACGCAATTCCTTTTTGATTTGCGCCAGATTTTCTGCCTCCTTCATACTTGGGGCAGTGATACGCACGTATTCACAACCAGACTCAACCATTCTGATAGTCTGTTCTACCGTGCCAATGGTATCCATCGTATCGGTAGTTGTCATAGATTGTATGCGGATAGGATTATTCCCGCCCATAGGCACATCACCTATTTTAACTTCTCTGGTTATAAATCTTGAATACTCATCCAGACTGTTACAGTAGCCACCGGTTAAAAGCTGTTTTGCTGTTGTATTTTCCATGCGTATGCAAAGATAAAACTTTATATCATCAAGTTATCTGCCGGATTGATTCTGAAATTGAAATGACTAGATAAGCCGGTCTTTAATCACTACCGTTTCTGCGGCAATATCATGCCAGCATTGTGCCTTTTTATTCAAAAATGAATACAGATAACCAAAAAACAAAGGCAAAACAGAAAGAATTTTTGCAAGCTGTCTAATTATTGACTTGCCGGTACTGATTCTGTTTCCTTTCAGATCGGTTACTTTAATATGCAAAAGTCGCTTTCCAGCCGTGCCCTGCTTTATAGAAGCATCACCAAAAACACTATAGATCATTTTAAACACAGGAATTGCGGGGAGGCACATTATTGCAAAGGCTATACGCGACTGCTTATCGGTAACTACCATAAAAACAAGCAATAATGCAAGAATATAGACCATAAATAATAAAAAATAATCTATCACGGATGCCAGTAAACGCTGGTCGAAAGCAGCAAAATATTGCGGGGCGGTACGCTGGTAGTTAAACCCAAAAAGCGCACAAAGTTCTGGGAACTCGTGCGCTTCTTTATAATCGTCCATTCCTGGTATGCGGATAAAAGTTCCTGCCAAGACAGATTTGCCTGCTAGTTCTTCCAGCGTATAGGGTCCTTCAGGCTTACCGCTTACCACGATGGTATATTTCATATTTTAGTATCTGCTTACCTCAAAGTTACTTAATCCTCCATCCAGAACAATAATTACTTTTTTAGCTGAAGAACTATAATTAGAAGTCTCGTAACTATTATTGTTTATTTTAATAAACCCGGGAAAATCCTTCGCACTCAAACCAGTTTTCGTAGAGATTCTGCAACCCGAAGCTTTCGGTACTGTCAATTTAACATCCGCTACTCCTGTTTTAACAACAACATCCGTAACAGGTACTAGATCACCTATCCTGATATCCAGTGAGGCAGCACCGCCATCAAATCCAAATCTGCGGACCTTATAATCGGAGAAATCAAATTTCACCTCGCCAGCCCCCATTTTCATGTTTACAATCCATTCAGGTGCCTTATTCATTTGCAGATTGACATTATTACCACCATCATTAATTGACCAGCCCCCTTTCTTCTCTTTCATTTTAAAGATGACTGTGTTCACCGAATCCGAACTTTCTTTCTGGAGGATGAAATTTCCACTCCGTTTTTCAACGTTTGCAACAACAAGACTGTCCGTTTCGCCGTCCAGGGAGAAAGATGTCCCGCCGCCAGAGATATTAAATACAGTCTTTTTTGCACTGTCCGCCGGAACAAAAGGTGTTGAAAAAGTTAAAGATTCTTTGTTACCATTATCGTCCTGATCTGAATCAATATCAATGTCAAAATCTTTACTGAATCTGCCATCCATCCATGATCTGCCCGCAGGAACCTGCTGACCTTTGTAAAAAACAAATCCAAGAACTATTACCAATACACCAAGCGAAATCATATTGCCCGTTTCAGATTTGTTCTTGTTGAACAGAATATTTACTCCGGAAATGATTAGAAATACAGGCCAGAAACTCCAGACATTTCTCCAATAAAATTCGATTAGATTAAAGTTCTCCAGCAAGAGCACGATGCCGACGAACAAAAGGACGATGCCCCACATTACTCTGGTTAATTTCATGATTATTTGAATTAGGACCGGAAACCCGGTCAGTTCGATAGAATATTTTAATTTAAGACCTAAAGCTGATCCTCAGGCTTTTGTTGTACTACAGGTGGCTCATTAGTCAGATTATCTGGTCTCTGCTGAAAATCTGATGGTTTTTCCTGAAAATCAGTTGTAGTCTGCTGTCCCTCTTTCCACTCTTCCCATTTATTTTTACGTTTCGATTTCAGAATAAAGCTCAGACCAATAGCAACAAATACGAGTGGCCATAATTTACCTAGTTTAAACCAGTAAGGAATAATATGAAACTCATTCATCAGGAAATATAAGCCTATGACCAGCAGGAAAAGGCCTCCTATAGTTCTGCCCGTATCATTATTTTTAGGCAGTGATTTAAAATCTACCGGATTTTGCCAGTCCGGATCATATTTCTTTTTTTCGTTAACATCCTCAACCGGAGTAGAAAACGGCTGATCTGCTGCCGGCCCCTGATTAAAAGTACTTCCCGGCATATGGAAGGGTGGTTGCTGATTTTTAAAATAATCGTTAAACTTTGAGAATCTGGCTGCCGGATCATTGTTAACCGGAACTACGATCCACATAACCAGGTATACCAGCACACCCGTTCCAACCAGAAAGATGGTAGACAATACGAACAACAATCTGATGATGGTAACATCTACTTGCATGTAAGCTGCTAAACCCGAGGAAACGCCGGCAATTACTTTGTCATGTTCGTTTCTTAATAATCTGTTTTCCATAATTTTGTCTCCTATATTTATGTACCGGAAAGTAAATCAATTCCCTTCCGGTTTACGATAATAAGACTTAAGTAACATCAAATAGTTACAAAGCGTTCTTATTTTTTATAATGTCTGTAAAGACACAGCAGATTCCAGCTGTGAACCTTTCAGGGGCGCAAAAAAACTACAAAATATCTGTATTACCAGAATAATTTCAAGAAATAAAGAAAGTGACAACAATTTTTATCGTTTCTTTGTATTAATATAGTAATGATACATTAGCTAAATTCCCACCGAATGAATTTCACCAATTTTGGTAAATACCTATTACTGTTAAAGGCAGTTTTCAGAAAACCGGAAAAATTTAAAATATATTTAAAGGCAATTTTTCAGCAGATGGATTTCATTGGAGTCGGTTCATTAGGACTGATTGCAATTATATCCACCTTCATCGGTGCAGTAATGACTTTGCAGATTGCATTTCAGCTAGTCAGCGATTTTATCCCAAAAACTATTATCGGATCTGTTACACGTGATTCCAGTATACTGGAATTAAGTCCAACAATTACAGCTATTGTACTTGCCGGAAAGATTGGTTCTGCTATTTCATCAGAGATAGGTACCATGCGTGTAAGCGAGCAGATTGATGCATTGGAGATTATGGGAATTAATTCACCTGGTTACCTGATCCTGCCAAAACTTATTGCCGGAATAACAATGGTACCATTGCTGGTAATCTTCGCAATGGCATTAAGTATTACAGGTGGTTACTTTGGAGGAACCTTATCAGGAGCTGTAAGCCCGGCTGAATATATACAAGGTATTACCACAGACTTTAACCCTTATACAATTGTAGTTGCACTTGTCAAAGCTTTTGTGTTCGGATTCATCATTACGACAGTTCCTGCCTACGAAGGATTTTATGTAAAAGGCGGTGCATTAGAAGTTGCACAGGCGAGTACAAGAGCTGTTGTTGTCAGCTGTATTAGCATTCTTGCCTGTGATTACATTGTAACTCAATTGCTATTATGATCGAAATCAAAGACATCGAAAAATCCTTTGGTTCCAACACGGTACTAAAAGGTATATCCGGAAAATTTGAAGCCGGCGTAACCAATCTGATCATTGGCGGTTCTGGTTCCGGAAAAACTACTTTATTAAAATGTATGATTGGTTTACACACCCCTGAAAAAGGAAGTGTGCAATACGATGGCCGGGAATTCACCGAAATGGATTTTGAGCAACGTATTGAAATTCGTAAGGAAATCGGCATGCTGTTTCAGGGTTCGGCACTTTTTGATTCTATGACTGTCGAGGAGAACATCATGTTTCCGCTGAATATGTTTACTGAACAAACCTTTAGCGAAAAGCTGGAAAGAGTGAACTTTTGCCTGGAACGAGTTAATCTGGAAGGTAAGAACAAATTATTTCCGGCAGAATTATCAGGCGGAATGAAAAAAAGAGTTGGGATTGCCAGGGCCATAGCGATGAACCCTAAGTATCTTTTCGTAGATGAACCCAACTCAGGACTAGATCCTAAAACATCAATTGTGATTGATGAATTGATTAAAGAAATTACTGAGGAATACAATACCACAACGATCGTTGTGACTCATGATATGAACTCTGTGATGGGAATCGGAGACTATATTCTTTTCCTGCACGAAGGAAAGAAATTCTGGGAGGGGTCGAACAAAGAGATTGCACATACCGATATTCAGGAGCTCAACGATTTCGTTTTTGCGAGTCGCTTTATGAAAGCCGCAAAGAAAAACTTTTAAATAACAAGTCCAAAAATTTTATGATAAGCCTATTAACGCCCATCCACTGGAAAGATTACGAGTTGATTGATTGTGGAGATTTTGAAAAACTAGAACGCTTCGGAAATTTAGTTCTGAGCAGACCGGAACCACAGGCCGTATGGAAAAAAACTCTTTCAGAGCAGGAATGGAAAAAAAGAACACACATCCGTTTCAAAGGACGCTCAGCTACATCCGGTGAATGGATCAAATCTGCACAGAATATACCAGAAAGGTGGAATGTTGAATATAAGAATGATGAAGTTAAGATTAATCTTAGACTCGGATTAACTTCATTTAAACACGTTGGGGTATTTCCCGAACAAGCTGTGAACTGGGATTACATCTCGTCATCCATTAAAAAATTCAAGAACCCAAATCCGAAAGTATTAAATCTTTTCGCTTATACCGGAGCAGCGTCTTTAATCGCAAAAGCGGCAGGTGCAGATACGACACACGTAGATTCCATTAAGCAGGTGGTAAATTGGGCAAATGAAAATCAGGAACTTTCACAGTTAAAAGATGTCAGATGGGTGGTAGAAGACGCATTAAAATTCGTTAAACGCGAGTTGAAACGCGGGAAGAAATATAATGGGATTATATTAGACCCGCCTGCGTTCGGACATGGACCTAACGGGGAGAAATGGAAACTGGAAGATCACATCCAGGAAATGATGCAGGACGTAGTTCAATTATTAGACGAAGAAGAACATTTCCTGATACTCAATACCTATTCCCTTGGTTTCTCTTCAGTTATTGTAGAAAATCTGATTAAAACATCCTTTCCACAAGTTAAAAATCTGGAGACAGGAGAACTTTACTTACAGGCAACCTCCGGCATTAAACTTCCCTTAGGTGTATTTGGTAAATTCAACACCTTCTCCGCTTAAGATATTCACGATATTAAGCAGCAGGCTCCAGCAGACGATATTCTATGCGGGGCCTGCCTCTTCGGCCTCCATCATTAGGTATAAAGCTTAGAAATCTTAATTTATAAACATTTCCTTCGCCATCCTTTACCAGAAAAAATCTATCTCTGTAAACAGAGGAAGTACCAGCTGCGGGATCTAAATTCCGCCACTTCGTTCCTATGGCATCTCGCTCAGCGCTATAGGTTACTCCTGTCTGATCTTCAAACTTATAATCCTCATACGATTTTGTCGTCGCTCCGGTTCCACTAAAAACAACCTGTGCTGCCTGTACACCGCCACCAGAATTGATCAGCACAAAATCGGGCACAGTGATCGCGTTACCTGCCGTATTTTTGTAGGTGCTCCAACCCCATTGTATATCCCAGTTTACACGTGCAGGCTCAAAATTCGCCCGGTTAGACCTGAAAGAACCAAAGCGGAAGTTGTATGAGTCATCCTTGGCTATAGTAACGGTGCTGAATCTGGAAGGCGTGGTCTCATTAATCAATGCATAATCTATTTTATAACTGCGGTCTACCAGATAGACCTTCATTTTATACCATCTTTTATTAGGCGTATCAACAGTGTCACCTGCGGTTCCTCTGTTAACGATGTAGACATTGCTTGACTCCGCGTCGGCTTTGACCTCGGCAAATACAGTTCCACTCAGATAGGCCGCGAAATCGCCACTGACAGGATCTACATTCGCCGTATTACCGGAAGTCCCGTTTACCCTAAGCGTATTATTAGTTTCAAGAGCAGTCGTGTCACTCCCTGTCACACTTGCTAAAGAAGTTTTATTTAAAGCGATGGCCGCAGCACCCATGGTATGATTGATAATTAGTCTGTTTTCTGTACCACAATACACGCCGAAATCCCATGAGTTCCTGAGTTCCCTGGTCTGAATACCTTTGCTGAAATCCATAAATACACTATAGCTCGCATAAATTCCTTCCGTAGGCCGTGCAAGGCCGTTCAATGTAGTAGTGTCGCCTTTAAACGCAGGAATCAGGTGAATTTCGGAAATTTCTTTTTTACAGCCGGTCATACTATAAAACAGGATTGCAACAAAGAAAAGGAGTAAATAATTTCGTATCATAAATTTAAATCGTGCGAATGGTTAAAGATAAGCAATTTAAGGATTCGTAAAGTTTGCAGATTGATTTAATACAGCTAAATTGTCAGTTGATTGTGTAGTTTTGCACGAGAAAAATAAAATACATTACCCTATCTATGAAAATAACACCACCCGCAACTTTCGCACTTGCGTTCACCACTTTCGCACTGCTTGCTAGCTGCAATTCCAATTCAACGAAAGCAGAAGGTAAATCAGCAGAAACTCAAAAAGCAAACGCTGATACCACTGAGGTTAGTATGACAGCGCCTGTATCTAAACCAATTGATACTGCTTTATACGACTCTTTACAACTTAAACTCGCAAACGGAGATACTACAGGAAAATGGCCTGTCAAAAACCAGCCTTATCCACTTGCAGGCGCAATTCTGCCTTTTAAAAGAATCGTAGTTTATTATGGAAACCTGCATTCTAAAAAGATGGGTGCTTTAGGTGAGTATGCACCTAAAGAAATGTGGTCAAGATTAAATACTGAAATTAAAAACTGGGAAAAAGCAGATCCGTCTACACCCGTTCAGGCAGGCCTGCACTATATTGCTGCAGTAGCCAGCGGCACCCCTGGAAGAGATGGTAAATATGTGAACAGAATGGCCAACAGTCAGATTGATTCTGTATTAGCCATCGCTAAAATGCGCCCGAATACGATTGTATTTTTAGACCTGCAGGTCGCCTTAAGTAATATTAAAGCAGAATTACCGCATATTGAGAAGTACCTGGAACTACCTTACGTACACTTAGGAATAGATCCGGAGTTCTCTATGAAGGACGGCTCTTTACCAGGTAAAAGAATCGGAACATATGACGCTGCAGATATTAACTATGTTTCGCAATATCTTGCTGACATTGTCAAGAAACACAATTTGCCGCCAAAAGTATTTGTCGTTCACCGCTTCACAAGAAAGATGGTAACTAATGCATCCAGTATTAAATTACGTCCGGAAGTACAGATCGTCATGCATATGGACGGATGGGGCGAACCTGAATTAAAAAAAGGCACCTATCGTCATTTCATTTATAGCGAACCTGTAGAATTCACAGGTTTCAAATTGTTCTATAAAAATGATATAAAGAAAGCACCGAATAGATTGATGACACCAGAAGAGTTATTGAAACTTACACCTAAGCCAATCTATATACAATACCAGTAGAAGTTTAGAAATTACAAGAAAAAAAACAGGATTCGGGCGTTCCCAAATCCTGTTTTTTTATGCGCGGTCAGACCAGGATTCAATATATAATTACACAAATAAACACAGTTTTTAATTTTTGTTCATTTTTAATTAAAAATTAATAATTTAGCAAAATGCAGGATTTCTCTTTATACTTCGAATTAGGCTGGCAACATATACTCGATTGGAAAGGATATGACCATATTCTGTTTGTGATGGTGCTCTGTGGAATTTATACCCTGACAGATTGGAAAAAGGTATTGGTACTGGTAACAGCATTTACTATCGGTCATAGTATAACTCTTGCATTAAGCGTTTTTAAGATCATCACTGTCAACACAGATCTGGTTGAGTTTCTTATACCAGTGACCATTCTGATCACCGCAGCCACAAATATCCTTAGCAAAAGAGCCAAGCCTAAAAATATTAAATTGAAATATACGCTGGCTTTATTTTTCGGGCTAATTCATGGAATGGGCTTCAGCAATTACCTGAATAGCCTGCTCGGTAAAAGTAAAAGTATAGTTGCAGAGCTGTTCGCTTTCAATGTAGGTTTGGAAGTCGGACAGATAGTTATTGTACTTGCCACCCTCCTGATTTCATTTATACTGGTTAATATAGTTAAGATCAAAAAATGGGACTGGAACTTTTTCCTGTCCTCTGCAATTTTTGGTATCAGCTTTATTATGGCAGCAGAGCGTCTGCCAGGCTTATTCGGTTAGAATAAGCCCAGTTGACCTTTATCATCAATATCTACATCATCGGGATTTGTAATTTCCAGCTTGATTTCTTTCTTAGCAGGTTTTGGTTTATCCTCCTCCCCCGGTTTACTGTCCGCTGATTTAGGTTCGGCAACATCAGCGGCTGGAGTTTCCTTTACGACTTTTTTAACCCATTTCTTTTTTTCCGGAGCAGGATCCTGAATAATAGTCGTTTCCTGTACTGGAGGCTTTTCTTCAAGATGCTGTTCCGAAGCAGGTTCTTCTTTCTTCACCCAATTCTTCTTTTCCTTAACTTGAGCCGTCTTTTCAAGAGCTTCAGGCTTCTTTTCCGGAGCTTCTATCTTTATATCCGGAGCCTCGGTCTTAATAATTTCTTCAGGCATTTCAGCAACAACAAGATCAGGTATTAACTCTTCCTGTTTTTCCAATACCGGTAAAGAAGAACTGTTATCAGATATCGCTGATTTCTGAACAATCTCTGGTGCCGGTTCTTCCAGCGAATCCTGAACGTTCTCATCCGCAGATTCTGCTAAGTCAACCGGAGCTAGTGTATTCTCTTTATGCTCTTCAGCCAGAACAGGTTCCAACTCTTCGGCATTACTCAATTTAATCTGCTGTACATCATGCTGGCTTAACCTGTTTCCGTTAGCCTTAATTCCTTTCAGGTCAATAAATTCGGACAGTACTATCTCCAGTGTTTCCGGAATTTGTGTTTTTCCCTTCAATACATCAACAGTCAGTAAAGCTGCAGGATTACTGGTCAAATGCAGGAATTTCGATCCTTGCTCTTCACTAATGAGACTTAGCTTTTTACCAATTGCTATCGGCTCGAATAAGAACCGCTTGACGAAGTAATTCTTCGCTTTCCCTTCAAACTGAACAACTGCAAAAGCCTTTTCCGGATCAAACTTCTGAATAAGCAGCAGGTCGGCATCGAAATGATTACTTAATTCAAAAGAACTAAGTTCATACCAGCCCTCTTTATGAACCTGAAGTATCTTGTCGTCCCCATCAAATTCCCCCAGGTACTTTCCTCTGCCATCTACATTTAAACGACGCAATAAATCATCATACCAGATTTTCAAGCCTGATAAAGTTGAAACACCTTTACTTTTCAGTACAATTTTTTTGATTGGATATTTGGATACAATATTTCCCTGGGATCCCCTCCCTTTGATTGCGATCTCAGCAAAATCAAGATCGAATTGCAATTTCTTTAATTTTGTATGCGGTTTAAGCATCACTGTTACCAGTTCAGCTTCACCGTTAGGATTAGCTGTAAAATACCATACTCTAGATCCTTTAGAACCCTTGGTCAGGTCATACTCTTTATCTCTGGTTACACCGACGACAGCGAACCTTTTCACGTAGGAGGTACCACTGCTACCGTCCTTATAAATCATATTATAAATCGTACGCTCGTCATTCTTTTTAAATACCTGGGCGTGCAATATTCCTTTACCGACAAAAGTCTTATCGGCAACTTTCGTAATCAGACATTTGCCATCTTCACGAAAGACAATTACCTCATCCAGGTCAGAGCAATCTGCAATAAATTCGTCCTTTTTTAGACCGGTACCGATAAAACCATCTTCCCTGTTCAGGTACAATTTTACGTTGGCAAGTGCTACCTTGGAAGCTTCAACTCTGTCGAATAACCGGATTTCAGTTTTCCTGCCTCTTCCTTTTCCATATTTATCTTTCAATTTCTGGAACCAGGCAATAGCATAATCAGTCAGGTGGCGAAGATGATTCTTAACGACTTTAATTTCATCAGCAAGTGATTTCATCTGTTCATCCGCTTTTTTCACATCAAAGCGGGTGATGCTGCTCATTGGTTTTTCGATCAGCTTTTTAAAATCTTCAGCTTCTATTTCCCTGTATAGTTGATCTTTAAATGGTTCAAACAACCTCGTTAAGACACCTACAACAGTTTCGAAATTACCTGAATTCTCGTATTCGTGGTTTTTATACATTCCTTCCTGTATAAAAATTTTGAGCAGCGAGCTAAAGAATATTTTTTCCTGTAATTCTTTAAGTCTGATTTCAAGTTCCTGTTTCAGTAAATTTTTGGTGTGCTGTGTGTTCTCGATCAGAATGTCGTTTACACTCAGGAACTGCGGTTTATCCTGTTTAATGATACAGGTGTTTGGAGAAATTGAGACTTCGCATGATGTAAACGCATAAAGCGCATCTATAGTTACATCAGGCGAGATACCAGGTGCAAGTTGAATAACAATTTCAACATGCGCAGCAGTATTATCCTCTATTTTCTTAATTTTTATTTTTCCTTTGTCATTTGCAGACAGGATACTGTCGATTACCGAACCAGTCGTTGTACTGTACGGTATTTCGGTGATTACCAATGTCTTTTTATCCTTCTCTGTTATTTTGGCGCGGACACGGATTTTACCCCCTCTCATTCCCTCGTTATAAGCAGAAAAGTCGGCCATACCCCCTGTAAAGAAATCCGGAAGGATATTCGGCCGTTCGCCATTAAGCACTGCAATAGAAGCATCCAGCAGCTCAACAAAGTTGTGCGGCATAACTTTGGTCGCAAGACCTACGGCAATACCTTCCGCTCCCTGTGCCAGTAATAGCGGGAACTTAACCGGCAATGTGATCGGTTCATTATTCCTGCCGTCATAACTCAGTTGCCAGACGGTTGTGTCGGCATTAAAAACAACTTCGGTTGCGAATTTAGATAATCTGGCTTCAATATAACGGGGAGCAGCAGCGCTATCACCCGTTATTGGGTCACCCCAGTTACCCTGACAGTCAATTAGCAGGTCCTTCTGCCCAATCTGTACCATTGCATCGCCGATAGAAGCATCACCATGCGGGTGATATTTCATGGTATTACCGATTACGTTCGCAGCTTTATTAAAACGCCCGTCATCCATTTCTTTCAGCGAATGCATAATTCTGCGCTGAACTGGTTTCAAACCATCGTTGATATGCGGTACTGCTCTGTCTAAAATTACATAAGAGGCATAATCGAGAAACCAGTTTTCATAAAGTCCGTTGATTGGTATAACAGTATGTTTTGTTTCTTCGTTTATGTGGTTATCTAATTCGTCGCTCATTAAGAATGTTTTGGATCAAACAAAGATAAGGCATCCAGTCAAATTTAGGGAACACAATTTCCCAACAGTTTACAATTCAACCTGCAACCTGTCCTCTACAAAACTGAAGGGTAGCAGACTCCGCACTCCCTTTACCTTCAGCAATTCTCCACCCAGACAGTAAAAGATTATTTCGATAGGTTTCCCCTGCTTCTGTTCAAACTCCGAAATCACCTGCAGGCATGCACCACAGCAGGTTACAGGCTTAGTAATTTCAAATTTATCGGTATGGGCAGTTACGACCATACTCTCAATTACGGCATTTGGATAGGCTGCACCAATACTAAAAAGTGCCACACGTTCTGCGCAAAGACCAGACGGATAGGCCAGATTCTCCTGGTTACTTCCCGTAACAATCTTACCGTCTTTAAGACGAACTGCGGCAGCGACTTTGAAATTGGAATATGGTGCATAAGCTGTAGCCAAAGCCTGCTCTGCAGACCTGCATAAATCCTGATCTTTGCTATTCAGTTCATCCAATCCCTGGAATGCTTCATAACCGATTATAATTTCTCTTTTATTCATATATAAAAACCATAATCAGCTACAAAAACTAATTAATGGGGTTTTAAGATAAGACATTTTAAGTGGTAACAGGATAAATTTTGAAAAATCTATCTTCCAGATGACATTAAGGCCTGAGATTTGATGTAGACCATACACAACTGTTTATATTAGTAAATAAAAAAATTAAACAAATTCATTCAACGCTTTGTTGAAAGGAAGATTACAGATTTCTGTAACAGAAACATGTAAAAATTTTGTTCATCAATCTCTCAAAAAACTTGTCAATTGAATAAATACGTACGAAAAAGTTTAAAGGTCATTCTTTGGGTCATTGGCAGTATAATTCTAATCGTAGTTTTACTTGCCGTATCACTTAATATTCCTGCTGTACAACAGTTTGCCAAAGGGAAAGCTATTAACTATCTGAAAAATAAAACCCATACAGAGGTAAGTCTGGAAAGTATTAAAATTGCACTTCCAAAGGACGTTGTTTTAAACAAGTTCTACATGGAAGACAAAAAAGGTGATACTTTACTTTATGCACAAAAGCTTGCAGTAGACATTAGTCTTTTTCAACTGTTAAAGAACAAAGTGGAGATTAACAATATTGAACTGGAAACTATACGGGCAAACGTAACCAGGATTAATCCGGACACTACTTTCAACTTTTCTTTTTTAGTGGACGCTTTCATGTCCGAGCAAAAGAAACCCGAAGACAAAGTTCAGCAGGACACCACTTCGACCATGAAATTTTCAGTGAGCAAAATAAGCCTGAAAGATATAGGAATTACCTACCGGGATGATGTTGCGGGTAATGACATGCACCTGAACCTTGGGGAGTTTAAAACCAATATCAAAGATTTTGATCTGGATGGACAGCACTATGTGATTAAAGACTTCAGTCTTAAGAATACCAGCGTAAGTTATTTGCAGCAAAAACCGTTAACTCAACTGGCTGCACATCTGGAAAACAGCCTGGACACTGCTCAGGCAGCTGCAGGAAAACTTCCACTGGTAGAAATTCAGGACGTCAATCTGGAACAGGTTAAAATCAAATTTAACGATATGCTGTCTGACACCAGGGCAGATCTTAATATCAGCCAGCTAAATCTTAAAACCTTATTTGCAGATCTAACGAAATCAGACTTTAGACTGGATGAAGCCAGTTTGAATAAATCAAATGTTGCATTCGCATTCAAACCGGCTAAAGTAGAAGCTGAAACTAAAAAAACTGATACAGTTGCCGCCAAACCATCGGCGATGTCTGTTCTGGTCAAAAAACTTCAGCTTGCTGACAATACTATACAATTTGACAATCTCGGTGAAAAGGCCTTGCCCACCGGAATGGATTTCAATCACCTGCGAATTAAACAACTTGGCCTGAATGCCGAAGAATTATCTTACAGCCCGGAAGGAATTAAAGTAAACCTTATCAGTGCGGGAATGAAAGAAAAAAGTGGCTTTGAGCTATCACAGCTTAAAGGAAACGTCCTGTATAATGATAAGACAGTGAAACTGACTAACTTCTTATTCAAAACACCAAATACGCAGGTAGAAAATCAAACGACGCTGGAGTATACTTCATTGGAAGATCTAACTAAACACCCCGAGCGCGTTAAAATTGATATCCAGCTGAAGAACTCAGTATTGGGTCTTAAAGATGCCACTTACTTTAGTAATGCAGTTCCTGCGGCTTACAGAAATCAAAAGATAAAAATCTCTGCTGTTGCAAAAGGGTATATGAATAACCTGAGTATTCCAACCCTGAAAGTAGATGGCCTTAAAAACACGCATATAGATATTAGCGGGCAGGTGAAGGGACTTCCCGATGCAGAGAAAGCCCAACTGGACATTAAGATCAAACGGTTCTCTATGACCAAAGCCGATTTGCTGGCCGTGATACCAAAACAGTCGCTGCCTGCAAATATTGAGTTGCCAAATTCTATTGTGGCGGTTGGTACCTTTAAAGGTGGAATGACCAATTTCAATACCGGTTTCAATATCAATACGGATATGGGTAGTGCAAAATTGCAGGCGGCAATGAGCGGACCGAAAGGAAAAGAAAAATACAAAGCAGATTTAGACCTGCAGAATTTTAACGTAGGCAGGCTCATGAAAATGCAGCAGACCTTAGGCCGTATAACAGTCAAGGCACAAGTTGAAGGAACCGGACTGGATGCCAATTCAGCTTCGGCTAAGATAAATGCGCGTTTAGTTTCGGCCGTTTATAATAAATACACCTATAAAAATCTTTTATTGAGTGGTACTTATGCCGCACAGAAACTGAATCTGAAAAGTGAGATGGCCGATACAAATGCAAACTTTAATCTCACTGCATTCGTAAATATTGCCGGAAAATACCCTGCCGTTAAAGCAGATCTGAACCTTAAACAGGTAGATCTTCAGAAACTAAACTTCAGCCCGACAGAACTGAAGCTGGCCGGGTTGGTTAAAGCAGATATTGCTACCGCCGATCCAGACTATCTGAACGGCGATGTCAGTATCAGAAGTCTTCAGGTTGTCAAAGAAGGCCAGTCATTTAACATTGACACTGTAGACATTCATTCCGAAGCTACTGCAGACCATAACCTGCTTAGCTTAAAATCTGAGTTATTAAATGCGAGAGTCGATGGAAAATACCAGTTGACTAACCTTGGAGCAGCAGTCATTAACCAGATCAATAAATACTATGCATTTGGGACGGTAACTAAGATACCAGATCAGCGCTTCAGATTTAATGTACAGATATTTAATCCGGATTTCCTTAAAAAATTCGTACCTGAACTAACTACCTTCTCTCCATCCCGCATGTCCGGGCTACTAGATACACAGAAAGACAGTCTGGTTATGAATGCATGGGTTCCGAGAGTTGTTTACGGAGATTACAAAGTTGATTCCACTCAGCTGAATATTGACAACGTTAATCAGCAGCTGAATTATAAACTATTGATCAAAAGCTTCCAAAGCCCTTCCATTGCCCTATACAACAGTGAGATCAGCGGACAGGCAGCACAAAACCAACTCGGGCTAAACATCTATCTGAGAGACAGTAAGCGTAGAGATAAGTACGTATTGGGTGGTATATTTAAATCCATTGATAAGAATTTTCAATTTAGCCTTGACCCGCAGAAATTGCTGCTGGATTATGAAAAGTGGGCAATATCTCCTGAAAACTTTATTCAGTTTGGTCAGGCAGGCATCCTTGCCAATCAGTTCAACTTAAGCAAAGGCACACAGCTGTTGAGTATAAATAGTCTGAATGCTACGCCTAACTCACCGTTGAAAGTAGAATTTAAAGATTTCAGAATTGAAACACTTACCAAATTCGCAGATCAGGACAGTTCTCTTGCAGGAGGTTCAATCAACGGTACTGTTGATGTTAAAGATCTGATGGAGACACCTAAATTCGAAGCCAATCTTACCATTGACCAGTTACGTTACCAAAAAGATCAGCTGGGGACACTTCGAATCGCTGTTAACAACAATACCGCAGATGCCTTTGAAACCAATATAGCGCTGAGTGGTGTCCATGAGCTAAGGCTGAACGGCTTTTATTATACTAAAAGCGAAAATGCCCTGGACTTCTCCCTCAATGTTGACAAAATAGATTTGAAAGCATTGGAGAGCTTGTCAATGGGACAGATCAAAAACGGATCTGGCACCATAACCGGGCAATTTGATATTAAAGGATCTACCAGCGCACCAAAAGTACTCGGAGATCTGAAATTTAATCAGGCTGCGTTTACAGCGACTTATGTAAACTCTTATTTCAGAATGCCGAATGAAACAATCAGTTTCGACAATGAAGGAATCAAGTTTAATAATTTCACGATTATTGACTCGCTCAACAGAAGGGCAACGATTAATGGTGGCATTCTGACAACCGATTTTAAGGATTACAAATTCAACATGGATATCCGTACCAATAATTTCAGGGCGCTCAATTCTACCGCGGCAGATAATGAAATGATTTACGGAACAGTTTTCCTTACCAGTACAATTAAAGTACGCGGCGATTTGAATCAGCCGGATGTGGATATGAACATTAAAGTGGAAAAAGGCACAAAGTTCTATTTTGCTATGCCACCAGATGATCCTTCGGTTATATCTCAGGAAGGAATTGTACAGTTTATTGATGCAGATGCGGCACCGTATAATGGACAGAAGGCGTTGCAAACTGACAGTATTAGTAAAGCACCTATCAAGGGCATTAACCTGAGTGCAGATATTTCTATCGATCCCGAGGCTGTACTAAATGTTGTGGTAGACCCTGAAAATGGTGATGCGCTGCAGGTCAGAGGAGAAGCCAATTTGACTGCTACAATGGATGCGAGCGGAAAGACAAGTTTGACCGGACGTTACGAGGTTACCGACGGTTCTTATAACCTATCTGTTGGGCCAATGGGTAAAAAAGAATTCAAATTGGTTAAAGGGAGTACAATTGTTTGGACAGGCGAACCTACGTCTGCAAATGTAAATCTGACCGCTTTATACGAAGTAAATGCGGCGCCGATTGACCTTTTAAATGATCCGACTAATATACAGGCGAAAACAAAATTACCATTCCAGGTATACCTGATGATGAAAGATGAATTGTTAAAACCAAGCATCTCTTTCAGATTAGACCTGCCTGAAAATGAAAGGAACGCGCTGGGCGGAGATGTTTATACCAAGCTGATGATTGTTAATAATGACGAGAGCGAGTTGAATAAACAAGTCTTCGCGCTGCTTGCACTGAACCGGTTTATTGCAGATAATCCATTTGAAAGTCTTGCCGGTGGTGGTGGTGGAGTTTCTACCCTTGCCCGTTCCAGTGTGAGCAAATTGCTTACCGAACAACTGAATAACCTGGCATCGGATCTTATTCAGGGAGTCGATATCAATTTCGGCGTAAACTCTTCAGAAGACTACTCTTCAGGATCACTCGAACAAAAAACGGATCTGGAAGTCGGACTATCTAAAAAACTACTCAACGACAGGCTGACTGTCACCGTAGGTAGCACATTTGGTCTGGAGGGACCATCTACACCAGGTCAGAACTCAACCAATATTGCAGGAAATGTAAATGTGGAGTATGCACTGTCTGCAGATGGCAGGTACAGGCTTCGAGCTTACAGAAGAAACCAAAACGAGGGCGTAATTGAGGGGCAGATTATTGAAACAGGATTAGGTTTCGCACTGGTAGTAGACTATAACAAGTTCAGAGAGATTTTCCAGCAAAGAAGAATCAGGCGCAGAGCGAAACAGGAACAGAAGCAGAACGAAAAAGAAGTAGTTGAATTCCGTTCAGCTGATGAGAATAAAAGGCAATTAAAATAATATACTGAATACTATACGATGAAACACCTATTGAAACCGAGCCTATTGATCTTGACCTGTCTGGTAGTGGCAGCCTGCAGTAATACGAAGTATTTAAAGCCAGGTCAGATCTTATATACCGGAGCTCAGGTGAAGATAAATCCGGATACCACAGGGAAAATTGACGATGAAAAAAATGTCAAAGGGACATTGGAGAGCAAAACAAGACCCAGACCGAATAAATCCATTCTGGGCCTGCGTCCTAAACTTTACATTTATAATCTCGCCGGGGAGCCTAAGAAACCTAAAGGTATCCGCCACTGGCTGAGAACGAAAGTGGGTGAACCTCCTGTATTACTGAGTGAAGTAAAATTGAGCTATAATAATGCCGTGCTGACCAGTTATCTCCTCAGTCAGGGATACCTGCAATCTGTAGTAACCGGAGACACATTAGTGAAAGGCAAAACGGGCAAAGCAATTTATACCGCTCAAACGGGTAACAGGTATAAAATTAATGCGGTAAACTTTCCAAAGGACTCCGGTAACCTGGCTAACGTAGTTAATAAGTTTAAGCAAAAAACCTTAATTAAAAAGGGAGATTATTACGATCTGGACGTTTTTAAAAATGAGCGGATCAGGATAGACAATGACCTTAAAGAAAGCGGATACTTTTATTTCAGCCCTGACTATCTGATTTTACAGGTAGATAGTACCATTGGCAATAACCTGGTTAATGTAAATATCAGGGTTAAAGATATTGCGCCGGACGCAGGTTTAAAACCTTATACGATTAACCATATCAGAATTTATCCAAGATATTCACTCCGCCGCGACAGCGCATTGAGAAAACTGACCCCTGAAGTTTATCACGACTTTGAAATCTACGACGACAGGAATACTTTTAAACCAAGATTATTTGACAGGCTGGTCTTCTTTCAAAGAGGTGAAACCTATAACAGAAAGGATCATAACCAGAGTTTAAACCGGATGGTCAATATCGGGGCATTCCAGGCAGTGAAAGCAGAATTTATACCGCTGGATAGTTTCAAAAATAATCAACTTGATCTGAATATCTATCTGACCCCTCTGAAAAAGAATTCACTAACCTTTTCCGTTACAGGAACAAGTAAGTCGAATAACTTTGTCGGATCTGAAGTTAAAGTCACACAGACTACCAGAAACCTGTTCCGCGGTGCAGAACAACTGGACCTTAGTGTCAGCGGAGGATTTGAAACACAGGTTAGCGGACAGTCCAGGGGATTAAATTCGTACTCGCTTTCAGGACAGGCCAAACTGACCTTTCCGAGATTTATTGTACCATTTTATAAACCGAAAAGTACAACTGCATTTATTCCTAAAACAGTCGCCTCACTTTCCTATGAATTATTGAGCCGTGGATCACTTTACAACCTGAACTCCTTCAAAGGCGAATATGGTTATGTATGGAAAGAGAACCAGTATAAAGAGCATACCTTCAATCCAATCTCTATTACGTTTGTCCGTCCGACAGTAACGAGAGATTCGCTAAAGCAGGATAGCTTATATGCCATACCAGGAATGAGGAGCACGCTGGAACGCCAGTTTATAATCGGAAGCAGTTATAACTTTGCTTACACGAATCAGATGGAAGATAACCGAAGGAATAATATCTATTTCAACGGTAATATTCAGGCAGGCGGTAATGTCTGGGGTCTTTTCGTCCCGAAAAATGAATTTGGACAGAAAACTATTTTAAATGTTCCGCTCACACAGTTTATCAGATTTGAAGCCGACTTCAGAGATTATTATAAGATCACAAGAAACCTGATCTGGGCAAACAGACTTAATCTGGGATATGGTTATGCCTATGGAAATAGTAGTTCCATGCCGTTTGTTAAGCAGTTCTTTGCTGGTGGTACAAATGATATCAGGGGTTTTGCAGCAAGGTCATTAGGTCCGGGAACCTACCGTTCTCCGCAGACAGCCATCTTTGCAGATCAGAGCGGTGACGTTAAAGCAATGCTGAACACCGAACTTCGATTTAAATTGGTAAGCGTTCTTTATGGTGCATTGTTTGCAGATGCTGGTAATATCTGGTTAAGAAAAGAAGATAAAGGCGGAGTTGATCCGGTGACCGGGCGCGTAGATGAAGGACGACCTGGTTCTGGTTTTAAATTCAAAGACGCACTGAGTGAAATGGCTATTAGTACAGGAGCTGGTCTGCGTGTGGATGCGACGATCTTTGTAATCAGGCTCGATGTTGCCTTTCCAATCCGTAAACCTTACCTGCCACCAGGAGAAAGATGGGTGTTTGACCAGGTCGACTTTGGCAGCAAAGCATGGAGAAAAGATAATTTAATTTATAATATAGGTATAGGGTATCCATTTTAAGCTGACGAATGAAGATTATAGACAAGATCAAGAAATTTTTCATTGCCCTTTATCATTTATTTGTAGCGGCAGGACAAGGGTTCATCGAGGATAGAGTTACCAAATTAAGTGCCTCACTGGCCTACTACACCATTTTTTCGCTAACACCGCTGATTATTATTATTATTTCAGCAGCCAGTATTTTTTTCAGCGACAAATTGGATCCGGGGACTGAACTATTCGATCAGATCACTGAAATGGTAGGTGCTGAAGCAACCAGTCAGCTACAGGGTTTCGTAGCAAATGCAAACGTTACCGGTAAATCTACAATGGGGCTCATCATTGGAATTGTAACACTTGTAGTTGGGTCTACAGCGATTTTTGTGGAGATTCAGGATAGTATTAACCTGATCTGGAAAGTTAAAGCAATTCCTAAAAAAGGATGGTTAAAAATGATTACCAACCGGCTGCTTTCCTTTTCACTGATTGTGTCGATGGGTTTTCTGCTGCTGGTGTCTCTGGTGATTAACAGTATCGTACTTAGTCTGGGATCAAGACTCGGTGAGCTGCTTCAACGCACAGGTATCGGAGAAGCGATTCCGGTCGCTAATGACACCACAACATTGATTATATACATCCTGAATAATGTTATCACTATTGCCGCCGTTACCGCGGTATTTACCATCATATTCAAAGTATTGCCTGATGTGATTATCAGGTGGAAATCGGCGATCATAGGCGCCTTGTTTACTGCATTTTTATTCGGACTCGGTAAATATGGAATTGGTATTTACATAGAGAAAGGTAATCCGGGTTCTGCTTTCGGGGCGGCAAGTTCGATCATCGTTATTTTACTGTGGATTTATTATACAGCAATAATTCTTTATTTCGGGGCAGAATTCACACAAGCCTATGCCGAAAAATATGATAAAGGTATTAAGCCGAGCAAGTATGCGGTACATACCCAGATTACAGTCGTGGAAGAGAAAGTTGACGTTTTACCTCCAAAGCATCCAAACGAAACAAGAACAGAACCGGATTAAGCCGGTTCTGCGTTTACAATATCTTCAGTGACAGCCGCTATTGCAGCCTCTGCATCGGCCGAAACTAATTCTTCGATTGTATCTTTTTCGATTCTCAGATTACGGATAATATGTTGTTGCCTGTCGGGTGTATTTTTACCCATATAGTATTCGAGCAGGTTTTTAATTGTCTGATCTTTCAGAATTACCGGGTCAAGCCTGATATCCTTACCGATAAACAAGCCAAATTCATCAGGAGAAATTTCACCTAAACCTTTAAACCTGGTAATTTCAGGTCTGCTGCCTAATTTATCGATCGCTTTTCTGCGTTCTTCATCGCTATAACAATAAATGGTCTCTTTCTTATTTCTAACCCTGAAAAGCGGTGTCTGCAGAATATATACATGTCCGGCACGAACCAGATCAGGGAAAAATTGAAGGAAGAAAGTCATCATCAGTAAACGGATGTGCATACCGTCGACATCTGCATCGGTAGCAATTACGATATTGTTATAATGCAGTCCATCCAGTCCGTCTTCGATATTTAAAGCATGCTGCAGTAAGTTGAATTCTTCATTTTCATAAACAACCTTTTTGGTCAGTTCATAACAATTCAGAGGCTTACCTTTCAGACTAAAAACTGCCTGACAGTCCACATCTCTCGATTTGGTAATAGATCCTGATGCAGAATCTCCCTCTGTAATAAACAGCGTAGTCTCGTACCGCTTGTCATGTGTAGTGTTAAAGTGAACCTTGCAATCTCTTAATTTCTTGTTATGCAATGATGCCTTTTTTGCGCGGTCGTTGGCCAGTTTTTTTATACCCGCGATATCTTTTCTTTCCCTTTCAGACTGCAGGATCCTTTTCAGTAAGGCTTCAGCTACATCCTGATGTTTGTGCAGGTAATCATCCAGTTCCTTTTTAACGAAATCATTGATGAAAGTTCTGACAGATGGCCCTTCGGGTCCCATATTCTGAGAACCCAGTTTAGTTTTCGTCTGTGATTCAAAGACAGGTTCCTGTACCCGGACAGAAATTGCCGCTATTATAGAAGCTCTGATGTCAGAAGCTTCATATTCTTTTTTATAAAATTCACGGATTGTTTTCACTACAGCTTCACGAAATGCTGCCTGATGTGTACCGCCCTGTGTAGTATGCTGCCCGTTAACAAAAGAGTGATAATCCTCACCGTATTGCTGACCGTGAGTCATCGCAATTTCGATATCACTGCCCAGTAAGTGAATTATAGGATAGCGGATATTTTCTACATCGGCAACTTTATGAAGCAGATCATACAGACCACGTTCAGAAAAATACTTTTGTCCGTTAAAATTAACTGTAAGTCCGGTGTTCAAAAAAACATAATTCCAGATCATGCTTTCTACAAAATCCGGGATATAATGGTAATTCCTGAAAATACTTTCATCCGGATAAAAAGTAATTGCGGTACCATTACGCTGCGTAGTATCTATAATAGGATGGTCAACAGTGATCTCCCCTTTCGAAAACTCTACTTTTTTAGTTTTTCCATCACGGTAGGATTGTACGACAAAATTTGTGGACAATGCGTTTACAGCTTTTGTACCTACCCCATTTAATCCAACAGATTTTTGAAAAGCGTTACTGTCGTATTTACCACCGGTATTAATTTTAGATACGCAGTCGATCACTTTACCTAATGGAATACCACGACCGTAATCCCGGACATTCACTTTAGCATCAGAAACAGTAATATCTATGGTGCGTCCCGAACCCATCACGAACTCATCGATAGAGTTATCCATGATTTCCTTCAGCAGGACATAGATCCCGTCATCCTGGGCAGATCCATCACCAAGCTTACCGATATACATACCGGGGCGTAGCCTGATGTGTTCTTTCCAGTCCAGTGACCGTATACTGTCATCGTTATAAATTGGTTCAGCCATAATCTTTACGTATAAATGCAAATTTAATCATTCATCCACACAATTAGTTGACGAAGTTTCAACAAATAAACAATTAGCATTACCTTCAGCTTCAACTCAATTAAGTAGATGCTCCAAAAAAAACAACTCAGCCTTTTTGATCTTTCCATGATCGTGGTCAGCCTGGTCATCGGAATGGGAATTTTCCGCACTCCGGTTAACGTAGCCGTTAAGGCTCAGATACCTTCCCTGTTTTTCCTGGCCTGGTTAATCGGTGGACTTGTTGCCTACTGCGGTGCACTGATCTATGCAGAAATCGGTTCAAGGTTTCCTGTTAACGGCGGTTACTATAAGATTTTTTCGGCCTGTTATCATCCTTCTATTGCATTTGCAATGAATGGTATCATCATCGTTACCAATGCTGCATTTATTGCCGGAGTAACCCTAATCGGTTCAGAGTACCTGAGCAGTGTTATCCTTCCAGCCGATGTTCCCACTGACACCTACCGGTTGCTCATTGCCGGTATTACTGTCCTGATTTTTTATGGTATAAACCTGTTGGGATTAAAGACAAGTTCGAAGATTCAGAATATTCTAAGTATCATTAAGATTGTGCTGATTCTTATGCTCATCTGTGCTTTATTTACCGGCAGCACCAATTCAGGTATTCCACCTGTTTTCAAATCCGTTTCCGGCGAAGCACCAGGCTGGGCAGATTATGGTAAGGCACTGGGACTTTGCCTGGTTGCGGTATCTTTTTCTTTCGGCGGCTATACACAAACTATAAATCTGGGCGGTGAAGTCAGGGAGCCTAAAAAAATCTTACCAAAGGGTATCAGGTTTGGCATTCTGATCGTCATTGCCCTTTATATGCTTATTAATTATGCTTATGTACAAGTTATTGGGTTCGAAGAACTCAAAACTGCAGACAGTATTGCTGCAATCCTGGCCGGTAAAATTTTTGGCCCGGTCGGTTATACGTTGTTATCCGGATTAATCTTCCTGTCCGTTCTGGGTTATGTCAATGTCAATTTGCTGAGTAATCCCAGAGCACTATTTGCAATGGGCGAAGAGAAAGCACTCCCTGCTGCATTCGCCTGGCAGCACAAGAAAACAGGCGTTATGGTTTTCAGCCTTACAGCTTTTACCGCATTAGTCCTGATTATTTTATTCTACGGCAAAACATTCGATACCCTGTTAAATTATACGATTATACTGGATTGTATCGGTACTGCCAGCTCTGCGGCAACCCTATTCTATCTTCGTAAATCGACGGCTCATCTGGATAAAGACAGTATTTTCACACTCAAGTGGTATCCGTTTATCCCCATCATTTTCATTTCTTTTTACATTTTTGTCGCCCTCAGTATTTATCAGGATGACCCGGTTTCGGCCCTTAACGGGCTGCTCGTGTTTGCAATATTTATGCTCTTGTATTTTATAGGTTACTGGGCGAGACGTTTACGCAGCCAAAGAAAATAAATTGTTAAATAACTTATATGTATATTTGCAACGAACGTAATTGTTTAAACAGCAATCTATTCGGCCTTTGCGAACAAGCCGGCCATGAACGTTTCAACATCATTTTACAAATTAAAATACAAACACATTGTTATTCGAAGAATTAAACCTGATTGAGCCTATTTTAAAAGCGCTGCAAACAGAGGGTTATACTAACCCAACACCTATACAAGAACAATCTATTCCTACAATATTAACGAGCAGAGATTTACTGGGTTGCGCTCAGACCGGTACAGGAAAAACCGCAGCTTTTGCGATTCCTATGTTACAGTTGCTGAACAAAGAACACCAGAATGCTAAAGGTCCAAGACCTATCCGTGCGCTGGTATTAACCCCTACTCGTGAACTTGCCATCCAGATCGAAGAAAGCTTTAAAGCTTATGGTAAAAACCTTGCCCTTCGTCACCTGGTTATTTTTGGCGGAGTCGGACAAAAGGCACAGACAGATGCTTTACACCGTGGTGTAGACATCCTGATTGCAACGCCAGGTCGCTTACTTGATTTAATGGGACAAGGTTTTATTAACCTTAAGGATGTAGAAATCTTTGTTCTTGATGAGGCAGATAGAATGCTGGACATGGGTTTTATCCATGATGTTAAGAAAACGATTGCCAAACTACCTGCAAAAAGACAAACTTTATTCTTCTCGGCAACTATGCCGCCTGAGATCCAGAAACTGGCTGATACCATTTTAACCAATCCTTTAAAAGTGGAAGTTACTCCGGTATCCTCAACTGCAGAAAAGATTGAGCAAAGTATCTACTTCGTAGAGAAGAATGACAAGAAAAATCTTTTAATCCACATTTTGCAGGATAAGACTATTGCAACAGCACTGGTCTTTACCCGGACGAAACATGGTGCAGATCGTATCGTAAAAGATTTGATTAAAGTTGGCGTAAAAGCGGAAGCAATTCACGGTAACAAGTCTCAAAATGCCAGACAACGGGCTTTAAGTAATTTCAAAGATAAAACAACCCGGATCCTTGTCGCTACCGACATTGCAGCAAGAGGTATCGATGTAGATGAGCTTACACACGTAATCAACTATGAACTGCCAAATGTACCGGAAACTTATGTACACCGTATCGGCCGTACAGGTCGTGCCGGGAACAGCGGTATCTCCTTCTCTTTCTGCGATAGCGAAGAAAAAGAATACCTGGACGATATTGAAAAACTGATTGCCCTTAAAATTCCTGTACAGGAAGATCATCCTTTTGCCATGAGCTGGCAGGCTTTACTCTCCGGAGCAGCAGCAGCAAAAGGGAAAGGAAAAGCCAAGCCTTCCAGAGGTGGCCGTCAAGACAGATCAGAATATAAACCTAACCTGAGCGGTGCCAGAAAACCTTCTGGTGGCGGAGGCGGTGGTGGTAACCGCAGATTTAGTGGTTCAAGGCCAAAGAGCAAAGCTGATTAACCAGTTATAAAAAAATCCCCGTTCGTTTGAACGGGGATTTTTTTGTTTTATAGTTACGGCATTTCTGCCTGATTGTTCAAAACAAATCCGATTATAACTTCCGGATCTTAATAATACGCATCCAGTGCATAACCTTCATGATTGGATAAGTCGGATCAAATTCAAACCAGCGCGAAGCAAAATTTGGATTGTTAGGCTTTTTATGGTGATTGTTCTGAAACAGTTCACCCATCATCAGGAAGTCGAGTGGAAGGGAATTCTTACTGTGATCATTATTGTCATGGTTGGCATAACCATATTTATGCCCGCACCAGTTTACGATTGCACCATGTAAAGGACCCATCAGGAAATGAACCGGCAGTAAAAGGAACATCCACCATGCGGTAGCAAAAGTTACGTAGAACCAGATGTAGAAACCGATAAAAACCAATCTGGTAATCCAGGAGTCCCCTATTTTGTCAATTATTGGCCAAGACGGATAATTATCACGGAACTGCTCTTCCGGCTCTTCATTATATTTCGCATAATTCAGATAAATATTTTTTGTCTGTATCATCATACCCCAGACATCCTTTACAAAATGCGGCGAATGCGGATCTTTCTCTGTATCACTAAAAGCGTGGTGCATTCTGTGCAAAATGGCATAGGCACGTGGATTCAGGAATGAAGAACCTTGCGACAGGAAAGTGATCGCATAAAAAAACTTCTCCCAGAAAGGATTCATCTTAAACATCTTATGCGAAGCGTATCGGTGAAGGAAGAAAGTCTGGGAAAAAAGAGAAAGGAACCAGTGGAGTAAAAAGAAAACTAAAATTATCATACAGTAAATTAAAAGCCAGCCGGAAAAAATTTACCCAGCTTAAATCACAAAAATAACAAAAGAATAGTATTATTCTGTAATGTTTTGAATATAAGCACACTTTAATTTTTTCACAAAAAAAGCCGCGGCTGAAAGGCGCGGCTTTAATGTATTTCAGATTGGAATTATCTTCCGAAATCGTCTTCTACACGAACAATATCGGATTCATCAGAAGGATTAGAAGGATCTGTATGCTGCCAGATTTCAGAAACAATACCCCAGTCGTCCAGACCTACCAGACGGTGTCTTTCACCCTGAGATAATTTAATAGTTGTTCCTGGAGTCAATTGCTGTACATCGCCCTGCTCATCAGTTTCGCTGGTAATCACGCCTACTGTACCGCTCACTACACGCCAGATTTCAGCGCGGCGGTGGTGATATTGCCAAGACAAACGTGTTGCTGGTGCAACGATTAATATTTTAGGACTCAGTTTACCTGAGATTCTTAATTCATCGACATTCAATCCGTCAAAATAAACATTTGCGAATTGTTGAGCCTGCTCTTCGTCGATAACAAAAAAACCACCCCATGGACGAGTCTCATCGCGGTTTACTACGTTAAAACCTTCGATTTTCAAGCGTTGGGCTACACTGTCGAATATTTCTTTTTTATGATCTGACATTTTTTTATTAGATTTTTGGATGACCAAATATAATATATCCAGTTTAAAATCCGGATCAATTGCTAAATTTCGTGTCTTCTCTATGGTTCATTCAGTACTCTTCTGTTCTATATTTAATTCCAATGGCTCCTAGATTTCTTCTTATATTCCGGCAGGTTGATATACCGTTGCGATACCCTTGGTATACCCTTCCTTTACCCTAAAGGGTATACCAAGGGTATAGGAAGGGTATCGCAAGGGTATCCCAAGGGTAATGCAACCCCGAAGAGAAGCAAAAGTAAAAAGCAGTATCAGTACTTTTACATTCTTACGAAAACGCCGCGAATTCAGCAGGCTCCGCCCCTGTTTACAAGTTATGGCAATTTTATAAAGAGGTCACAGGGCTTTTTCATGCCGAATATTTGTATTTTTGCCCGGGAATTGCGCCTGGTCTGAAAATAAAGCCTAAATGTGCAATTGAGCATAAATAATAATCTTACTTTTGAATTTTAATCAGCTGGCTCAGGCCCTGATCATATATTAATTATAAAAATGCATATGTTAAAAAGAGTTGTTATCACGGGAATTGGGGCACTAACCCCACTAGGAAATGATGTAAATACTTTCTGGAGCAATACGATTGCCGGTAAAAGCGGGGCTGCAAAAATCACACGTTTTGACGCTTCCCTGTTCCGTACACAATTTGCCTGTGAACTCAAGGATTATGATGTTACAAAATATTTAGACCGTTCTGATATTAAAAGAACTGATCGTTTTACCCAATATGCGCTGGTTGCTTCAGATGAGGCTATTAAAGACTCTGGATTTGAGTTTGAAAAAATGAGTCCTTTCGACGTTGGTGTAATCTGGGGTTCGGGACAAGGTGGTATGGATACTTTTGAACAACAAGCTTCTGAATTTGCTTTAGGTAACGGTACACCCCGATACAGCCCATTCTTTGTTCCAAAACTGATTGCTAACATGGCATCGGGAATGATTTCGATCCGTAACGGTTATATGGGTATCAATTACACTACAGTTTCTGCATGCGCTACTTCAAATACAGCGATCATGGATGCTTTCAATTATATCCGTCTGGGGAAAGCAAAAGTGATTATCACCGGTGGATCTGAAGCACCCGTATCTGCATCTTCAGTAGGTGGATTCTGTGCCATGAAAGCCATGTCTGCTCAAAATGCCACACCGGAAACTGCTTCCAAACCATTTGACGTAAAACGTGATGGATTTGTGATGGGCGAAGGTGCCGGTGCACTGGTTCTGGAAGAATATGAACACGCAGTAAAACGCGGTGCTAAAATTTATGGAGAAGTAGGCGGCGCAGCAATGACTGCCGATGCTTACCATATGACTGCAACCCATCCGGAAGGAATTGGTGCATCACATGCAATGACTTTAGCACTGGAAGAAGCTGGTGTTACTATCCACGATGTAGATTACCTGAATACACACGCAACTTCTACACCGGTAGGTGACCTTTCTGAGATCAATGCGGTTGTAAACTTGTTGGGAACGGAAAAAAATAATTTAAAAATCAGTGCGACCAAATCGATGACTGGCCACCTTCTTGGGGCGGCTGGTGCGATTGAGGCGATTATTTGTCTTTTATCTATGAGAGACAGTATTATTCCACCGACAATAAACACGGACGAATTAGATCCTGCGATTCCTGCACACCTGAATATCATTACCGGAAAAGCTATTTCTGCTAAAGTTAAAGTAGCAATGAGCAACACATTCGGTTTTGGCGGACATAATGGTATTGTAGTTTTCAAATCTATTTAAGCAGACCAAATCCAATAAACGGAGCTTATTATCCTTTTAGAAGGGTCATAAAAAGAGTAGCCCTTGGCTACTTTTTTTATGACCCTTCTTTTTTGTCTGTTTAAAATACAGGATTCGCTAAATTTCTCCTCTTATTAACTTGTTAATGCTCAGCAAATAAAAACGCAAAAAATCAAGGCAATCGATTGCATAATAAAAATAATAAACTAAATTCGGAAGCTGAACCATATATATTTTAAAAAATCGACCTCAAAAATATGTTACTACTCGGAATTGATATCGGAACTTCTTCAGTTAAACTTGCTGTACTAGATGCTCATACACAACAGACATTAACCTCTGCGCAATATCCTGATGATGAAAGTCTGATTACAGTCCGGCAAACCGGATGGGCCGAGCAATCTCCTGAAATGTGGTGGTCTCATGTACAGCTCGCATTTGAACGTTGTAAAGCACAGCATCCGTTTAATCCTCAGGATATAGGTACCATTGGAATTGCCTACCAGATGCATGGCCTGGTTCTGGTAGATGAGCAGCAACAAGTATTGCGGGACAGCATCATCTGGTGTGACAGCCGGGCCGTGGAACTAGGCAACACTGCATTCAAAGAAATGGGAGAAAAATTCTGTCTCTCCCACCTACTCAACTCACCAGGAAATTTTACAGCATCTAAACTGGCCTGGGTAAAACAGAATGAACCTGAAATTTACGCCCGCATTCATAAATTCATGCTTCCCGGCGACTTTATTGCCATGAAGTTAACTAAAGAAATCACAACAAGTATCTCTGCTCTTTCGGAGGGTATTTTCTGGGATTTTGAGAAACAGGAGGTATCGGCGGAACTACTCAACTATTATGACCTGGACAGCAACCTTATTCCAGAAATCAGACCTGTTTTTTCTGAACATGGCAGACTGGATCAGGATGTTGCTGCTTTACTGGGGCTTAAGGCGGGTATTCCGGTAAGTTATAAATCCGGTGATCAACCCAATAACGCATTATCCCTGAATGTACTGGAGCCTGGAGAAGTTGCGGCTACTGCAGGTACATCAGGCGTGATTTATGGTGTCTCAGATGAACTGGCTTATGATCCGCAATCAAGGGTAAACACCTTTGCACATGTTAACTATACCAAAGATAAGCAGCGCCTTGGGATTCTGTTGTGTATTAATGGCACGGGCAGTATGAACCGCTGGGCCAAACAATTATTTGGTACAGGTCTGGATTATCCTGCTATGAATGCAGCGGCAGCAAAAGTGCCTGACGGGTCTGCAGGGTTAAGAGTAACCCCTTTTGGAAATGGTGCAGAAAGAATGCTTTGCAATACCTATACAGGCGCGCAGATCAGCGCTATCGACCTTAATTTACACACGCCGGGACATGTTTTTCGTGCTGTACAGGAAGGCATCGCTTTCTCTTTCCGTTATGGTCTGGATATTATGCGCTCCAATGGACTATACCCAAAAGTGATCAGAGCCGGAAAAGCTAATCTTTTCCATAGCGAAGTATTTCTAAAAGCTTTTGTAAATGCGACGGGTGTACCGGTAGAGCTGTATGACAATGACGGCAGTACAGGTGCAGCATTGGGCGCTGGTATTGGGGCCGGTGTTTACAAACAACCCAAAGAAGCTTTTCAGAACAAAAAAGCGCTGAGTTATACAGAACCAGATAAACAGCAGCTCTTTAATACGCTTTATCAGGATTGGCTGGAACTTATGCCAAAATCCTGATAAATATCTTTTAACCTAATCTATATTTTAAATATGACAACTATAACTACCGGAAGTAAAGAATTTTTTAAAGGTATCGGACAGATTCAGTTCGAGGGTACAAAATCAGATAATCCACTGGCCTACCGCTGGTACGACGAAAATAAAATAATTGCCGGCAAAAGCATGAAAGAACACTTGAAGTTTGCCTGCGCCTACTGGCACTCATTTGTAGCTACTGGTGGTGATCCATTTGGTGAAGCGACCCTGCTGCAACCCTGGAACGAAAAAGCAGACGCTGTGGAACGTGCAAAAGACAAAATGGATGCTGCATTTGAGTTCATCACCAAAATGAACCTGCCATATTATTGTTTTCATGATGTCGACCTGGTAGATTATACAAATGATATTAAAGAAAATGACAGACGTCTGCAGGCTTTGGTTGACTATGCCAAAATAAAACAGGCAGAAAGTGGGGTGAAACTTCTTTGGGGTACCGCTAATCTTTTTTCTCACCGCAGATATATGAACGGTGCAGCAACCAATCCTAATTTCCATGTACTCGCACATGGGGCAGCCCAGGTAAAATCGGCATTGGATGCAACTATTGCGCTTGGTGGTGAAAACTACGTGTTCTGGGGCGGTCGTGAGGGATATATGAGCCTTTTGAATACCAATACAAAAAGAGAACAAGAGCATTTAGCAAAATTCCTGCATTCGGCTAAAGATTACGCAAGAGGTCAGGGTTTTAAAGGGACCTTTCTGATCGAGCCTAAGCCGTGTGAGCCTACCAAACATCAGTATGATTACGATGCTGCGACGGTGATTAGTTTTCTGCGTCAGTATGACCTGCTGGAAGATTTTAAACTGAACCTGGAAGTTAACCACGCCACGCTTGCCGGACATACTTTCCAGCATGAGGTTCAGGTAGCAGCAGATGCTGGCTTGCTTGGCTCAATGGATGCGAACAGAGGTGATTATCAAAATGGATGGGATACAGACCAATTTCCCAATAATATCAACGAAGTTACCGAAGCAATGCTAATCGTATTGGAAGCCGGTGGTTTGCAAGGAGGAGGTATTAACTTTGACGCTAAGATCAGAAGAAATTCAACAGACGCGGCAGATCTGTTCCATGCACATATTGGTGGAATGGATACATTTGCAAGAGCATTGATCACGGCAGATCAGATTCTTCAACATTCAGATTACACCAAAATCCGTAAAGAGCGTTACGCTTCTTTTGACAGTGGTGCAGGAAGTGATTTTGAAGCTGGAAAAATGACATTGGAAGGGCTGAGGGAATATGCAATTCAGCAGGGTGAACCAGAAACAATCAGCGGTAAGCAAGAATTGTTAGAAAATATCATCAATAGATATATTTAACTATATTCACCTTCCAAATTTAAAATTTCATGAACTCATTAGGTACTTACGATTACGTCGTATTTCTGGTTTACTTCCTGATTGTCGCCCTTTATGGCTGGACGGTATACCGAAAAAAACAGGCGCAGGCAGAGAATTCAAAAGATTTTTTCCTCGCTAAAGATTCGCTAACCTGGTGGGCTATCGGAGCTTCCCTGATCGCCTCAAATATATCGGCGGAGCAATTTATAGGTATGAGCGGTTCCGGCTTTACCATGGGTCTTGCAATCGCTACCTATGAATGGATGGCGGCAGCTACGCTGATTATTGTCGCTATATTTTTTATTCCTGTTTATCTAAAAAATAAGATTTATACCATGCCGCAGTTTCTGGGGCAGCGTTATAATGGTACAGTGGCAATGATTATGGCCATTTTCTGGTTGTTATTATACGTTGTTGTCAACCTGACTTCGATTCTCTATCTGGGCGCATTGGCAATTAACAGTATCTCTGGTATCAACATTACTGCTTGTATGTATCTGCTTGCGGCATTTGCCATTATCATTACACTGGGTGGAATGAAGGTAATCGGATATACAGATGTTATTCAGGTATTCTTCCTTATTCTGGGAGGTCTGGCCACAACTTACCTGGCCCTGGAGCTGGTATCAACACATTTTGGCACTACCGGCGTATTAAATGGTCTGAGTATCATTAAAGACCGTGCTGCAGATCACTTCCAGATGATTTTCCATAAAGAAGATGCGCATTACATGGATTTACCGGGCCTTTCTGTACTAATCGGTGGTATGTGGATTGTCAACCTGAATTACTGGGGTTGTAATCAATACATCACTCAACGTGCATTGGGAGCAGATTTACCTACGGCAAGAAATGGATTATTATTCGCTGCAGGATTAAAATTACTAATGCCTGTTATCGTAGTACTTCCCGGAATAGCAGCTTATGTGTTGTATCAGGAAGGTTATGGAAACTTCGCTACAGACATGATGAAAGACGGTTCACTGAATGCAGATTCCGCTTATCCGGTTCTTCTTAATTTGTTACCTGCCGGTCTGAAAGGGCTTTCATTTGCCGCTTTAACTGCTGCTATTGTCGCCTCACTTGCAGGAAAAGCAAACAGTATCGCTACCATCTTTACACTAGACGTTTATAAAAAAGTAATTAATAAAGATGCGGATGAAAACAAGCAGGTGGTTATCGGCAGGATTGCAGTAATCGTTGCTATGGTATTAGCCATTATAATTGCGCCGCAATTGGGTATCGATAAAAAAGGTGGTTTTCAATTTATACAGGAATATACCGGCTTCGTTTCTCCTGGTATATTCGCGATGTTTATTCTGGGTTTCTTCTGGAAAAGAACTACATCGAATGCAGCACTTTTTGCAACAATCGGTGGTTTTATCCTTTCTGTCGTATTCAAAGCAATGCCAAACTTCACAGATCTTTCCTGGCTTAGTCCTTATGGATTCTCCAAACTGGTCGAACAGAAAGATGGTAGTATGTTGTACGAAATTCCTTTCCTTGACCGTATGGGTTTCGTATTTGTAATCTGTATCGTAGCCATGTTTATTATCAGTAAACTGGAAAATAGAACCGGGGTTAATCCTAAAGGTCTTGATATTGATGTTAGTATGTTTAAAACCAACAAAACGTTTGCTGCAGGTGCTCTGATTATCTGCGGAATTATTGTCGCTTTATATAGTATCTTCTGGTAAGGCGCTTCAAGAATTATCAAATAAGCAAACAGCCCCTGTCCGATAAGGAACAGGGGCTGTTAGTTATACACGTATTTTTTTATACAGCATCAGTAAAGCTGACGCTTTGTTTTCAAGCAAGAAAACTACGGTCTGGTTCGTGAATACAATCCCCTATTTGCTCCAGTAAATTATTCAGATCAAATGGCTTCGCAATAAACGCATTGCAGCCATAATCGCCCAATGAAAGCATTACTCTGGGGAATGCCGACATAATAATTACGGGAATGTGCTGATATTTCTCCATTCGCTTCAACTGGGAACAAAGCTCGCCTCCATTAATTCCAGGCAATAAGAAATCCAGTAAGACTAAATCAGGTTGAAATTCAGTCACGATAGGTCTGATATCATAAGTTTCCGGAAGAACATGAAGCTGATGTCCCGCGTTTTCCAGAATTTCGCGTAAAACTTCTACCAATTTTTCGTCGTTCTCTATTAAAAGTATTTTATAAGACATAGTATTCTAGTCAGCTTATTTTTTACACCTATAAACGCTCAATTTGATTAAAAGTTTTCGTGAAATTCATTTGTCTGTTTAATATTACATAAGAAATACCTTTACAAATTGAGCCAAACTGTCTGACATTTTATGTACTCAACAAATACACTAAAACTGAGGATCATAGTTATCCGGATCAAGAGGTAGCTGTCTGGATTTGGGGAGGTCTGATTTAATGGTATGTCTAACCGGGCTGGGCTGCTCACCATGTGGCAGCAAATGACTTGCATGCGCTCTCACTTTTTCACGCAGATCTTCATGTAGCCTGTCTCCATTACTGCCGTTTCTTTTTTTCGCTTCAGGTTGACTGTTATAGGCATATTTAAGGGCCAGCACGATACCCGAAATTGCAAGCACACCCACCGCTATCAGCGTAGAATTGTTTGTACCCGAAGATATATTTTTTCTGAATGTCATAGTTTTCCTTTTCTTTTTAGAACAGGAAATCAATAAAAGTGTTTGCAAAAAATGCACTACATTCAGGCTAACGACTTAGTTTGAGCATAGTCAGTCCCAAGCTACCTGCGATAATTGACGCGAGTAAGATGCCATACTTCGCCTGCTCAATATATTCGGGATTCTGAAACGCCAGATTACTGATAAACAGCGACATGGTAAAACCGACTCCTGCCAGTAAAGCCAGCCCGGTAATATGTTTCCACTCTGCATTTTCAGGAAGCCGGGACAGACCGCTGGCAACCATAAGCCAGGTAAACACAAGAATGCCCACAAATTTACCTGCAATAAGTCCCATAATCACTCCGAAACTAACTGGATTCTGTATAGCCGTAAAGAAATCTGAGCCAATAATGATTCCTGCATTAGCCAATGCAAATAAAGGCATAATCAGAAATGCAACCCATGGATGGAGCGCATGTTCAATTTTTTGCAGCGGAGTTTCTGCAGCCAGTGCCAGCGTTTTTACTTCTTCTATTGTATGATGCTGATGAGCCGTTGTAAATGTTCCGCGTTTTGGGACGTCCTTTTCAAACTCGTCAGAAAGCCTTCTAAGGTTGGATGAGAATAATTTTTCATCTATTTTTCTCACCGCCGGAATCGTAAATGCAACCAGTACACCGGCAATCGTTGCATGCACCCCCGAAAGGAGAAAACCAGCCCAGACACCTAATCCAATGATCAGATAAAATGCCACAGCCCTGATACCTAATCTGTTTCCGGCAAAAAGAATAATTAATAGCCCTGCTGCAATTGCCAGCGGAACAAAATTGAGATTCTCCGTATAAAAGAAAGCGATTACCAGTACAGCCCCCAGGTCGTCTGCAACAGCCAGCGCAGAAAGAAATACTTTAACGGAAGGCGGAATATGCTTACCTGCCATGGAGAGCAGCGCCAGTGCAAAAGCAATATCGGTAGCCATTGGAATACCCCAGCCATGGGAAGCTGCCGTTCCACGGTTCATAAACCAATAAATCAAGGCCGGAACAAGCATTCCTCCAAGCGCCGCCATCATTGGCAGAGAGGCTTTCTGAATGGAAGAAAGTTCTCCATCCATAAATTCCCGCTTGAGTTCAAGGCCGATAACAAAGAAAAATAAAGCCATTAACCCATCATTGATCCAGATGTGTAATGGATGATTCAACGTAAATCCTGCAAAACCAACGCTAAAATTAATTTCCCATAAATGATGGTAAACATCTGCAAACGAGGAGTTAGCCCATATTATCGCAACCAGAACACTGCAGCAGAGTACAATTCCTCCTGTATATTCCAAATTAATAAAACGGTGCACAGGAGCAATAATTCTCTCTATGGTACTACGTGGAATCTGCTGCATAAATTTTTATTTCCCTTTTCTTTCGTCGTTAATTTCTATCCAGTGACCGTCAGGATCTTGAAAATAGATTTGTTTAACGCCGTCAACGCGTAATGTAGTTTTGTTAGCGCCTCCGCCCCAGTCTTCATAAGGAACCTTTTGTTTATTAAGACCTGCAATGAATTCGTCTATAGACACTACGCTGAAGCAAAGATGTTCATTCTTATTTGGTTTAACAGGTTGTAATGCTCCCTGAATTAAATGTAACTGACCAGCAGGGCCCAAAGTGTACCAAACGTGTTTACCATCTTTAAATGGCTCCTCCATTAATTGCAGCTTTAATACTGAAGTATAAAAATCTGCACTCCGTTTTAACTCGGTTACATAAACAGCAATATGATTCAAAACAGCAGTTTGTGGTGCTGGTTGCTGCTGGGCTATGGCAGTACGACTGCTGAAAAGACCCAAAACAAGCAAAAGTGAAAAACAAGATAATTTCATCATTTCTTAAAATAAAAAAGCCGGATACAAAATATATCCGACAAACAAATTACATATTTCTAAATAGTATCTGACCTATTTTTTTTAATTAGCTTCCCTTTTTACATAGGTTTTATTCCCATTTTTATTGATGTAGTATTTTCCACCACGCGGACCTGTAAGAATCTGCTCACCATTTGGTCCGGAGAGACTTCTGTCGACAGTTGGTTTGTAATCTTTTACCGCAGCAGTTGTTCTGGACGCCGCAGCTGTTCTGGACGGAGCAGTGCTTACTTTTTTGAGCGTTTTAACATCTTCAGGTTTAGTTAATGTCGTAGCTGTCCCCGTATTTGTATATCTCTTATCGGGAGTTCCATCCTTTTTAAGTTTCACCTCAGGCTTGGTTTCCTTTGCAGTGGAATAACGCTTATCAGGCGTACCGTCTTTTTTTAACCTGGTAGCAGGCACAGTAGTTTGTGCCATGCTCATGCTGATACACAGACAGAGTACAGCAAATAAAGAAAGTAATCTTTTCATGAGTTCTGAGTTTAAATCCATTAATCTTACGTCAATTCAATTTACACAAAGATTTCACCAAATAACTGTTAACATCTATATTTTTTTGATAGTCACTAAGTTAACCGATAGAAAACTTTATCAAACCGGTTAAAAACAAATTAAAACCAATAAAAAATATATTTCAGACTTGCTTTTTTGGAAAGTTAAACAATAGGGAACTCAGTACCGGGAGGATAAAAACTGCTACAGTGAGTACAGAAACATACAGATCTGTTTTTTCGCCCTCCAGAAAAATAGCCAAACTTGAATCCGGACTCAGGTGAACGTAAAGCGAAGAACTCAATTTTAAGCCTAAAAGTCCGATGACAAGGAATGCAGCTGTCTCTAAAAATTTGAATTTCTCCATCAGTTTTACGAAAAATTGTGCGACCAGCCGCATAGCCAGTATTCCTATAAATACACCCGTATAAATCAATCCCATTTTATCGGTAAAGGCTACAGCTGCAAATACATTATCTATGGAGAAGGCCAGATCCATTACTTCCACCAGTGCCACCGTTGCCCAGAATGTGCCCAGCAGCCCGATTGTTGAGCGGTAAAACCAATTCTGCTTTTTCTGAATAGCTTCCGTTTCCGGAGATATTTCAGGTTTCTTCTTCTTAAAAAAATAAGATAGAGCCAAATAAAGCAGATACAATCCACCCAATGGTTTTAACCACCATATTTTTACCAGCCAGGAAGCGATCAGCAAACAAATACCCCGAAAGACGTACGCTCCGATTATTCCGTATTTTAAAGCTTTGCTCCGCTGATCCTTTGGCAAATCCATAACTATTGTTGCCAGGACTGCCGCATTATCGACAGATAACAGACTTTCGATAACTATCAGATTAAGAATAATAAGTACGGCGGCCCTGAGATCGTCGCCAAAAAGTGAATGCAGTAACTCCATAAAAACAATTGATCGAAAGGCTAACAAATATTAAACCTAAAAGATGGTAATGTTTTTATCTTTTTATCAATCACTTCCAGTCAATCTGATAACGTAAACCTGCAAACACTCTGATTCCCTGCAATGGTGCATAATTATAAGCCGTATCAAAAGTATATCCTTTTGGATTGCTGATGGGATCATCTGCAGTTTTATTAAATGGATCGAATGGCCTCATTAACACATCTTTCGGCACAAAATTGAACAGGTTCTTCACACCTCCATAGATCTCCACTCCATGTTTTAATTTTTTTGTCAGCTGAATATTCGCAATATTAAACCAGGGTGAGTATTCTGGCCGGTAATCTTCCGGCTGGACAGGTAAACGCATCGGCCCGGTAAAAACTCCTGTCAGATCTACAATAAAGTCTCCTGGAAAGGTATAGGTCAGGCCATATGTACCGCTCCACAACGGCGCATGCAACTGTCTGGTTTTTTCTTTGGTTCCTGCATCGTTTTTATTTACCAGATATACATCTGCATAAGTTAGTCCTGCTGTGATACGCAATGGTGAATTTAAGACCAGTTCGGTATTCAGGGAAAAACCTCTGGAGATGGCGTGCCCGTTCAGATTAGCATAAATGATTTTAGTAGGATCCTGATCAAAATCACCTACAATTTTATTGGTAAAATAGCTGTAGAATCCGGTTGCATCAATGTTTAGCAAGCCAAAATCAGCAGGGATCTTCCACACATAATTCAAATTAATATTATAAGATCTTTCCGGTTGCAGCGCTTCAGTGATCACAACCTCTCTTGCTCCTGTCAGGGCAGCGTGATCTTCCGTAAACAAATTGACAACGCGGAAACCTGTACCCATACTAAATCTGAGTGTGTTTCGCTGGTTTTTGGTGTACTGATAAGCAATTCTGGGTGAGTGAATAGATCCGTGATTACGATCATGATCATACCTGTAACCGGCCAGTAGTGTATTCTTATCTGATATTTTCCATTCATCCTGAATAAAAATCCCCGGTAAAGGCGTCTTTGCAGGCTGATTTCTTAACCCGTCTGCACTGGATGTAGCTGGCGTATTATCGTCATACCAATTATAGCGGAAAGTACCTCCCAGTAAAAGATTATGTCTTTTACCCAGATCCTTATTCCAGTACATCTGTGCAAAATAGTTCTTCTGCGTAGCCATATAAGGTACATCTCCATAATACGAATTCTGATCATGCCAGTTATAAGAAAACTGCGTCATGATTTTTTCTTTCAACGGTAACTGATAAACACCAATGAGCTCCCACCTGCGGGTATATATACTTTCACCATAGACATCATCGGAACCACGGTCTGCTTTTGTCCAGTCCATCTGCCCGCCCCATCGGTCTTCATTTACAAAACGTGCGGCGAGGCTGGCTTCCCGGTTTTCTTTCCGGGTAAAATTCCATTTATTAAAAACAGAGATCCGGTGTTGCATGGTCAGATCGGTAAAGCCATCCCCATTATTGTCCATCGGATGCTGCGCGTTAAAATAGTTTACACCCAGCAGACTGTTCCAGCCCTTTCCTCTAAACCTTACCCCTGCATCTACATTATACTCTCTCCAGGAGGTACTGAAAGCATCAAAACTAAACAGAGGTGCTTTGACCGCATTTTTCGTAATGACGTTAATTACACCACCCATTGCCTCCGAACCGTAAAGCGAAGAGGCAGGTCCTTTCACCACTTCTATACGTTCCACCAGACTGTTTGGAATACCACTCAAACCGTAAACACTGGATAGACTGCTCACAATAGGCATCCCATCTATCAGGATTAAAGTATAAGGCCCCTCCATTCCATTAATATGTATATCGCCTGTATTACAGATACTACAGTTAATCTGCGGCCGTACCCCGTTAATTTGTCCAACAGCTTCAAATAAACTTGGAGTAGGATTCTTCCTGAAAAAAGCAGGTGTATAGACCTCAACAGGAATAGGACTTTCCAGCTTGCTCACTGCTTTCATTGTACCGGTAACAACAATTTCATTCAGATCATCTGCATCTGCCTTTAATACCATATTAATTTGCACAGTGCTGTCCGCAATGATGGCAACCGGCATTGTTTGCTGAAAATAACCGGTGCCAACTGCAGTAAGCTGATATTTCCCCTCCGGGATCCCTTCAAACTGAAATCGCCCGCTGCTATCGGTCTCTGCACGGATGTTGGTCTTCCTCAATTCGAGCTGAATGCCTTTTAATGGTTTTCCTGCAGCGGTAATTTCACCAGACAGCTGCCCCTGCTGCGCATTGGTATACAGTCCAGAGAGCAAAAGTATAAAGCTTAAAAATAGTTTCATGGCATTAATTAGTTACGTAGTCGATATTTTATTAGACTTGCCAAATATATATAATTAGATTAACCTAATTAATGAAACTAGTTAAATATTTATATTTTTGTACGCAGACAAAATCATGAAGAAAACCTACTCCGAAGAAAATTATCTTAAAGCCATTTATCATATCGATCAAAATGGACTAAAAGTGAGCCCCAAAGCAATTGCAGCTGCATTGGATAATAATCCTGCTTCTGTAATTGATATGATAAAAAAGCTTCAGGAAAAACTGCTAATCTCCTATGATAAAGTTAACGGGGCCAAACTTACTCCTCCCGGAAAAGCATCGGCTCTGGATATTATCCGTAAACACCGTCTTTGGGAGGTTTTTCTAGTGGAGAAACTGGGTTATGACTGGGATGAGGTTCATGATATTGCCGAACAACTGGAACATATTCAAGACGACAGACTGGCTGCAAAACTCGATGCCTTTTTAGGCAACCCGTCATTTGACCCGCATGGAGACCCGATTCCGGCAGAAAACGGAAAGATGCCAGTTTATGCAAATATCCTTTTGAGTGACCTGGAAATAGGGAAAATGGGTAAAGTAGGGAGCGTAAGAGACACAAGCACACCTTTTCTGAAATATCTTAAACAATTACAGCTTGGATTGGGTTCCAGTATTGAAGTACTGGATAAACTGGAATTTGATCAGTCTATGATCATCTCCATTAATAATGGGCCGCCACAAACGGTTTCCAGTAAAATGACCAGTAATATTCTGCTAATACCCTGTTAGCGTTAATCAGCTGAAGGTATTTTCTTTTTCAATTGAAAAATTTGCCGACGATGAAAAAAATCTTACAAATTTTAAATCTGCTGTCATTAATCCTGACAATTGCAGTTAATTACCTGGTAAACAGCAAATATTTCGGAAATCCGGCCATAGGTGAGATCTCCGCTAAATATGAACACCTGCTCACCCCTGCCGGATACGCCTTTAGTATCTGGGGCATCATATATCTAGGCTTATTAGCATTCGGCATTTATCAGATCCGGGACTGGTTTTCAAAAAGGGCAGATACTAGCTTTGTCTTGCAAATTGGGTGGTCTTTTATCCTAGCAAACTTATTTAACGCAGCCTGGGTCATTGCCTTTGTACAAGACATGCCTGGATTATCCGTTATACTGATCCTTGCACTTTTTCTGTCATTGCTTCGAATTGTATTGCGTACAAATATGGAGCGCTGGGATGCCCCGCCTCAAATTATATTTTTCTTATGGTGGCCTTTCAGTCTCTATTTTGGCTGGGTAAACGTCGCTGTAATTGTGAATATAGCCGCCTGGCTGGTTTCAACAGGATGGTCAGGTGCGCCCCTGGAACCTGAGCTATGGGCAATAGCGCTGCTGGTTATCGCTACAGCGATATTTATTCTAATGATCTGGAGAAGAAACATGCGTGAGTATGCGAGTGCAGCTGCATGGGGAATAATTGGAATTGCTGTAAAAAATTGGGAGATTAATCCTGCTGTTGCCTGGACAGCATTGCTATGTACTTTAATTATACTTTTCAATGCCGGACTTCATGGTTATCAGAACCGTGCGACAGCCCCTTTTTTAAAAAGAAAACGAATAGATTAAATATCAGAATACAGGTTAAAATGAAGAGGTTAACAGAAATTTCGTGTAACTCCTCTTCATTTTAACCTGTATCTCTAAGGATTATTTCTTATCCCGTATAGCTTTAAATTCAGAACCTTCTTTCCAGGAAGGGAAAGTAGACTCCATACTCATGGTATAGCCCATATCAAATAACAGCCTGGCATCTTCAACCATTCCACTATAGTCTGTGATCGCGTCTGCGTTGTCCTGAGGTGCATGATAACGCGATTTCGTGTAGTCTGCTACTTGTTGCAGCCCCCACTCTCTTCCATGCTTAAAACTGTCCACACCAGAGCCGGTGAAGAGTGACGGTATACCGACCTTTGCGAAATTAAAATGGTCTGAACGGTAATACAAACCAGATGATGGAACTGGATCAGGAACCAATACCCTACCTTGTTTCTTTGCAGAAGCAGCGGCATAGTCCTCCAGTTCTGACTGACCAAATCCATACACTACCACATCTTTAGTTTTGCCGGCAATCCCCATCATATCCATATTAATATCAGCAACGGTCGAGGCAGAAGGGTAAACCGGATTTTTGGCATAAAATTCCGAACCGATCAAACCTTGCTCTTCTCCGGTGAAAGAGACAAATACTATGGAACGTTCTGGCTTAATGGCCGCTTTTTGATAAGCCGCAGCAATCTCCAATAAGGCGGCAACACCTGTTGCATTGTCGACTGCCCCGTTATAAATTGAGTCTCCTTTTACCGGCTCGCCTATTCCTATGTGATCCCAGTGTGCCGAATAGATAATATTCTCCTGTGGTCTTTTCGTTCCACGAATAACAGCTACTACATTATTAGATATAGATTTTTTAATTGTATTAGTAATCTTCATTCCGGTAGTGACCTTTAGATCTACCGCCTTGAAGCCTTTTTTTCTAGCCGACGCAAATAAAGCATCTGATTGCCCACCTAATTTAAACAGCTGTTTGGCAACGTCCAGGCTGATCCAGCCCTCCATAATTGCCCGCGACATGTTATTATCTTTTTCTTCGAGCTGTAATTTAGATTTTGACCATCCGCTACGAACAACCGACCAAGGATAAGCTGCAGGTTCTGTATCATGAATAATCAAAATACCAGCTGCTCCCTGACGGGCTGCCTCTTCAAATTTATATGTCCAGCGTCCATAATAAGTCATATTCTCGCCTTTGAACAAAGTGGAATCTGAAAATCCAGGATCATTAATCATCACGACAACAGTTTTGCCTTTCACGTCCAACCCTGCATAGTCATTCCAGTTATATTCCGGCGCAACAATCCCATAACCGGCAAACACTACGGGCGAGTTCTCCAGACTGACATTTTCCTGCACCCGGCGTGTAGCAGCCACGAAATCTTTTAAATAGTCTGCACTTACTTTGCCTTTAGCACCGGTAAAGACTAATTTCGACTCCGGGGTAGACCTGATCTCCACCATCGGTACTTCCTGAAAATAGCTATCTCCATTCCCTGGCTTCAACCCCAGACTGCTAAACTGTTCTTTGAGATAATTGATCACTTTAGTTTCACCATTCGTGAACGGTTTTCTACCTTCAAACTCATCAGAAGCAATTGTTCTGAGGCGTGTGGCAAAACTGGAGTCATTGATCATTTTGATTGCAGCAGAATCTGCTTCTGCCGCCACCTGCTGCTGACTACCCGACTGGCAAGCAGTAAAGCACAGTCCTGCGGCAGCAAAACATAGTAAAGTTGTTTTCATGAATAAATAGGTTTAGCTATTATTTGATATGTCTGTTTATTATGCCAATGTATATAAAAAACTTCAGAGCTTGTAAAAGGCAGAGACATTTCCATTAAAAAAGGCATGCTGTTCGGCATCGGAAAATGTGCCGAAGTGCGTTAACACTATATCTTTAACAGCTGCGTACGAGCCGGCCGCCAGACATACAGGCCAGTCCGATCCATACATCAGCCTGTTCATACCAAATAACGCTGCTACAGTATCCAGATAAGGGTGGAGATCGGAGGGCTTCCAATTTTTCAAATCCGCCTCAGTTATCATTCCCGATACCTTGCAGCTAACATTATCGAAGGCGGCAATGGCCTGCATATGGTTTTTCCAGGAAGAGATCTCTCCCGATGCAATATCCGGCTTCCCTAAATGGTCTAATACGAAAGCCAATCCAGGGAATGCTGCCGCAAGAGCGGGTATATATTGCAGTTGGTCTGCATGTACCAAAATATCATAGCTAAAACCATACTTTTCGAGCAGGGCAAGGCCAGCTGTAAAGTCGGGCCGAAGAAACGCATCTCTCTCGTGTTCTCCCTGAAGTATATGACGGAAACCCTTAAGCAAGGGAAAAGAACTGTAATATTCCAATTCCTTTTCCAATTGATTTCCTCGGAGATCTACCCAACCAACCACGCCAAGAACGATGGGACTATTTGCTGCCAGACCAAGCAAGAAGTCTGTTTCAGCAAGCGTTTGTTCTGCCTGGACGGCAATGCAACCGGAGATCTGATTTTCCAGCAAAACGGGCGCCAGATCTTCTGGCAAAAAATCCCTTCGTATCGCTGCATATTCATCAGGAATCCAGCTGTGTCTTACCTGATCATAAATCCAGAAATGCTGATGACTGTCTATCATGACGGAATTAATGTGCCTGAGAAAGTTTCAGTTTCTTTACGCCTAAGTTTCGCAGGGCAAAGAAGAAAATAACAATGAATGCAAAAACGGGGACAATATAAGCCAGATGTATATTAGTCATATCAGACAATTTACCCATAATTACCGGGAAGACAGCCCCACCAACAATAGCCATAATAAGTAACGAAGAACCTTCTTTTGTTTTTGAACCCAGACCTCTGATACTCAAAGAGAATATCGTTGGAAACATAATCGACATAAAGAATAGAACCCCAATTAGTGAATATACCGAAGCATAACCGTCCAGCAATACTGCAGCAAGTACCAATACAATATTAACCAGGCTATAAAGTGCCAGTAATTTGGCAGGAGCGACGTAACGCATCAGGAATGTCCCTATAAACCGGCCCACCATGAAACCGAGCAGGGCACCCGACAGATACATCGCTGCAGGTTTTTCTGCGATTCCCGCCACCTGTTCAGCAAAGCGAATAAAGAAACTACTGATACAAACCTGTGCACCTACATAAAAAAACTCTGCAACTACACCAAACATGAGGTTTTTATGTTTAAGCAAAGACCCTTCATGACCGGTTTCCTGATCGCTTTCTTCTATTTCAGGTAATGGTGTACGCATCAGAAAAACAGCGACAAGCAGGACTACTGCGCCGATAATTAAAAATGGAATCTGTACCGATGAGGCTTCCATATTCAGGTAATGATCGAGCTGTGCCGGAGACATTGCAGCCTCCTGTTCAGGGCTTAGCGATTCACCTGACAAGATAAAGAGTCCACCAAGAAAAGGAGCAAGCGTCGCAGCCAGTCCATTAAAGCTCTGAGCAAAGTTGATTCTCCCTGCCGCCCCTTCTGGATCGCCCAATACTGTAATATAAGGATTGGCTGCAGTTTCAAGAAAAGCAAGACCACTGGCAATAATAAACAGTGCGCCAAGAAAAAAAACATAGGATCGTGTGGAAGCAGCAGGATAAAAAAGAAACGACCCAACTGCAAAGAGTAATAAGCCTATTACTATTCCCCATTTGTACCCAAACCTCTTCATGACTTTTCCAGCAGGTATAGCCAATAAAAAATAGGCTATATAGGATGCTGAATCAATAAAAGCAGATTGAGTATCTGTCAGCTGACATGCTTTTTTCAGGTGTGGAATTAAGATTGGGTTTAAGTTTAGAGCAAATCCCCAAAGGAAGAAAAGAGATATGATCAGGGATACTGCAAAAGTATTTTTTTTCATTTGGTCCGTTAAAAGTACTTCAGGTTATAATTGGTTTCTTAAAGAAAAGTCCTTTTTTCCACAAAAAACCACAAATTGTTATCCAATTATTAAACGATTTTAACCTACCAGACCCGGAAAGACCAGTCTGCAGGTTCAATCAGACAAGATCTCATATTTTAAGGACAAATCCGCTTCTATTTTACGCAAAATGATTCCAAAAGGTATCCTCGGCTCAATCCATGTCGATCTGGGTGGCAACAGTATCTCCTGTTGCGCCGCCTCAATAATCTGTTCCGTAGTCATTGCTGTTAATGTAAAACCAACGGCAAGCGGATGCAGATGCAATTGTTCTTGTAAAACCTCGAGCGCGTCTGCGCCTCCAATAGTAACCAGGTTAGGGTCTCTGCCAGGATCGTCGATTTTGAACATCGGCTTCAATACCTGCTCCTGCAGTAATGCGGTATCTGCTACGCGGCTGCCATCTTTTTGTTTATACATCAGGTTATACCATTTGCCCGCTATAAACATCCCAAAATCACTCTTCTTATAAGGTATGACCACTTCATTTCTAATGGACCGGGTCACCGAAAATATCTTTTTCAGCTCCTTAAATACCTGATCTATCTCTACTCCTTGATGAGGAAACACTAATCTGTGGTATTCTTTTACCTTGAGCTGCTCGCTGGACATGTAAAAGGAAGAGATAAAGTCAAACTCTCCGGTTTCGCACCGGTTACGCTTTCTGAGCGTCCTGTAATTTATAGCTGCCGACATCCGGTGATGTCCGTCCACCAGGTATACTGCCTGTAAATCTGCGAAACACCGGCTGATCTGACGAATACTATGGATATCAGCTATTGCCCAGATACGATGAAAAACTTTATTTGCGTAGTACACGCTGTCTGCTTCCTCCTGCCTGATCCGGTAAAGCACGGACTTAATTGCCGCTGAAGGCCGGTGGGTAAGCAGCACAGGCGCACCTTCCAAACCTACCTCCGCCCGGTAATTCACGAGATCACCGGTATTGCAATGTTGCGCCGCTTCATGCGTTTTAATCAGACCCTGGTCGTAATCTTTAAGATCCGTCAATGTCCAAATTCCAGTTTGAACAGTTCCGTTCTCAGTAATCTCGTAAACAAACATACATGGCTTATCCTCCAGATAAAGCTCACCTGAACGCATCATTCTCTGCAGGTTGTCCAGTATTCGCGGATTACTGGTATGGCTCCCCGAAATAAAATCGTGATCGAGATGCTGTGCAATTCTCCCTTTCGGATTAAGGTCGGGGGTTAAAGATTGCAGAGATAACATTTTATCTGCGTAAACGGCCTGGGGCCTGAGTGCTATGAAAGGACTGATCGTTGCCATATTTAAAGCTTTGTTTGGATAAAAAAAACAGGGCTCTTTAACTTCCCTGTACAGACAAAGTGTATGGAAATGCATCAATCTCCTATGCGTAAGGGAAAATCAGCAAATATTGCTACAAATCAGGATTCAAACAAAATTTTATATCGCAATAAAACACAAAACAAAAATATTAGATCGAAGAGAGATACGTTTAGACGTATAATATAAAACAGGTTTTCAAGCAGGTTTATAGCTTTTCAAGCAGGCGGGAACTGTGTTCAGTAAACCACTCCCCGCGCAGCATACTCAAAATTACACTATCCCTTCTCCCGCCCTGCCCATTCGGCATGTGGCTTCTTAACAATCCTTCTTCCTTACAGCCGAGGCTTTTCATCGCTGCAATACTTCTGGAATTTTCAGCATCAGCCCTGAATTCAATTCTTTCCATCTGTAACTGTTCGAACGCAAACTGAAAAAGCAGGTACTTGCAATTTTTGTTCAACCCGGTACCCTGATAAGCTTTTCCATACCATGTATATCCCAAAAGCAGTGTTTTAAATTCAGCATTAATATCGTAAAATCTGGTCACACCGGCATATGTACCGCTTTTCTTATCAAAAACTATAAAGGGATAGGACTTTCCATTTTTCCGTTCTTCCACGCCAGCTTTGATATAAGCTTTCATCTGGTCTTCTCCTGCAGCGGAATGCAGCGAATAGTACCATAATTCAGGTTCATTCAGTGCAAATGGAAGCAGGTATTCGAGGTCTGTAAGCTCCAGTGCCCTCAGTAGTACATTTTCATTTTCAAGCAGCACTTCAGTACTGCAGATATCGCTGTTCGTCATATATATCTAGTGTTTATCAATGTTCAGACCTTGGCTAATAGCGGAAATTCAAAGCCAGGTACGGATACCACCCCTCTTTTGAATGGGCGGCAATAACCCGGATCATTGCCATCGAAGCCGGCGCGAAATAAAAACCGCCGCCCACACCCTGATGCCATCGGTCACTATTTTCATTTTTTCTCCAAACTCTACCAATGTCGTGGAATCCGACCAACCCTAACTGCCCCGGTAATACATAGCTAACAAAATCAGCTAATTTAACCCGCATCTCCAAATTATTATAGAAACTATGGTCGCCGGCAAAACGGTACTGCCTGAACCCAAGTAATGTCCCTTCTCCACCGATAAAGGCAGACTGATAAAATGTATGTTTTCCAGCTGTAAGAGTTCCGCCGAAACGGTCTGCAATAACAAAATTAGCACGTTTATCCAACTTTTTATAAAATGCTGCACTGGCATTCAGCTGCCCAAAATTATTGGCATAATTATTTAACCCGAGGTATCCCTGAATCCCCACATCTAAAAACATTCCCGAGGAAGGGATTAATATATTGTCCCTGCTATCTATCGTATATTTAAACTTTAAACCGCCAAACAGTTTTTCTTTATCGATGGTCAGGCTATCTGCGGTATGTAACTGATCAGTCTGAGCAATGAACCTATCCTGCTGACTGTCCGCATTAAAATGATAGTATTGTAAGGATGGTCCCACGCTAAATATCTGCTTCCCCTGCCCCCAGCGCAATGCCGGATCTAACTGATAGAGACTAAACCTCGTCCGGTAGTAACGGATCGCCTGACTTTCGCGGTCATAAATGCTCTCGTTACCCAATCCAAAGAAATTCCTGGTATTATTCGGAGCATAAGCACTGGCCTGCAAGATGAAATCTGCTTTACCTATAATTCTGGTCCATTCACCCGTATAATGAAACTTAAAAGCTTGTGTAGAAAATGAATGTACAAATGAAAAAGACTGTGTATTCCCATATGGGAATTTGCGGAACCCCGGATTCATGTATTTCACAGATAAACCTAGTAAAATCCCATCATCATTATTATAGCCGGCATTTAACAGATAACGGCTTTTATGGTACAGGTCCGTCTGCCGGTAAGAGAGATTTGCGGTATCTGCAGAAAGGTTAAGTTTAAACCGGTTTTGAATACCAGTGAACACTGAACTGTCTGGTTTATCATAGAGTTTTACCTTCCTGTATGCATTTTCAGTATGATAAGACTTGAAACCATGCCCGCCAATAATGCGGACAGCGATTTCTGAACTTTGATTGTCCAGCACCAGGCTATCATTTCCATCATGCAAATAGATTCTTAGTTCTTTGGTCAGCGCAGGGTCGAAAGTCTTATGAACCAGGGTATCTTTTAATTTACCGTTTTTCGACAGAGACTGCATGGTTAAAGTCAGGGACTGATCTGCATTACTCTTCAAATGCACAAGTTCCGCTTTATTACTGCCCTGGATATCTACAATCCGGTTAAGAAAGTGATAATAATCGTTCATCATCGCGGGCAGGGTAGCTCGTCTTTGTTTAAGCTGTGCAATCAGACTGGAATGCCTCAGCGAGTAACCTGGTTCTGGAAGTTTACTTACTGCCTTTTCTAGTAATTCATCTGTTATAGCGGCACAAAATTCCCGGATAACTCTATTCCATTCGTCTTCAGAAAGAGCACTTAAAAATCGTGTGGAAATCCCTCTGCTCTCCCAGACATACCAGTTTATATTTTGGACGTTTCTTTCATAACCCTGAATATAAGGTAACAGATAGGATGCTTGTGCATACTTTGGAATTAAGCCCTGAGTCAGATAAAAAACCTGATCCCTATCTCGTGGGATCGGTTTGTACACGGTCTTCCCGTTTTCCTTTTCAGGTCTCCAGCGCCACTGATCGGCATGCCTGTCCCAATCACCAATGAGTACATCCAATGCTTTGGCTTTGAGAAAAGCTATTCCATCGGGTCTGTTATCATGATCCTCGACCAGTTTTCTGAACATTTTAAGCGTGTTGTCAGAATCGCCATCTGGCTCCCTTTCTTCCAGAAGGCAGAGTGTGTTTGCAAATACCGGCGCAAATTCGCCCAATAAAGGATCGGCAAGCACCCATCCAATCTTTGGTTTTGCATGTGCAACACCGGCTGCTTCTGCTAGTTCTGGAACAACAAGCGCTGCGAAAGGGTGCTGGGCGGACATATTATCTTTCAACACATCTAAAACAAATGTTTCACGAAGGTTCTCAGGTAATAACGACTCAGGGTATTTTTCTACACTGCGCAGTACCCATTCTTTTCCCTGACTATCTTCCAACCGCAATGAATGTGACTGGAAACCGCCACCCCTGCGCAATGGTTTAAGCCCGCCATGAATATTTGATAACCGGATAATAGGGACCCTGGTCTGCAAAGCGTATTCTTTCCTGTAGTTTTCCCCGAAAAAGTAACGGTGGACTTTACCCACCTCGTCATATTTCGGGTATATACCAACAGTAATACTGTCTTCCTGTGCTACTGCACTGAGAGAAAATAAAACAGCAAAAAATGAAAATAAACAGATTGTTCTCATGCTGGTGTTAAAATAGAATATGATGCGGCCTAAATTCAAATAAAACTACAATTATTCTGTCTGTAACGTATTGTTTTTTTGGGGTACGTGCTGATTTATTTGATCTGCCTGACGCGGGCATCACTTCATTACAAGCTATTCACAAACGTTTGCGCTATAATTAAGCGCAAAAAAAAAGAATCTTTCTCCTGATAATCATAGTTGAGCCGGAAATACATAACGATTAAACAATTTTCCGATTCCTGACCGCGTCCATACCTGGTATTTTTAAAAACAGTCAACCGTTTGCACAGGTTTCTAAAGGATGGATTGCTTAAGTTTGACGTATAACCAAAATGAACTATAGAATGGCAAGATTAAATCTTCTGGAAGAAACGCGTTTTGAAAAACTGCCCGTTTCTGTATTTGATAATCCGGCAACTGCATCTGTCAACGTAGCCAGGCGTATTGCCGGAATCATCCGCGACAAACAGGAAAAGCAGGAAAAGGCAGTGATCGGACTGGCCACCGGCGCAACCCCTGTTGCTGTATATGCAGAACTGGTGCGCATGCACCGCGAAGAAAACCTGAGTTTCTACAATGTAGTGAGCTTTAACCTGGATGAGTACTATCCTATGCAGCCGGATGCAGCGCAGAGCTATGTCACCTTCATGAAGGAAAACCTTTTTAACCATATTGATATTCCGGCAGAAAATATTCATATTCCTGATGGCACACTGCCCCTGGAAGAAATTCCTGCCTTCTG
>NZ_FNGZ01000015.1:0-70328 GCF_900103515.1 Pedobacter antarcticus
CAAGTTCTGTTAAGGTTGAGCCTTCAATTTTAGTGGAATGGTGAACGATGGAAATTAAATTGAATTTCTCATGGTCTACAACTTCGGCTATGCCCAATGCATTATATCTATCTATTAATTTGGCTAAGTCCATGAGTGCTAATATTAGTTTTAAGTATTACTTCACTGATTTTTTCCTTTTAAGGATATCATCCATTATCTTCATATCCCTTTCCTCGTCGGATTTTCTATCAGATTTCTTTGTTTTTATTGTATCCTTTTTAACTGTATCCACTTTTTCTACTGTATCAATGGTAGAAACCGTATCCGTAATGGTATCCTCTGCTGCATTTTCACTATTGTTGCAAGAAACCAAAAAAATGATTGCTGACAATAAAGCTATTAACGATTTTTTCATAAAATACATTTTAGTAACTACCAAAGGTATCTATTAAAATTTCATCAGGCAAAAAGGCAACCAAAAACAAACTTTCACTATCATTATCTTTCTTCCTGGGCAGCTGCAGGAATTTGTTTTGCTATCAAAATTCGCTGAGGATTTTCAAACCGGTTGGAAAGAATGCTATCATTAAACGGTTGGCCCTGCCCTGATCTGCGGATGCTCCGGTTTTACTTTAATAGCATTTGATTAACAAAGATATCTAAATATAAAGATATCAAGGTATAATTTACCTGATCACATATATAGGTTCGTCTATATCTAACTTAAAAACGTGTTTTTGACCAAACCTCTTGATAACTAAAGTTGAAGTTTTTTGTAGGTCGTTATTTTCAAGCACTTCACCCAGGTTAATAAGGTAGTCGCCTATTACAATATCAGAGTGGCTGATCTGTATAATACTTTTATCAAGTTCATTCATAATTAGGATGATTTAAACGGTTGCTACAAGTTCAGAAATGTCTATTAAAAAATCGTCATTCTTAATGACGTGTGCTTTCAATATCTTAAATTGGATATCAGGGCTTAATTCATTTTTGAGGGTTTCTAATGCTTTAAAAACGCTTTCCCCTTTCATTTCCAATCTGCCGAAATGCTCAATTTCAAATACATATTTTTCCTCGTCCATGATCTTTAAATTTATATAAATAGATAATGATATCTTTATATCATTCTTTTAACTTCTTCGCATTCGCGTGAATTTTCAAATTTTGTTTTTGGCATTACCGCTAAAAGAAAAACGGTGACTATAGCAGTTAGGAAGAGAAGTATCATTTCTACTGTGTCGTATTGTTGGTTAATTTTATAAAATAGGGCGAGGGATATGAAAGCATTCCAGGCTACCCATTTCCAACGCTCGAAATAATAGTCTCTTTTTGCCTTTTTGTAAAGGGGATGGTGTTGTAATTCGTTCTGTTTCATAGGTAATCATTAAGATATATTGATATCAATATTTAAAGATATCAACTTGTTAGTTTTGTTATTTGAGACAATCCGCTTAGTATATCTAAGCTTGCAGACCTGTAATCAGCAACTTTTTGTTTTAACTGTTGCCTTTCCTGCTTAAGTTCAGCAACCTCTTTTTCCAATGCAAGGCATTTTTGAGCAGCATATAATAATGCTTTAGTTGCAACTGAGATATCATATTTCTTTTTAAGTTCTTCAATTAATAGATTGTCGCTTTCTGTTGCTCTTACTGTTAGTACACTCATGGCTTTAAAATTTAGTGATTGATATATAACAAAGATATAAAAATATCTTGATATATTGATATCTTTATATAAACAACTATGTATTTTTTTCTTTTTACTGGCATATCTTTTGTACCTTTATATAAAGATACTTTGATATAATTATATCATCAATTTTTTACTTAAAGCAAATAGGTATGACTGGGTTCGGCAAATTTTTAGTAGCTACAATAATTAGCTTCTTTTTGATGATAGGAGCTTTAGGTTCTGCGCATCCTACTTTTTTGATTTCACTTGCCCTTTTGGTATGGATAATATTTATTTGGTCTGCCACTTCGGGTTCATCAAAACGCAACCGTGATAGGGACGAAGAAATAAAGCTTTTCAATTCTTTTTTAAAATCGAAAGGTAAATTTTAACCATCTGTATTCCAGTAGGGCAGGAGAAGCTTTCTTTATTGCCTTAAAATCTAATTTGTAAGCGGATAAGAGAAATTCAGATGTATTTTTTCTTTTTGCTGTTTATTAATCCACTTATGTAAGCAGGGTACAAGCTACTTATTAGGCGATCTGCTGGAATATTTTTACTTTTAGATAGTTCTTTGTGTTTTGATATAAATCTGTTCTTAAAACGCTTAATTTGTGTCCATCTTGACGACCGTAGGGAGTAAAATAAAACCCTTTGCGAAGCAAAATCCTTTATATATAGATTTTGCTATTAAGATATAATAATGGTCGAAATACTATAATGCTTATTAAAAAAAATGCCGTTTCCACGCTCCAAACGCCTATTTACTTTCTTGGTTGGGTCGAAATACTATAATAGAGCCTATTGAGGGTCGAAAAGCTATAACGGTTGGTCGAAATACTATAACGGTTTACCCTTCCAGGTCGAAATGTTATAACGGTTGGTCGAAATACTATAATGGTAAAGTGGGCTAAGGTCGAAATACTATAATACTGGGTCGGTATATTATAACGCCCAGTCGGTATGTTATAATGCCTCTAACACGGGCTCAATATTTAAAAAGCCCTCATGTATCATCCTGATTGCCTCGCTATCTTTAAGCTGTTTAGCCTTGTTCCACTCATTGGCCTTGAAGTAAACAGCTTTTAAAACCTCGACCTTGCGTTGCAAATCAGCTTCTGTAGAGTTTAACCATCTCTGAAATGGGTCTGTTTCTTTCTCAAAGGCCGTAATTTTGCTTAAACGCTCCTGCGGGTATAAACTATCAAACAAATGCCTTAAGTCTTTTATAAGCGTTAATTTTAGTTTATGATCTACCTGCATTCTCTGCACGATCTCGGGATGCATATTCGAGGTAAAATCAAATCTAACCAAATAGTCTTCGGCATATTTATTATTTTCAATACTACCGCTCACAAATTTGTATTCAAAAGAGAAGTGCAGCAGCTTCTTATCGCTGTTAATGTTTCTATGAATTGACTTTAAAATATTGCTAACAGCCTCCTTTTTATGTTTTGGCTCTTTTTCAACTGGATTGCCTTTTTTATCAGGCTCTTTCATATACCGAACGCCCGCAAGGTCTGCCAAATGATCTACCGAATATAAAGGAATGTCAACCTTTCCCTGTTGGGACGAATAGATGTGAAATATTTTATTCAGCCATATATATATTTTCTTCCTGGAATGCCCCCCCTTGCCTTTGCCGATGGCCGGAAGTCTGGTAGTATCAAGGGTATAGTACCTTTTTACAAATCCTTCGATAATAACATCTGAAAGGCGTACTTCATAGACCTTTTTAGTTCCCAGTACCGAACCGCTCTGTAGATAAATATCTTTAAGGATAGGGAAGTTTTCAAGCTTGATGATCTTGCCATCTTCTCTATAATCATGCACTTTGGAAAATAGGATATTGGTTCTTAGCATTCGGTAAAGCGTATAGTCAAGTACACTTTCAAATTTATGCCCTTCATAAACCGGGGCCTTAACACGGCCACTGGCTATATCGGGATGAATAGCGCAAAGGTTAGGTGCGCTGATACCCGTAAATTCGCTATATTCTTTAATGGTGAACTTCGTATAGCCAAAAAGGTTGTTATTGAGCTTCTTGCTCATGAAAATGATGAAATCCAAAACGTTTTGCGCATCACCCTCAAAGCTATTATCAATATCCATCAGGTTGTCGGCAACGCTTCGATCAACCCTTGACAGGCTGTAACTTAATTCTTTTGCTTTATCTGTTTGTACGTTATTTTCCATGAACATAAATTTTGATATCAATATACAAAGATATCAATATATCTTAAATAATAGAACTTTTAGGGTGTAAAGTGCATATGTAAAAATAAGCATTTTTTCTTTTGCTGTTTATTTACCAAAAGGTCGATAGGGTAGGGCGGGGAACGACAAGTAACCAAATTGCATTATAGTATTTCGACCGAAGGTAATACGGCCATAAAAAAAGCCCCAAAGGGGCTTGGTATTTAGTGCTCATTCGGTAAATGAATTACCTCGTTTTCTAACCAAAGATGTACTTCGTTTGCTTTAAAATCGGAAAACTGAATATTTATTTCTTTAATGACGTTTTTGTTTCCATCCTCTACGGAAAGTTTAAAGCTGTTGTTGCGCACTCGCTTTAATATCCAAACCTGAAACTCCTGGGCCTGCCGAATATCCCTTGAATGGATACTAATTAAATCAAGCAACCAATAACATTCATAAGTATCAGCAAGGTATTTTACCCCCTCTGTTACATGTACCCCAAAAATGTATTTGTAAATGCTTTCTGAACCGCCCGCAAACTGATTAAATTCGTAAGTGCTGTTTAACCTAAATTCTTCCATTTTATTGAATTTTATCATAAACCTGAATTAGTTTATATGCGGCATTCCGGTTCTAAAACCGAATTAGTGCAAAAAATTTGGAAAGAAAATGCGGTGGGGTTCCCCCAGGGATACCCATTTTGTTTTTAAATTATTTGGTGTGATGGTGAGGGGGCAGCCCACGTTTCGGGATTAGGGCCGACCTTTGTATCTAAACTAAAATATGACTACTCCCCAATGATTCTTTAATCGGGAACACCCTCTATATATAGGGGAATGCTATCAAAACGGAAAGAGCTGCCGGAGCTGGCCACGAAATTTTACTATCAAAAAGTCACACCCGGACTTTCTCCAGGAATAACTTTTGCTATCAATGTATTAGAAAAGTGAATACTGTGCTTCTGTATCAATAACAATGTATTGCTCTTTAATAAAGTGTTTAATTGCATCCTCGGCAAATGTTTTAAAGCAGGTATAGCCATAAAGCGATTCAGGATGAAAAAAATGTGATTTGCCATTTTTCTTGCCCGTAACCTGATTGATATAGCTAACCTGTAAATGGGATATACAAGGTAGGCCGTTTTCCTTAAGCACATTAAATGGTTTAAATCTGAAATGTACATCTACTTTGGTGCTACCTATGTTTTTTGTGTAGTGGTTTTCTGTTAAAAATTCTTGATGAATGGTCGTTTCCATGATAATAAGCTTTAAATTTTTATTGCATGGGGTAGACTGGAAGCATAACCGTCAAGGGCGGTAAGGAACGAGCCGTTTATATACCCTTGATGGTTATAAAGCGATCAGTTGTACCTTTGCTTACTAAAAATAAAGCGGTTCACTGATAACGACTTTATGAAGTTGACAGATAATGCTATCATAAACAATAACCTGGTAGATCTTCAGGAAAACTTAATGCTATCAAACAGTCGAGCGGATCTCGCTGCCGGCACAAAAATATGCTATCATGCTTAAAACAATTAAACACGGGGATTTTCTTGCTTATCTTAAAATCAAAAGGGGCTTGGCCTAAGCCAAAACCCCAGGAGCTTTTTTGTCCCTTCGCTGGTATTACCCAGATCAAGTTCAATGGGTATATCTCAGGTTTCCTAAAAAACCACCCAAAAAAGCTTCACGTAATGTAGCGTAAAAACCATGCTAATTGTTTAATTAACAGTCCGGTAATTTTTACGGTTGAATGTTCATACCGCTTTCAAATCTTCAATGCGGTAGAGCGGCTTATTAAGCTAAGATTAAAAAGAACGAAACATTACATGCCGGTTAAATGTTATAGGGCTTTAAAAGAAATCAAATTTTAATCCCCTTTAAAATTTACGCTATGGAATTCATCGGTATTGCATTCGCGCTTTTTTATGCTGTTACTTTAACAGCGGTCTTTAGTTTGATCTTTAAAATACGGGCCCCTGGAATGGGTTATGGATTTTTTTCTTCCTTCTTTTTTTATTGCCTTGGGCGCAGGAGAATGGGTGGCCCCGTCCGGGTCTATAGCATGGGGGTATTATTGGGCTCCGGGGCTGCTTGCGGCCATTACATTCGCCCTGGTGATTGCCGCTGCTGCGCCCTCATCACCAGTAACTGCCAAAAGCGCCATGGCAAATAAAACACCCGTAGACCTGAAAAAAGATGAAGAAACTGCGGTAGCTGCTGTTTTAACCATCAGTATTTTCTTTTGGGTATTGGTAGCTATATTGGTTACAGCAGCGATTTAAGGCATCATTGCTCGTTGAGGGATCTATCCTTATTATTTATTAAATTGTTTTTATATACACTGCTTAAATCTAAAACTATGTTATACAATGTAAAAAGTTTTGTTGGCTTCCATATTGGGGCTAGCGACGGCGAAATCGGAAAAGTGGAAGACTTTTATTTTGATGATGAAACCTGGACAATACGTTACCTGGTCGTAAAAACAGGGGGCTGGCTATCCGGCCGTAAAGTGCTTATTTCTCCGTCGGCAGTAAATCAACCTGATTGGAAAAATAAGATCTTCCCTGTTAATCTTACCCAGGAACAGGTAAAAAACAGTCCCGATATCGACACGGAAAAGCCCGTCTCCCGCCAGCAGGAGATCGAATTGTACAGTCATTATGCCTGGCCGTACTACGGAATTGGCGGGGTAGGTTTTTACGGTGGTATGGGCATGACCGGTATGGCAGAAACCATGACACCACTGGAAGAAAGCATAGCTGCATCAAACCCTGATCAGCAAACAGGTGATCCGCACCTGCGCAGTACCAGTGAAGTTAAGGGCTACCAGATCCATGCTACCGATGGCGAAATCGGCGAGGTAGAGGACTTTGTTATGGATGACAATAGCTGGACGCTGCGCTTTATGGTTGTGGATACCGGAAACTGGTTTCCCGGAAAAAAAGTTTTAATATCACCCAAATGGATCACGGATATACAATGGTCAAATTCGGCTGTGTATGTGGATCTTCCGGTAGATGCTGTAAAAAACAGCCCTGAATATGACCTCTCTAAACCAATACCGGAAGTTTACGAAACTGATCTTTATACCTATTATGGAAAAACTTTTTAATTGCTCTCGCTTTCTATAACTTTTGGATCGGTCAGTTCGGTTGGCATTTGCATAGAAGCTTGCAGTACGCTTTCTTCTTCGCTCTGGTCTGCGGGGTATACAGGATATTAACGGCATATACCCCTTCTTTTTTTCATCAAAAGCTGAAACACTGCTCTTTGCCAGGCTGGTTATATTGGTTTCCACGATATGTGCATCCTTATTGTCGGCCATCCATTCGTTTATTTCTGATTGCAGGGCTTTTATTGTGGGCGCAGCAAAGATCTGGATCTTATTCATACCGGAAATATTCTGTTGTAAACTTATTAAAGAATTAAAAAAAAATGCAGGCCTGCCTGCATTTTAAAACTTAAGTTGCCATTTTCCGGCATTCCTCTGCGCATTCGCTACAGGCTTTGGCACACTCCTGGCAATGTTCGGTCTGGTGCTGTCCGCATTCCATGCCGCATTTTTCGCATAGGTAGGTTTGAACAAAAAGAAGTTACATTAGAGTATCCATCCGGAATAAAAATTTCGGTGGATGTTTCTTATCATTAATAGCGAAGCTTTTAATGCTTCAATGAAGGTGAATATTTTTTAAATCTATTTAGGGTAACTCCCCAGTCGTTACGATAAAGATTTCTTTTATTTAAGGTGCTATCAAAAAATGCCCTGATCAGGCGCTCGGCCAATAAATAATACTATCATAAAAGGTGTTCCGGATTTTCTCGAGCAAAGTAATTTGCTATCATAATCCAAAGCTGCACCTGGCGGCCATTGAAAAAAATGCTATCAGTATTTACGGTGGCCTGTCCTGATCTGCGGATGCCCCGGCACTACTATGATAGCAAAGATGTAAAACGAAAAAAGGCGTTGGCTTCGGCCAACGCCCATGATCTAATTAAAAAACGGAACGGCTAAAAGAAAAAAGATTAGTAAGCTGAAATATCTAAATTTTGTGAAACGGGTTCTGTTACCTGCCCAACTGGTAAAGCTTTGTAATTATAGGTTTCAATCAGCTTATTTTCTGCATATACTTTTATTGAGGCAGAAATAGGTGTTTGGGCGGCATCATCGGTGTTCTTGGTTTGTGTGGCCGACAACAAAAACCCCAACCTGTTAACCGCTTCTTTGCTTTCTACAACAAACTTACTACTGGTCAAATCAGCTATATAATTATACGCATTGCCTTGTGATATAACCTGTGTCCATTGTGTGTTTGTCGGGATGTTGATCATTGGCTCAACAAATGTGCCCTTTCCCTTGGTCAATGAGTTAATGGTAAATAGTAACTGGTAATTTTGATAGCTGCCGGAAAACTCAACTTCAACCCTTACTTTCTTTTCTGACTTAGTTTGTATATCCGGGTCATTGTCTTTACTGCATGAAACAAACATCAGTGCTAACATACAAAGGCTTAATAACTTTTTCATAGGTGGTAATTTTAAATTTCTAATTGATTTCAATGATTTTACTTTTTGCTCGCGCACGCTGTACCAAATCCCTATCGTGTCATTCAGGTTTGACTGAGGGATGCCATTTAAGGCAATTACAACGTCTTGTTTATCGGTTGTAAATAGGGTCAAGGTCATAATTTTCAACATCCTCACAACAAGGTTTTGCTTTATGACGTAATCTTTTACCCTATATAATTCAAGTGTTATAAGTGTATAGCTGAATATTCCAGTCCTTATTTTTAAGGTTTCTGCTGTAAGAATATAAAGCGTTAAGCGGATATAAAAGAACCGATAAAATGCAATAGCCAATACTACAATTGCGGGTAAACAAAGTATGTTCAACCAAAAAGCCCCGACCAATAATGCTACCGCTATAAATAACAATCCAAAGACTGATAAAAAGCAGTAGGAAATGGTGGGGCTTAATTGTAAGTATCGTTCCTGATTTGGGATGCCGATACTGTTCATATTATCGGCTTCGTTGGTAGCCTTTATCTTCCTGGTTCTGACCCTTTATTTCTTGTTGCTTTTCATACACAAGCTTAAGGTCTTTATCGTAAAGGCTAAGATTTTTGAACTGGGGGCTTGCTGCTACAAAAGCTTTTTCTTCTGTACCGTTCTTCTCGAGGGTTACAGATTGAAGGTTACCCCTTTTCAAAGAGGACATTAACCGTTCCCGATGGTCGGGGTCGTTAAGTTCTTTTATTGGATGGGCGGTAACAGCTTTATCCAGGTCAAAGCCATAGTTTTTAAAGAACGTTTTAAAAGGGAAATCGCCCTGATCGTTTTTCTTTTCAAAATCAAGCTTCATCCAAACTTCTTCTTTTCTTTTTGTTGGGGGCAAGTCTATTTCCTTGCCCTTTTCATCAAATCTGGCAACAGGTATTCCTTTTTCAGTAAGTGTTAAGCTGGCGGTATTCTTATCTTTAGTAAGTTCCTTCACCATTTGTCTTGCACCCGCCATATCCTTAACATCATAAGGGATATCGTCGTTGCTCTTATCGTTTTTATGGATGAAAGAGTGTACCAGGGCGAGATTTTCCCTTGCTACAGATTTGTCGGTTATGTCTTTACCTTTAGCATCAAACCGTTTAATTACTGCGTCTTGGTGCCATATTTCATAATCAACATTTTTATTTGCCTTGACCAATTCTTGAACTTTAGCCCTTGCTTCCGGCATTGTTGAAACTTTCGCTTCTGCGGGGGTCAAAAAGCCTGCACGAATTTCGAATTTACTTGTAATCTCCGCATTTTTTTGAATAGAACGGCCTGAAAGAAGGTTATAAGCTTCTTTGGCTGTTATGTCGTTCCCCTTGTTTAAGGTAAACACACGGCTTACAGGCTCTTGTACCGTGCCGTTGGCATTGCCTTTTTCAAGGGTTGCCTGATAGTCGTTTAAAAAATAGTTGTCGGTAGTTTTGCTTTTACTAAACCGCAATTCATAATTTACCATATCCTTTGCGTTCGGCGTAGCAAATGCAGCCGAAGCACCCAGGGTAAATTTATCCGAACCCTCTTTTAACCGAACTTCTAATGCAGAATTGAGATTTTCCCCGAAGCCAAGATATTTAAGGCTTTTTTTAAGGTATTCAAAATTCTGTTCATTAAGTTGAGTTTTCTTCATATCAAAAGTTACATCCTCAAAATTAACAAATCTCTTGTCCTTATCTGTTGGTTCTTCTGTAAAATGTCTCATAATATACCCTTTATCATCGACAAAGTAGTACACATCCCTCTGATCTACAACGAGTGCATCTAAAAGAAGATCGTACTTGTCTTTTACCGACAACTGGTGACCGTCGATCACATCGGGAATTGAAGTCAACTGCTCTGGTGTAAGTTTTGGTTTTTCAAGGGAAACTGTTGTGTCCTTGCTTCCTTTAAATGGTGCTTCGAAAAGCTCTTTCTGTTCTGCATTCGGGGGAATGACCTGAACGGGGTTTGGGAGAATTTCCATTTTTTTATAATTTAAGTTTTGATTATTCGAGATTCCTATGTTTTCGGGCTTGATTTTAGCATCGTTCTTATCCGTTTTTGAATTTTGCTTTTGTTCAAAAAAATCTATTAATTCATCGGTAAAATCTGTTTCCCCAAAATCTGTTAAGGGGTTAATGTCTCCTTGGTTTCTGTCCATTACGTTTTGATTTTAAAGTGGGTTAGTAAATAATATCTATTAAATGAGCATCAGGGGTAGAAGTGGTTATCCTTTTTGACTGGGTTAACTCATGTTAAGGGAATTTCGAATGCAGCAAACACCCGGTGAAGGTTTACCGTAACGTGGTTTTTGTGAAATGGAGAAGTTGCCTTATTATGAGGTGCGTTTGTAATTTGTGTAAACGTGGCTGACCAAAGGGAAAAAACGGTTACTTAAATTACAAAATAGGGGGTGGGTCAAAAAGATATGAACGGATGACCCGTGCAAGCCTCGAGCGTAGGAATGCCCAAATCTTTTTTTAGGAACTTTTAACTATTTCAAGTTTATAGTCGTGATTTAACTGATAGAACCCGTATATTCATCACTATTCTTAGGCTTAAATTGTGTTTTATCCGACTTACCTTTTTGGCATAAATCCAAAAAATCCTTAAGCGAGATCTTCTTGCCCGAAATCTCACGCCAAACTGTAAACTCGCACCTTATCTGATCATTCTTATAATTAGAACATCCGTATGCCCAGGGGTTCACCGAAATACTTCCTGTTTTGCACTTAGGACATTTAGTCAACTCAAAATCAAACTTTACCTGAAAGCTATCATCAAGAAAAAGTTTAGCGCCAAACGTTTTTTGGCTGTTGCTTAAAAAATCTATTCTATAATCCGTAGAGCTGCCATTTAAAAGAACCTCGGCCTCATTTTCTGATAGAAGAACACCTGCAACATTCCTGTTTATATACAAATCGCACTCCTTATTATTAAAAAAGTCCTCGCAAATAAAGGTTTTATGGGAAATCCGCACCTGCTTACCACATTTAGGGCAGGGAGTGTCTAATGACTTATCCTGAAAATGAGGCTTAATAATTCCATCATCAATAACCAACTTAGCAGAAAACGGCTTATTTTCTTTGTTAATCAGATCATCAAAAAAATCAGTTTCTTTCTGATCGGCAAGCTGCTCAACAATCTTCCATGTCATTTCCTTTCCGAAATACGTTTTAAAAATCGTAAAGCTGCATTTATCATCTATACTTTTGAAATGGTTACACATATAACCCTTTGCCCCTTCTATCAAATTACCTTGATTGCAAACGGGGCATTTAGCGATATTTTCCATATATGAGATATTGATATATTGATACATAATAATTTTAGGTGAAACCGTTTTTTTGGGCCAAATAGCCCAAAAAAGACAAATATTTTTTATCGCTCGGTTTGTGTGTTTTAATATTACTCCGCTTGCCAAGTTGCCTATGAAATGAAAAATAAGAGAATTGGTTTCGGTTGATGCTTACCGTTTTGAAAGGCGTTGCGTTGGTAACGGCAGTAACAATGTCATTGCCCAGGGCAAATGAGCAATCTTTGTTTGTAAGCCAAAGCGAAGCTTTGCAGTCATAAATTTTACCGATTATATCATTGGTAAATACTGTATGAAACTTACTTTCTTTAAATTTCTTTTTAAGCAGGTCAATTTGTTGTTTTGAGGGGCAAACACCCAAAGCGACAAACAGGCAACGGCTAAAATCGTTAAACTTTGAGCTTTTCAGATGGGCAAATGCAATTGCCTCCATAGCTGAAAAAAACAAAAAAACATTTGTTGGTTTGTGTTGATCTCCGGCAAACCAAAGGCCGTTTGTACAAACGAGTTTTACGGTTTTAAACCCGAACAACTCACTATCTTTAAGATCGCCATTAGCATAGTAATTAAAAACCAATCTTCCGGCATGGTCAAAATGCAATGAATTATTAAAAAGACGCTGGACCGCAAGTCCAACGCCTAAAACTGAAAGTAGGGGACTAAAGCTTTTATCTGCCTCGGCCTCTTGAATTTTCGATATCGTTTTCATCTTCGCCTACAGGGTTATTTTTGCCATGATCGGGGTCGTTAACGTTTTTCTCGTTCATTACATCATCTGCATCTTTAATACTTAAAGTGTTCAATTGTGCGGGTGACATTGCCGAAGCGTTGCTAAATTCATGCTTTACGACATTTATTTCGTTGGCTATTGATTTATCATTAGGGAATTTTTGTTGCTTGCGCTCCAATAGTTTTTCAACCTCCTTTAAGGCTGTCAAATACCCCTTGGAATATGATTGTTCCTCTGCTGACTGTTTGCCCAACAAACGGCTTATACCCGTAACCAATAGGTAGCTTAAGCCCCCATCCAAAAGAAGCGACAGTACTAAGGCGCTTCGATTTGATCGTAGGCCGTTTTTATCAGTCGTTCTATACTGAACTTCTGTACCGTCGGCCAAGGTAATAACCTCACCTTCTCTAAGCTTTCGCTTTTTCTCAAAATCGAGCTTCTCGTTATTGATAGCCTCTGGTACTTTCAATTTCGCCGGATTGTAACTCATAAACTGTTTAGTTTGCGGGTCATATTCTATGACAGAACTGCGATCTTGCTCATTAGGCTTAATCTCTCTGGCATTTACAACCTCCCAAGTGTTACGGTTTACTATCTTCTTTTCAAAGGAAGTTACTTCCCCATTGTCATTTTTGACCGGAGCGGAAACCTCTACAGGTCTGTTGCCCAAATTATTCAGCTTTACCCTGTCTCCAATTTTATGTCCCGATTCGCTCAAAGCCCTTTCTAAATCTACCCCCCAAACATGCTTTGTAGTATTGTCGTTTTTAGCTATTTCTATATAATAATTCGGTTTTTCTGTCGGGTCGAAATTGAAGAAGTCTCTACCGTGGGAAACTATAGTACCGTATATTGAGCCTGTTTTTTTAACGTTGGCTTGCTCGCCTTTAACAAGATTTTCCTTTTCCTCTGTTTCCAAAAGCGGATGATCTTGTATCTCATTATAAACAGGGTCAATCCTTAATTTACTTTCACCATCCTGATCTACGACGGATAGTCGTGCTTTCATTGATTCAATTTCAGAACCTACATTTTTAAGTTCAACAAGGTCGGTCATGTTTCCACGCTTCAAGGCATTAATGTTTTCCCTGTCCATAGTGATTGAACCTTCTTTATACAAACCCACATTTTCGAGGTCTTTTAAAGGCAATTGATTATTTAATTGTTCTTTCATGTTACTAAGATTTTGATTAGATTTTTCTTTTGAAACTATTGTCCCCCTGGGCAACAAATTCCCGTGTGGTCGAAATACTATAATCAGGTTCCTTGGTCATTTTTTCAACTGCATCAAGCACTGAAACTGCATTTCTATTGGTTCTTTTGACCTCCACCAAAGAGTTAAAAAGCCCGTCATTTACTGTAAGCTGCACTTTATGCTTATTTGATAAGTCCTGTATCAAAAAGGTTTTTTTATCGGCCTCCAATACTTCGTATGTGGTAGTGTTGTATTTGATTTTATCCCCGGCCTGCAAAGTATTTGGGTTATATTCCTGTGCTTTTGTAGTCTCCTGATTTTGCTCGATTTTCTTTTCAAAGGCCATAACATAATCAAATATGCGCTGTGCATCGGCTGCTGCTGCATGGATTTCATAAGGGGTATCGGTTAAAACCTTAATCCAACTATCAACGTAAGCAATATGTTGTTTGGGGTCATGGCCTATTTTAAGTTCATTACCTAAAATCATGGAAGCGATTTCTGCCCGCAATTCCTCTCGAGCATAATCAGGCGTTCCGAACCTGTTGACCAACTCCCTGTCAAGCCTGGAATGATGGCCTGTCCAATGGCCTAACTCGTGCAGTAGGGTAGAATAATAGCGGTCGGCTGTTTCAAACTGGGGGCGCTCCGGCATATTTATTTTATCAAAAAGAGGCGCATAATAAGCCCTGTCACCTGCAACATGCTCCACTTTTGCGCCCGAAGACTTAACGATACTTTCTGCTCTGGCAACCTTTTCCCATAGTTCATTATCTCTTATCTCCCTAACTGGTAAAGGTGGCACACCTTTAATTTGCTCTGCATTAAATACCCATGCTTTGGTAACAATGGGACTGGTTAATTCCACTTTAATTTTCACGGGTTTTCCATCCGTGCCAATGACTGGCCGTTTGTTTTCGTCAAGCTTAGTTCTTAGATCATGGGTCTTTACAAAGTTTATCATAAACCCCTTTGCCCCCTTTTGTACCTGCCAACCTTCGCTTTCAGCTTGCTTGAAGGTTGCCCAACGTGGGTCACCATAAGGGCTGAACAAATGGAGATACAAAGCATTTAAACCTTTGTATGGATTGCCCGTAACGGCATTATAGGGCATACTATAATCAGTTCCGGCACTATTCCAGGGCTTTTGCCAAGGGGCAATTCCTTGCTTAAGCTGCTCGATGATCTTTTCGGCAACCAACTCATACATTTTCTTTGTTTCAGTAGCCATTGGTGGCCTCCTTTCCCTCGTCCTCCAAATCTTCATCAGGAAGCACGTCTGCAACATCTACACCGTATAATTCTGCTTCGGCTTTATTGAGTTCTATACTTGCGCCCTCGGCCACAAGCTGCAATTTATTTTGCAATGAAATTTCTGTTTTGGTCTTAACTGACATAATCACTTGTTTTGGGTTAGAAAATTGGTTAGTTGCTCTTTTCGGTTTACTGTTAAAATTTCCTTTAGGAATGGAAGGGGATTAATACTTTGCCCCTTATGCTTTACTATAAAATGCAAATGCTCCCCAGTAACTCGGCCTGTTCGACCGCTACGGCCTACTATTGTTCCTGCTTTTACCAAATCCCCGGCCTTGACAAATCTTACTGATAAATGGCCGTAGGTCGTTTCATAAAAACCATGATTTACGACAACGTAGTTGCCAATGATATCATCATAGCTTGATATTACAACAGTTCCATGAAGAACCGAATAGATATTAGCCTGACGTGCGGAAAGGTCAATTCCGTTATGGAATTTCAGGTTTCCCAGTATGGGATGAATGCGGTACCCAAATCCCGAAGTAAGTTTAATATTTGCCAAAGGCAAAGAAGACAATTCGAGGGGTTCTCGCTCGGGTAAATAATTTGAGGTATAAACGGTGTCCTTAACAATTTTGAGTTTGACAACCGTGTCTTTGACAATGCTTTTCTTCTTAACGGCTATGGTATTAATATCCTCTAAACTTATAATAGAGTTGAACTCTTGGGAATAGCCATTTACAGCAAAAAGAAAAAAAGTGAGAAATAAAATTTTAAAGTGTTTCATACGCTTTACTATCAAAAAGGTAAATGATCAACCGGGCGGCCAATGAATTATACTATCAGAATGATTGTACCTGGTCTCTGCAGAGAACCAAACTGCTATCATTATCTTTCCTCCGGAAGATCTCCAGGAACAATAAATGCTATCAAATACAGCTGAGGATCTTCGTGCCGGCAAAAATATTTACTATCATTTAACTGGTGGCGCTGCCCTGATCTGCGGATGCTCCGCTTTAAGTATGATAGCATTAATTAGAATAGTACTGAATGATACCTTCTACGTCTTTGCGGATTTTGAGAAAATTACTATTTAAGATTTTTGCTTTGGTGCCTTTAAAGTCATAGAAGTTGGGCAACTCCCGATATCCTTTTTCTTCCCGTTGTATATCTGCCAAATTAAGATTGACTTTGCAATGAACGTTTGATGTGGTGTGCTTGCCTGTATAATCATTGTTTACATCTGTGGCAATCAAACCAACTAATTCACCCGTGCCTAACTGGGCGATTTTTCCGGCAGGAATAAGAGGGTCGTATTTTTCATTTAGGGATACCGATGTTTTGGAGCGGTCAATGCTTAAGCCTTCGCCTATTTGTTTTTTCTTTCCGAATAGGCGCTCTAACCAGTCTAATGTTTCCTTATTCCTAACCGAACCCGATATTACATTGCCGATTACTGCGGTGATAGTTGTAGCGGTGTCTTTACCCTGCAATTGCTTTAACTGGGGCAACTCCTGCAAACCCAACAATACCGCCACCTTATTACTTCTTGCCGTTGAGATCAAATTTTCAATTTTATGAATAAACAGGGTAGGGGCTTCATCCGCAATAATTGCTGTAGGTAAATTGCCCTTGGTATTAATAAGCCTCGTTAGGCGGTTTACCACTACAGAATAACAAGTTGAATTGATATTTTGGGTTGCGGGGCTATTTGCCAAAATTAGTATTGATGGGTGTTTCGGGTCGCTGATCTTTAAATTAAAATCATCTGCTGAAAATACCCAGGCAGTTTCCTCGGTGTTTAGCCTTGAAATAAAAATCTTTAATGTACCGATCTGACCCTCCAACTGGTCGTAAGCTTTTTTCTGTAATGCCGAAGCAAAGGGAGATAACAAACTTTCAAGTACGGGATAGGTATTCAGACAGGTAAAGATTTCTTCGTATGTTCGGTTTAAAAATGCCAATAAGTGGGCAAATGTCGAATACTTGCCTTTTTCATGGCGTGAAACGAAAAATATGCAGGATGCTAAAAAGTTTACTGCGGATTGAGTAAAAAACTTCTCGCTTCCTCCACTACTATCACTTTTTTGCAAGCTTTCTACGATTGCTTCTGCTGTTTCCGATGCATCAGCAAGGGTTTCTATGTAGTCGGCCCGTAAGGGGTTTATCCTGCGGCTTTTTTCAACCTTGTCTAAATTAATAACGTTAAACTGGTAGTCTTTAATCTTATTATTCTGCTTGGCTAACAGGTAATGGTAATAGGCAATTTGCCCCAGGTCGGGAAACTTAAAATCGTATAAGCACATGGTATAACCTTTGGCTATCATTTGCCGGATAAAAGGATTAACAACCCCAAAAGATTTTCCAGAACCCGGCGTTCCGATCAGGATAGTTCCCCGAAACGGGTTTACCACGTTTATAAAACCGTTATACACTTTCTTTTTATAATAGAACTGCATCGGGATATTAACTGAATAGGGGGTAATATCCGCTTTAACCGACTGCATAAAGCTTTCACCTTCAACATTCCATTCGTCTTTACCAAAACCGCTATGTATGATTTTTGAAATGTTATCCATTGAGGTATGAATAAGAACGGCACCTATCAATGAAGCTGCTATAAATCCAACATTGTACCATGAAGTATAGGGAAAGGCATCGTTCCCGTGTTGATTTAAAAACCATATACTACCGAAAAAAAACAAAAGGCCGATTACTAAAGGGTAAACAATATGTTTTTTAGGGTCTAATTCAAGCTTCTTTTTGCTTAACGTTCCGATTGAAACCAAACAGATAATAACTAAGATGGTGAACTTACTATAAAAGATGTTTTTATAGAGCGCCATTTGTGACAGCTTTTCAAAAATATGTGCAAGGCCATTGCCGAACTTCCCTGAAATAAATATTCGATCTGCATAGATGAATATTATAATTTCAAAAAAAACCAACAAATACACTACGAATTGTAGCATCCCGTGCAGCTTTTGTAATTCCTTTTTCTCTTCCATTTTATAAAAGTTAGGGTATAAAAAAAGATGGCAATTACTTACCATCTTCCTTAATGATTCGGCTATTAAGCCCTTTAAGCAAATACGTTGTGGTAAACTACTTTGCAGATTTCATATAACATCAACGTCCAAAAAAAGGCTGCTACAATAACTACAAAGGCTATAATCTTATTTTTCTTTGACCAGTTGATTAACCTGGTCTTTTTATATACCATCGAACGAATAATGACAGTAAACAAAGTACCTTCGACCATTAACAGGCCAAAGGCAATTGCAAATACAATGATGCCCGTTTTGCCTTGAAAAATATATGGCTCGCTTATCAGGGCCAAAACAACAAGGGCGATACCCGTTGCTATAAAGCCAAGATGTGGCAGCCTGACAATTGGCGGTTGTTGAATTATACTTTCCATTGTTTTTTAATTTATTGGTATCCTGATACCTGCTTCAAGGCCAATGCGCCATTTATCCGCTTTGTCACCCCAAAACAAGACCTGATTACGGTTGATTATAAGAAGATCGAAACCCTTTCCGATGCTTTGAGCATACTCTAAGCCAAGCTGTGGGGCTGCGACAAACTTTCGGGTTGTAGAACCTATCCCTGCGCCCAACCTAAACCTTAAAGCAGTATTACCGCTTCTAAACATAACAGGTTTAAGTACAAAGCCACCCATGATGGTTTTAAGGTCATGGTTTTTATAGTTTTGGTAGTATTCAGCGAAGATTTCATTTTGATTAAAATACTTTGTGCTGATATCAAAACTTAGCGTTCCCGTGAATGCGTTCTTTGCAACCCAACCACCCCTTAAGCTGAAAAACTTAGTTCCGTTCTGCGCCTTAACATTTATGGCTGCCATAAATATAAAGGCAAATATTAATGCCTTTTTCATTATAGAGTATCTGCGTTAAGTACGTCTGAATAATCAAGCTGTAAGGTGATCACACGACCAGAAATTTGTTTTTCCGTAAGCTCAATGGCTAAAACTTTGTTATCGGGAAAGGTGAATTTCTTAAATGCAAATACGTTCCTGTAAGTCCTTTTAAAAGATGCTTTATCATAAAGCTGATAAACTGGCTTTACCTCAATCGACTGCACGTTTGTAGCCTTTGTAATCCGCTTATCATCAATTTTAAAACGAAACTCGTCTACATCATATTTAAGATTTGTATTATTTGAATATGTCACGTCAATAAAAACATAATCATCTACCGTATAGACATTATTAACCTGTGCATCCATACCATAAGCTGACGAGCGGATGGCGTGGGTTTTAGTCCCTTTTTTTAGCGTTTGCAAAGCATAATTATGAAGGTCGGTCTGTGACATAGGGATATTGCCCACATCTAAAGGATTTGTGTTTTTGGGCAGGATTTCAATTTGCGTCTGAACACTTTCTTCATTTTCTGTGTACCAAACGTCATACTGGGCGATAAATTTTTCTCCAACAATGGTAACAATTCCCAGGCTTCGATTTACAAACCCGTAATGCTTTGCGCTATCAGGAATGAACTTTATTCTTAATACATTCTTAACTGGAAGGTCGCCCAACATGCTTTTTGTAGAAATATCAGCGTATTGAATTGGTTCGGGAGAAACAAAGTGCAATGATACATCCTGCGTTATGTAAATCTTTTCAAGCTTACTTTTTTGTAGTGTACCGTCCTTAATTTTTCCCTGTGAGTAGCCATTAAAGGCTAAAAGGAAAACCATTGATAATAATATAAGTATCTTTTTCATGGGTCTGTGCTTTAGTAATTTTGTTGTTGTTCTTTTAGTTCGTCCGGGTCAATGAGGTACACGAATGTGCTGTACTTTAACTTTGCTTTGTTTTGCCTGATCAATTTTGAAATGGCTGTTGAAGTGGAAGTAAACAGTTTTGATAAAGCACTCATGTAAAGTTGATTTGCGCTTGATGGGTCTTGCTGCATCTGAATACTTGAACCTAAATCGCTTACCTCTTTTGTAAAGGCCCTGAAAGCCGATGCCGGAACAAATAGCCCTTGCATTCCGTCCAAATCATATAATTCTAATTTGACTGGCAGGATCTTATCATCTGTCATAACAGACGTTACCGTTAATTTTACCCGTTGTTGATCAAAGCCCGATATCAGGGCATAGATGTAGGTGCCTCTTTTAATGAGGTGCTTTCCTGCTTTAATATCCTCTAATAAGCGGATGCGAACCCTTGAACCTGCATATCCTGTAACGGTCTGATCTATGATCGCTTTGATAAAATCATTCTTCTTGGCTACCTGAACAGTATTAAAAGCATCATTCATATTCGAAGCTTTTTCAACATCCAGCTTTGGCATTTTGGTGACTTGCTTGTCAACCTTATTAAGTAATTCTTCTTTCTCCTTTTGGGCTTTATAATCAGGGTCGTTTGATTTCCCTACGCTATCAATAAGCTTCATCTGCTCACGAAACAGCGCCATTGGGTCTTCGTACTTTTCCTTGGGGTTCTGTCCCCCCTGCTGCGTCCTACCGGAATTGCCTGTACCTTTTAAATTTGATAGGGCGTTTGCTAATTCCTGATCTTCTCGGCTTAGAGTGTTGCTGCCCCCTCTGCTTTCATAGGCTGACATGCTTCTTGGTACAGCGTTTCGACCTGCGCCTGAATAACTGCTACCGCTTGAATTGGGAGCCTTGCCAAACCTGGCTTTGTAAGCGGCATCTATACTGTCTAATACGTATTTTTCACGGTCATTATACTGGCCTTCCAATACGCCCGATGCCGTCGGGTCTTCATCTAATGTCCCAACTGCCGTATAACCGTCGCCATTCTTGTATTTATCTTTAAAGGCGTCAAGCTTATTCCCCAGTTCCTTGTTCTTAATATCTTCGGAAACGCTTGCTACGTCTGATTGTAATTCGGGTTTATTCTCAACCTTTTTTTCCTCACCCTTACTAAAAGATTTGTAAGCATAAAAAAACAGGAAAAGGAAAGGAAGTATGATTATGGGTATAACATACTTCGGTTTTTTAAAATCTATTTTCATGGCTTCTGTTGATTACGTGGTTTATTACTTTGTTCCAATTGCTGAATGGCCTTTTCTAAAAAAACCGTATCGGCATGAGATAATTTCGGCTTTGCCAAAACTGCTTCAACTTGTTTTCGTAGGGTATTTAAATCTGATATCCTTGTTCCCAGGTCAATGATCTGGCCGACACCATCTGTAACCTCATTGCCAACATGGGTAGTCCCCTTGAAAAAATCAGGCATTTTTTCTTTCTGTCGTTGACTGGGCGTAAGGATTAAAAAACAGACAATGCCCGAAACGACGATCAGAGCAACCATGCCGATAAATATCTGTTTGGGATAGGACTTAAAAAACCTGTTCCGGCTATCTGTTGCCTGGTCAAAGTATTTCCCAAACTCTTTGCGTATCTCCTTTGCAACTGTTGCATCGGGGTCTACTTTAGAACTGATTCTTTTGAACATTGCTTAAGTCTTTATTTTCAAGTGTTTTCCAATTGGTTATCAATACTCCGTGCGAATTATTGTCGCTTCTTGGGATATCTTTAAGGTTGCCCGTTGTGATCAGCGAACGTGTAACCGTTGAACTTCGCCTATCAATAATCTGCTTGCCGTAGTAGATAAACCGCTTGTTGACCATATCAAGCTGAATGCTGTCGGTCTGTAGAGTTAGAACAGAGCTTGATGAAAGAATAGAATTAAAAAAGCCTTTCTCCTTAAGGTTGTTGTATTGCAACGCCCCGCTTTCATCAACTAAATACATAGCTCGTTTCATTTGGTATTCTATATACTTATCATCAGGCGTTAGCGAAAAGAATATGGAGTGGAATAGATCAATGTGTGCCCGATATTCGGCGGGCCTGTTAAGCTGCATGTTGGTTTGCTTTGCTAAGATGGGCACATTATTATCAAGGATATAAATGTTTTCCCTTGCGCTGCTTACCTGTTTATATGCGGAAAATGAAACTATCACTACTATGATAATAGATGTGACAAAGCTTCCTAATGCGATAAATAAGGCTAACCTTATTTTATTCTCTATATTTTTAATTAGCATAATAAAGGGTTTAAATAAAAAGGGCTTGAATAAATCAAGCCCCTCAAATGATGTGGTTAATAGATGTTATTTTTTAAAAACGGCTGCCGATGCCACTCTCCCAACCTGTGAGCCGGTACGGGCTGCTGTTGATGCTGCCGAAGAAATACCAGAAGTTGAAATTATCCAGGTGCTTATGCTCGGAACGGTTGTAATGGCGATAGCCCCAACAAAGAAAGCAACGATAACAAGGCCGAAACTTAAAACTCCGTTACCTGCCAACCATGCCATTTTTTCCATAGCATCGCCACTTCCATTAACTAAGGATTTGTACTTTTCTATCTCAACGCTCATGGCGTATTGTTGAAGCATGCCAACAATATAAAGGATTAGATAAGCCACACCAACATATAGGTTTACAGAAACAAACCTTGCTACCCACGTACTGAATGCGTCCCGATAAGCGGGTAATACGCTTACGGCAACCGAAAACGGGCCAAGTATAACCAAGACCGTTGAATATATAATTTGCAACATAAAAACGATATAAACGCAAATCCTCAAAATCCATAGCGAAATAAGCTCCAGGGCTTGCGTGACCAATAGTTGCAAACTGGTTTGCATCCGGATTTTCATTTCTACAATAGGATTATAGATATTATCGGCAAAAAATCCTTTAACGCTTTCTACGATCTGCTTTCCTACACCCTGATTGGTTTCTTTAGCCTCGTCTGCTGCAATTTCAGTTTTTGCTTGAAAGGTCATTAGCTGATCGGCAACCTGTATCATTAGCGAGGCTCGTTCAAATCGCATGTTATTAATTTCGTCCTGCTGCTCACCAAACATGGCCTCGGCCTTGGCTGCCACAAGATCGGTAGGGTACGCAAGCACTCTGCAAAAAACACCCCACCACATAATTACCATCATTAGGCCAAATGGCCTTAAAAGCGGCATAATCTCTAATTGCTTATCTCCTGACATCATTTCGTAAGATTTGATAGAGAAGAACATCAGCATAAAAATACAGGCCAAACCTTGGGCATCGTAGATAAAGGCTGCGAAGTTGCCAAAGGCGTAATCCCTCATGCCCTCAAAAAATTTCATTACAGGACGGTCATAAACACCATTACCTTGTAAAAAACTAACGGCATCTTTATATTGATCATTACCGACTGGCGTTTGCGCTCTTACACTCAAACTGGTGAACATTATCCCGACTATCAGGATAAGCAGTGCTACATATTTCTTTTTCATGGTTTAAGTGTTTTTCGGTTTTTTAAGATATCGTTCATGATCTCGTCCTCGCTTTTGGTGGTGCCGTTGAAATAAGTGTTACCTTTTTCAATTTTGTTCTTCATCTTCTCTTTATAGGACAGCATCATTTCCGACATTGCTAACTTGTATTTCCAGTTCTCGGCTAACTTTCGATGCTCTAACATGATACGGTGGTATAATAAAATACGCTGCCCCCTGTCGATATCTACCCGCTTCGCATTTTCAAATCGCTCCCTTAAGCTGTTCATTTCTGTGAGATACCAATTATAAGCGCCACTTTCGGCCATGTACAGTACTACATTGGCGGGCACATTTTTAAAGGCATTACCTTCAATATTATTTAAAGGAGCAAGCTCTTTTTTATAATAAAGATTATAGAGCGGGTCTGTGGCGGACACTGTGCCGGAATAATTATAAAATTCTGCAAGTGCGGTATTTCTTAAAGTATCTGCTTCCTTCTTATAATAGTTAGAAGAAACCTGCATAGCTGCTGCCAAGGCAAGGCGCTGTGTTTGTTCGCCACCCGCCCGAAGTGGTCGTATATCGGGGCCGTTTTTATAACTCGGCTGCAATAGCCATGTTAAAGCGTAAGCAGCATAGGAGCCGGGGTTGTACCATTTAAATTCAGGGACAAACTTGTCTTTATCCCATTGTTTATATACCATTCTTTCTTGTTGGTAGATGATGGCCTTGTCTTTAATTATCATTTGTGCAAAGCAGGAAAAGCCAATTCCCGTAAGTATGAGTAATAGAACAGTTGTTTTCATAATTCATCGTTTTATCATTTGGCGTTTGCGTAAAATATCATCCATAATGGCAAAGTCTTTTTCTATATACTGGCGGTAGGGGTTAATGCTTTTTATCACCCCTCGCGCTTTTGCCCAGTACATGTTTTGCCGGATGCCATAGATTAAAGCATTCATAATGCGGAGTTCATCAATAACCTTTCTTAAGAGTTCATCACGAACATTGTAGTTCATCAGGACGTTTTCTTTTTGCTGTAGGACTATAGATGAAACATCACCCAATATTTTAATACCCCTGTATTTTAACTGCTGTGTAGATGCTTCTGCAAACAACATTAACTCGGGGTTACCTTTTGCTAGTTCGATGGCCTCGCCGCTATATCTGTAAATATCATCTATTAGATACGCCATTTGCTTAACCTGTATAGCGTCTTTGAGTGCCTCGTTAACCTCTGTTAACGACCGATGTATCATTGTTTGCACCAAAGAAACACTGGTAAGGTTAATGGCGATATCGTCCGTGTTTTTCCGAATTTGTTCAAGTGATGCGTGATAGGCAAACTCTCCTGCAAGTCTTGTAGCTGCATTTGAGTTAACTATATTTAAATGCCCGGGGTCAAACACTACCCTTTGCGCAAAGCTGTCTTTAATTATTAAAAGAAAAGCTATAAGTATAAATAGGCGCTTCATTGCTTAAGGATTTTTACATTGTTCATTATATCGTCAACTACCCCCATTTCACGGTTGACATAATCCGAAAAGGGGTCTGTACCCCTGCTTTTAATGACTGCTGCCTGTAATGTTCTTGCAACACCGCCCGATAAGTAGGATATCGCCTTTAGTTCATCTATGATGTGCTGAAAAAGTATCCTGCGGTCGCTGACTTTCATTTGGTTGATATCGCCAACGGTGGCACATAAGCCGATTAGGTAGTTGACAAGGGAATTTGCCCGTTTAACAAATATTACTTCGCTATCCAATGCTACGGGCAATAACACGGGGTCACTTTGCGCATAAGTCACTATTACCTGTTGCTGTTTGATGATCTCCCGGACTAAAGGAGTAGCGCTAATACCAATGTTTGCAGCATCAAATACAATACTCATTTTTGCGAACCGCTCTTGCAGGGTGCGATATTTAGTTTTAACCTGCTTCATCAACCCCCTATTACTTTCTTCAATAGCGGTAGAGTTTCTTTGCTCGGTCTTAGCATCTATCTGCTTTTTGTTTTCTGTTTTGCTATCATTTACTAATTGATGCAATAACGGAACGTTTACCTGGGCGTTAACCTGTAGGGTCATTAAGCTGACAAACAGGGTGAATATTAATGTTTTCATAAGCCATTTACTTTAAATATTTGCGTTTACGAAGGATATCATTCATAATTCGTTCATCCATGTTGATATATCCCTGGAACGGATTAAGTGACCTTAAAACCCCTCGCATTTGAGCGTAATACATTGCCCTGTACATTCCATAGGTTAAAGAGCGAAGGATTAACATTTCAGTCATTACCTTATGAATGAGCTTGGCTCGTTCCCCGGCATCCATCAGGTTTTTTTCCCCTCCTTGTAAAGCAAACTGGCTAACCTCTAAAGCTAATTTGGTGGCTCTTGTGTAGAAGTAATTGGCCTGATCTTGAGCAAAAACCAAAAGAATAGGATTTTTTGCAGCAACGGCCATCCCTTTATTGATATCGTCGGTCATACCAATAGTTATTCTTGATATTTCTTGTACGTCTGCGAGATTGGTAAGAATGGAAGATACCTGTGAAAGCCCTTTGTAAATTTTGGCTTGCATATCATTGACGATGCCCAATTGACCAGTTACGGCTAATTGCCCCCTCTCTACCAGAGTTAATTTATCCTTGGTAACGTTCAACTGCGAGTTGATCACGCTTGCGTGTGCAAGTTGTGCAGCAGAAGTAACAGGGTCGATATACAATGATTGGGCGTTGGTCTTTTGCATCAACATAATGCCTAAGCCCAACAACAATAGAAATCGTGTTTTCATAAGTAGGAAGATTTTGGATTGATTAACTAACTAATTGTAGTATTTCGGCCTTTCCTTCTTCGTAAATCGGCCTACGCATACTGTTGACCTTATTGAAGAATTGGGGAAGTTTCAAACCCGAAAGTTTCAGGTCTTTGACAAAATTGTCTATACCCGCCCTGTAACTACCGTAAAAATTGCTGTAGTATTCAACTGCGGTTTTCTCCGGCTTCTCTGTGGTATAGATTAAATATTGCTCGAGGGCTACCTCCACACCGTAAACTTCGCCTGTGGCTCCCCTTCTAATATAAACCTCTTTAAATCGGCCTCTATTTTCGTGGTTATCAAGCTGGTTAATGGTAAGGATTTTTTTGCGCTCATGCGCATTGATCGCTAATAGCTTGGCTATTTCATCAAAGTTATCTTTGAACTTCGACTGATCTAAGAGCATAGTAGTATCAGAATTATTAATAATACTGTCCTTTACCACTGCATTACCGATGATATCGCCCAACTCCTGGGTTACAACAATTGCTTCACCCCAAAACTTTCTAACGGTTTTGTACAGGTAAAGGATGTATCCGGCCATAAGCGGGGAAGCAATCGCTTTCCAGGCTTCTTCAATGATTAAAGCTTTACGCTGTTCGGTACGGAAACGCATCTTTTGAATGAACACATCCATGATGATCAGCGTCACAATCGGGAACAAAGTTTTATGCTCCTTTATACTGTCAATTTCAAATACCACAAAAGATTCCGTGAACATTGAATTATCCGCTTCCTCGTTTAAGATCGCCTGGAACTCCCCGCCCTTATAGAACTTTTTCAGAACGAAACGAAACTCGTCAATGTCAAATGGTATGCGTTCCTGTTCTTTGATCTCGGGAATTTTATATAAAGCAAACTCATAGAAAGAGTTAAAGTTGAGTTCAACAACGTTCTTCCTTTTAAATTCTTCTTTTTTGGCTACCCTGGCTTCATATAATTTCCTGCTGAAAATATCGTCGGCATCGTCCTCTCTAAGCGATTCTATAGTAGCTTGTAAAGCCAAATTATAAATCCTCTCATACTCTTGTTCATAATGGCTAAGTTTTTCATCAGGTGTTCCGGCAAGATCATTAGCAAGTTCCTGTGCCTGATTTTTAATGTCGTTCTCGTCCAAAATTTCTTTTGCTCTTACAGTATAATCAAAGTCGGCTGCCTCTGCTTCCGCTTCTTTAAGGATTTCGTTTTCTTCTTCATCGGTAATATCAACGAAAAAGGGCTTATCAAAGAAATTGCTGTAGTAGGATGAAATTGCCTGGGAAATAACGTCGCTCTCTACCTGATTGACCGTACCATCTGCCCCCTTCCACAATAAGCTTATAAGGGTTTTTAAAAAGTCCTTTTTTTCAATATTGTACTCCCCTTCGCTGATCGCAAAAGGGTTCATGGTAATAGGCTTTTCTTCCGAATAGGTAATGTATTTACCTCCATAGTAAGAACAAAGCCCTGAATACGAGTGCCCGGTATCGACAATTACAACATCCATCAACCATTTAGGCTTTTCGGATTTATTATACATGCAATATTGCTCTATAAGGGCATTCATAAAAAAGGACTTGCCCGAACCACTCGGGCCAAGAACGAATTTGTTCCGGTTATTAATCCTATTGGTTTGCATTGGCAAATCTGCGGGGTCAATTGCTACAGGTATGCCCTGTCTATCAGTAAAGCGAATTTGAAAGCCACTCACTTCATCTTTACTTAGGGCTTCTTTAAAAAAAAAACAAAGGGCTGCATCTGCGGTGGTCAAAAACAAATCATAGTCCGCTAACTCCACTGTGTTGCAAGGCAGGGCCGTTCTGAAAAGCTCCATTTGGTTATAGGCATTTTTATTCGGTATTATACTTTGTTGGAATAAAGAGCTTTCGATGTAATTGCAAGTCTGTTGAATGGCTTCTAATGGAGCGCAAACCAAAATATTGAAGTGACAGTAAACAAGCATTTGATTTTCCCTGGCTACGTCTACAAGTAAATTATCAATATCCTCAACACACATTAAATTTGCAGGGTCGGGAATACCTGAATGCCTTTTTCTTTTCAACTCCAACTTGCGCTGTGTCATATTTTGGGCAGGTATATCTATGATCTGATTATAAATAATGGTTTGGTATAATGGAACGTTATATAAGAAGCCCATTGTATCAATGGGAAAACCCTTAAGGGTGTCTTTGTCGTTCCTTTCGATATGGGTTGAAACTTTTTCCGGCAAATCAATGGTATCAATATTGACAAGCGGAATGCTCCGAACGGCTTTGTCGCCCATCTGTATTTCTACATCAGTAGCACGCATATTATTGAGTGAAACATTATTAGCACTAAAATTCATACTAAGTATGCGTTTCACGTAAAGGTCAATTTCATTTCGGGTTAGAATTTTAGGTGACAGGTTGTTTCTTTTTAACAGGTCTTCTAACTTTCCGATGTTTTGTTCAAAATCGATGTAGTTTTTTTTATTATAGCTATAAAAAGAACCTCTCTTTGCTTTACGGGTAACCACCAAATAAGTAGTTAGGTCGGTATATTCTCTACCGTTAAAATGCTCGTCATACTTTTGCTGTAAGTACTCGGTGCTATCAGATTTATTATAAATCTTTTTTGTTAATACGTCCTGCTTTTGGATTACATACCCCTCGCCCAAAATCTTAGTGATGTTCACATACAGTTGGTGGGAACTATCATAAGCCCCTGGGTCTGCCGAATATTGCAGCACTGGGTTATTAATTTGGATTACAACACCGTAATCCCCTTTTAAATTATATATGGTTGAATATTTCCCATCTTCGTCAATACCGAAATACGGTAAATTGAACTCTGTTTTACGTTTTTGTGCCATGTCTTAATTTTCTAAAATCAGTACCAAACCTGAATATTCCCGTGTGTCTTGTTTTAAAATGCAATCCTTTTTTCTGCTGTTGAGCGGTGAAAATCAATCCTCCAACAAAGCCACCAACACAAATGAACCCTCCTAATGCCATGTTCGTTAAGCTGCCAACTAACCCGCCTGCTATCAAGCTGACCACAAGTGATGCTATGCCCCATCCTATGAATTTTCCTTGAAAACCACGATATATAAGGGGCTTTTGCAGCCCCCTATAAATGTTGAATTGCTTAGCCATTATACACCAAAGAAAGCCTTGATAATAACACCTACCAGGACAAGAAACAGCATAGAGCCGCCCCATCCCATAACTTCTTTGTTGATATCTTGATCTCCACTGTTCCATTTGATGTAAACACGGACACCGCCAATAATACCTACAACCGCCCCGATAGCAAGGCAAAGGGTTGCAACTGGGTCAACATACTGACGTAAAGAAGTGTTAGCTGCATTGATACCAGTGATACCATCTTGCGCCATTGATTGGCTTGCAGATACTGCGATTAAAGTTGCAACTGCGAACGCTTTTTTGAATTTGATTGACATTTTCATAACAGATAAAAATTAATGGATAAAAAAATTTGATTAAAAAACTATTGATTAAAAACTTGTGGATTGTGAAGCTTACTGATATGATATTACTATCAGTTTGTGTTAACCAGGTTCGCTGCAGCGAAGCTAAATGCTATCAAAATTTGCTGAGGATCTTCGAACCGGTCGGAAAGAATGCTATCATTAAAGTGCGGGCGCTGCCCTGATCTGCGGATGCTCCGGTCTAACTATGATAGCAATGTTATACACCATATAGCGCACCGACTATTACTGCTATAAGTTGAAGGAATATAAATGCCCCTAACCAACCCATTACCTGCGCATCAATATGATGTTTGCCTGATTGCCAATTATTATAAATTCTAAGACCACCCACCAGGCCGAAAATTGCACCCAGTATAGATGCTGTATAAGTTAATGCATGGTATTGGTTTTTGACCATTCTTGTTGCGTCTCCAAATTCTTGAATGCCGGGGGCCTGTCCAAAAGATGGCGAAATAAGGCAATAAAAAAGGGCTGTTAATGTAGCAGCCCTTATATAATGTATCTTCTTATAGTTTCCCATATCAAAAGACAATTGAACGTTTATAATCTATCGTATTGGTTTGGGCAAGCTTGATAACCTCTGACATTTGAGTGATGCCCCCTGTTGAATTGTTGATGTTATGTGATACTATGTTTAGTTCTTCGGTATCCTCGTCCTGCCGTTCCCATACCGCATTTTGGCTATCTTCCTCGTACTCGTCAAGAACTACAACGGGTGGTAATATTTGTTCTTCTTCGTGTTCTACTGGGGTGGTCTGTACATCCTCACTGAATGTTAAAACATCCCCTCCGCTTGTTGCAGCACTTACATTTTTACTTTTCAAACTATCAATGATGATATTGAATAGATAATAAACCACATAGGCAACTATCAGCACTATTGTAAATTTTGACCAACTCATAATTATATCTCTTTAAGTGAATTTTTAATTGAATTTTTCATTTGGGTTTTGATATCGGGGTTTGCTTCAAAGAAACGCTCAACCAAAAAATTGACGAACTGAACAACATTAATCTTAAAAGCGGGTTGAAGCATGTTGAGTACTGCCGTATGTTTATCATCAAACCTGATTAACATTTTTGTTTGGCCGGATACTTTTACAGAAGTAATCTGACTTATGAGTTCAGTTAAATCTTGGTCTTTAGTTTGCGCATCTGGTGGCGGTTTAACAATTTCAGGTGTCGCTTCTGTTGATGCTCCGTTTAAAGATTTTATTATTGGGGCATCCGAATTTATGGCGGGCTCGCCTGTTCCTCCTTTGGCAACACCTTGTTCCCTTTCCCTGCGAACCCGTTCGGTAATGGCTTTTATACTATCTCTTTCCATGACCCAGTGTGTTTATAGATAAACTCATTGAAAATTAAATCGAATACTGGGGAAACTGCCTGAATGACACTTGGCGGTGTTTCAAAAGTAGTTATCCTTTGAAAGTCTATTTTTTCGGGCAGCGACCTTGTAACTGCACCAAAGTTTAAAAGAACTTTATTAACGCTATCGAGGGTTTCGTATTTGACATTTGTTTTGATACGATTGGGAATAAAAACAATTTTTGCAGTTTCATTTAGAGTGCGTACCACCTCTGAAAAATCAATTGTTGCGCCTACTGAAAATTCATCGTAAGCAAACGGACAGATAATTAAATCAACGCCTTTGAAAATTGGAATGAGGTTATCGTTTTCAATGTTACCTGCTACATCCAGTATCGTAATCAAGCCTTCTTTCTCCCTGACTATTTCATTAATCGTTGTGAACTGCTCCATTTCGGCAGCCTCTACTTCGTATAAGGGTTTATTCTCTAATACCTGTGCTGCTTGAAACTTGTTATAGATTGACCGTTGGTTGTCCATATCAAATAAAACAACCTCTTTATTCTGCACTAACGAAAGATAGTTTGCGAATAAAACGGCAAGGGTTGATTTACCAACTCCCCCCTTTTGATTTGCGAATAGTATAATCATATGCTTGTGATTTATCTTGTGTTAACTCTTGATTTTCTTGTCCTGCGCCTGTTTCTGCCATTGATCTGTTCATCATCGATATCATCAGCTATACTCAACTCGAAATTTTGAATTGCATCTAATAATGTTGTTTCGGCCTGATCACTCATGGTTGGTTCGGAAATCGAACCATTGGCGGCATTGCCGTCCTTATAACCTGATTTTAAACTTTCGTCCGGTTCTGATATATCCCAATCATTCCGCTTGACAATTTTATCTTCGTAATGGGTGGTATTGCCCTGGGCATCTTTAACAGGAACTTGAATTTGAACCTCGTTAAATCCGTTATAGTTAAGCTGAATTTTGTCGCCAACTTCATAACCAGATGTGTTTAATGCTCTTTCAAGGTCAATGCCCCAAATCACTTTTAAAGTTCCGTTAGGTTTCAATAATTCAATGAAATAACTTGGCTTTCCATCTTTTTCAAACTGGTAGTTGGCTGAACCGTGATTTTTAAGAATACCCTTAAGCGAATAAGCTTTGCTATTGTCAGTGTTGAGTACAACCTCTTTTTCTTTTTGCTGTATTTTGAGACCTGAACGCCTTGCCATTAAAGAATAGTCGGAAGGGCTTAAAACCCGTTTTGCATCAATCATTATATTGCTGTTTTTGTCCAAAACGTATAGCCCTTTATTATCTGCAAGCAATTCAATCTTATGTCGGCTCAATCCCTCACTTACTGAATTGAACTCATGCAGGGCAGACTTAATCAGTACATTTATTAATGCTAATTTTTCTTTGGGAATTACAGCAAATGACACCCTACCTAAACGGTCGCCCAAAATCTTGGCTGAGGCTTCCTTTTCCTTAAACCCATCTACGGTTAGATGTATAGATTCTGCTTGTTGTGTTGGCCTGTTCTTATAAAGGCCGTTATCAATGAACTCTTTAAGCGGTATTATTTCGCTCCCCTTCCATACCGCTTTGTTCGCATGATCTACAATTATATAGGCATAGGGCGGTAAGCCATTTTTACCAAAGTAAACAATGTCAACCCCTAACTTTTCTTTTAACAGCTTTGCCAATTCGGAAGTATAGCCGATTGGCTTTTTTACACCCTCAATTTTCGATGGCTCGTAAACCACGTTAACAGTAGCATCAGCACGGCTTTTATATTTATTGATCATGGCCTTTAATTGATGTGTTGATTTATTGTTTTTTTTGTTTTCAGCGATTAGGGCGTTAACCTTTTCCATTGGAATAATCTGCTGCACATCATCGTACTTTCTTAGGGTCATTTCTCTTTCATTATGAGATACCGAATAGCCTTTTAGCTCAAAAAGGAGTTTGAACTGTGCGGCGGTCGAAATACTATAATCGAAGGATTTTTGAACCAGGTCTATAGTGGAGTAAGCGATATCGCTTTTAATGATTTTTTGCATGGCTGCCATAGCCCGCTTATGCTCGAAAGAGTCGTTGACTTTCTTTCCCTGGGAATTAATCCGGCTACTAACAACATGAACATGATTGTTATCGGTGTCATTATGAAAAACGACCATATAGGGATTGTCCCCGTAGCCCATTTCTTTCATAAAAGCATCGGCAATATCTGTTAACTGGTGTTTATCATACTCTCTCCCCGCCCCCGATAATATTAAATGCAATTGTTTATCCTCGACCACGGAGTTTGTATTTGAATATGCCCGGAGATAATTTTTATATTCTTCCGGCATTACATTGGGGATATCCTGTAGATAACCGAAGTTTTCAGTTTTCATCAGCTCCCCTTTGTCCTTATCCATCTTGTTTGTATTGTAGCTAACTCCATTAAAAGAACTGTTACTACTAAGAAATTTTACGACCATATTAACTTTTCATTACCCTATACATCTGCCTTAAGACCTTATACAATTCTCTTTCTTGTAACAGGTGCAACCCCAACAAGTCGTTATACTGGGAAATTATTTCAGGTGGCAACTGGTGATTTTTAATAATGGTATTTGCGTGCTTAGCCAACTGGTTTATATTGTTCCCCACCCTCCCTATTTCAGCGCCAACTTTGGCAAGCTGAATAATTACTTCTTTGGTGATAATGAAATCTTGATTTTCCAATACCCGTTTTATGAACAGGCTCGATCTGTTAACGCCCGTTTCTTCTTCAAGCTGGATAAGCTTTTCAAACTCTGCTTCGGTCAAACGAAGCTCTGCCCTTCGGCTCTTTTTGATTTCTTTTTTGTGTCTTCCACCTTTGTTTCTGCTCATAAGCGTAGGGTTTAGTTTAAGAGAATACGAGTTGCGAGTATTTCTCAACCCCTTTTATTCATCATTCCCCGAGGAACGAAGGAATGTTGAATAATAAGGCAAGACGTTTTTGTCACGGTTTTACACCGTACAAAAACACATCTTGCAGTTACAAAAACAACATTCCGGTATGCCATTTCCTCCCCTGATTTGCAGGTTTCATAGAAAATTTCATCGACGAATAATCGTCGTTATATATGGTTATGCGAATAGCCGAATATTCGGCTATCTGAATATTTGACTATACAACTATTTGGATATTCAGCTAACATTATGGCCGAAGATTAATCGGCAAAAAGAAAATAGGAACTAATTCCTGTCGTACAGGCAGTGGCTTCGACACCAATCGTTAACTGATTAACTCTGCCTGTATATGCATTCGGGAATACTCACGTCGGTATCTACATACCTGCCAAAACTGGCTGCCTATGGTTCGTCAAAAACAGTCTTCTATCATTCCACGATGAATAAAGAGTGAGTGTAACTGCTCATAATTTTTAGCTCTTCACCAAAAATGCTTCTTCCCCCGATGTCAAAGACCTTTATCCGATTTTTATATAGGTAGCTAATCAGCTATTCGGATATACAAATATATGGTTTTGCTATATTTTGCAAGTATAAAAATACAGTTTGCTATATCTAATATATAAATACTTGTAAATCAGATAAATAAATTTATCAGTTAAAACATATAAATCTACTCTTTGAAAAATATGGTAATTAGGGCTTTGGCCTTTTATTAGATGCCTTTACGTAGGCGATGACAGCTAAAATCACATAGTAGACTATAACTGTCACTACTGGTACGTAAGGCTCCATTTTGTTTCTTTAGGGTAGATTGAAACAAAGATGGGGGTATGAAAAGAGGATGTAAATACGTGAAAAGTACTATTTGATGGGTCGAAATGACGTATTTTGCCTACTACGTAATTCTACGTAGTTGTAAATAAACATTGGTTTTTAGGCATATAGAAATATACGCATAATTGACTATGCAACTATACGTATATATATCTATTCGGATATTCAGGATTTTCCTTTAAGCAGGTTAACAAGCTCAACTTTGTTCCTGGCACCAGTTTTTAGGAACATTTTTTGAACGTGCGTAGTCACGGTGCGCTCTTGAATAAAAAGCCGATCTGCTACCTCTTTATATTTTAAACCATCTGCGATTAAAGCAGCTACTTCAATTTCCCTGGGGCTTAATCTATAGGCTTCGCAATTTTCCAAAAAGAGATCTTGTTTAACCTCATCATCCCCAACCGTTGAAAGCAGGGTGGTTAAATGAATATGATCTTCTCGGGTCTGCTGAATTGCCTCCCAAATAAACAGTCCTGTGATAACGAGAAACCCCCCGTTCATTACCAGTACTTCCGGCAATTGACTAACTCTGAAATAAGATAAAATTGGCATCGAAACCCAAGGCGCAATCGCAATAAGGCTCAAATACATTTCCTTGCCAAGCTTTTTATCTTCTCCTTGCTCCTGCTTAATTGAACGGTACATTACTATAACGCAAATGATCGCATATATACAAGGTATTAGAACCCCATGCTTAACCGCTCTGTCAATATTACCTTGCATCAGATATTCAATCCCAAAGAAGATTAGGAACGGGGCCAACAAAAATAGCAGTACACCGTACCTTGCATGAAACCGTAAGCTAACCAGTCCATAAGCCTTATAAAAGTAATAGGGCAGGTAACACGCCAAGGCGATACCGCTTCCCCAGGCAAGTATATTTTGGGCTGTAAGGGAAATTCCTCCAAATTTAGGATCGGGGAACAGTCCACCACAAACATTATATATTATAAATAGGATTAAGAGTGTTATATAATAGATGCGTTTTTTCTCGAATGGTCTCTGCAAATAAATTAGTAGCTGTATTAATAGCATCATTGCTTCAAATATCACAAAGACAAATGTCACAATATGCATGTCTGTATTAAATACCGTCATATAATGGGCACCTCTGCACCCCTCCTTAGCATGAATAATTTGTACCCAAAATCCAATTCATTATAAATTTCAAAACCGAACTTTTGATACCAGGGAATATTTTTGATTGTTGAAGTTTCTAAGTATATCGGCTTATGCTGCTGTTGGCTATCCAAAATAATTTCATTTAACAGCTTTGAACCAATTCCTTTGTTCTGATCAGAACGTTGCACACCCAGGAACCAAAGGTAGTAAAGCGGCACTTGGGGATAGTTGCTTTTAATGGCGCTTTCCCGGCTCATAGCTTTTCCTGCTCGAGATATTCCGATAGCGTTTAATACAAGTTTAATATCTTCCCATGTAGCCTTTAGGGAAAACTTTTTTTTGTCGGGATATAGAACCAAGGCACACCCCTTTTTATCATCCGATAGATAAACGGCTCCGTACATAAAACAAATTTCAAAAGAATAATCCATGAGCGCTCGTATGCGCTCCTTTCTTTTAATATCCTGTTTGACAATGTAATTTACACTTTGGTTGTCATCAAACGAACTCGTAAGAATTTCAATCACATGTGATTTGTGGTTTTTTTCGGCTTTAATCATAGGGCAATGATTTTTTTTAGTATTAGTTAATGGGCTAAATATAAAACATAACGCAAAAGAATGAATTAGGTTATATAGCCTTGCATGTGTAAAAAAAAATTATAGTTTTATATCTTTACATGCTGCTTACATAAGGGGGTTAGCAAAAGGGATAAAGCAAGTAGAACAAAAATTAGACCTAATTACAGTTTTGCTATATTAATACGGTATTGAATGGGGAAAGTTTATGGATAAAAATGAGAATGAGCGTTTAAAGCTCATAAGAAAGGCTTTAGGGTATAGCCAACTTGACTTCGCCCAGTCCATTGGCCTTACGCAAGGTGGATATTCTGATATTGAACGTGGAAAAAACGGGATATCAGGAAAAGTGAAGCTTATGCTGATAAATATTCATAAGGTTAACATTTCGTACTTAGATGACAAAAGAGGGGAAATGTTCTACATCGAAACGCCACCTGATCAGCCCGAAGTTGTCAATACTACAAACGACCCTAACGAAGCCTCCGATACCAAAGATCGAATGATTGAACTTTTGCAAGCCGATATCAAACGCTTGAACTCTGAAAGGGATTTGTATATTGAATTGCTACAGGCAAAGGACAAAACTATTGCAGCCCTCGAGCGACAATTAAAGAAATAATATATTTATATCAAGATATCAATATATAAAGATATTTTCGTATCATTGTATAAACATTGATTCGATATGAAAACCATTGCTATATTAAACCACAAAGGGGGTACGGGGAAAACCACTTCGGCACTCAACATTGGGGCAGGGCTTGCACGACAAAAGAAAAAAACCCTCCTGATCGATATTGACCCACAAACTAACCTGACAGAAGGCTTAGGCATACGGGATGTAAAAGTATCCATCTATAACAGCATCAGGGAAGGCATTGATTTACCAATAGAAAAAATTAATGCCTATTTAGACCTGGTTCCATCATCATTGGAACTGGTAGGCGCTGAACTTGAATTAGTATCAAGGTTGGCCCGGGAAAGCATTCTTAAAAACCTGCTGAAAAAGCTTAAAAAGAAATACGATTATATCGTTATAGATTGCCCTCCCGCTTTGGGCATGCTCACCATTAATGCGCTTGTTCCTGCCGATACTGTACTAATTCCTCTGGAAGCAGAATATTACGCATACAGGGGTATTGATAGAATGGTATCAATAATTACAGATGTAAGAAACCATTATAATGAAAACCTGACTATTGGCGGTGTATTCATAACTAAGTGCAATCCTAAAAGGCTGCTTACAGAACATATTACCGAAAGTGTACAGAAACACTTTGGCGACAAATTGCTAAACAGTAAAATTAGGGTCAATGTGTCATTGGCCGAAGCGCCCATTCATGGTAAGGATATATTTGAATACGCTCCTACATCAAATGGGGCAACTGATTACGAAAACTTAGTAAACGAAATTTTAACAAAAATATAAAGGTCATGGCAAAGAAAAATTTGGGAAACTTGGAAGAAAACAACAAAAACATGACTGGCGTAGGTGCCCTGTTTAATGTGCCGCCCAAGGTCGATAATACAGCAAAAAGAAAAAATGAAGCTGAATTAGAGGAAGAAGAAGAAATTACTGGATATCCGCTTAGGATGAAAAAGGGATGGTTGAAGCAGCTTAAAATAATGAGCGCAAACTCGGGAACATCCGTAAAAGACCTTATTTTAAATGCGGTCGCCGATAAATATAAGTTTTAAATGAAAAGCACCTTACAGGTGCTTTTCATTATTAAACGCTATCCAAAAGATTGTCTAATTCGCTTGTAAACTCACCCTTTACGAGCTTTCCATTTCGTAAATGGTCAAAAAACTCTGTATAGTTGCCAGGACTTAAGAAATGAAAAATATACCTCTGCTGTATAGCTGCGCTCTCTAATATTCGATTAAGATCACTAAAGTGGTCTTTTGCATATTTATATTTAGCTTTGTTTTCATCACTATCATCACCATCAGCTTTAATTTCTACAACAACCACAAATTCTATCGCATCCTGCCTAATTAAAATAAAAAAGTCAGGATTAAATTGCTGTTGCTTTTTGGTATGGGTGCTGTCTTGTCGAGTTAAGCTATATTCAATGAAATAAAAACTTTGGTTTCTTGATTTTAACCATGCAGTTATAATTGTGGCATTTTCTTTCTTACAAAGTCCTCTTATAAAATATTCTTCTGGACTACTGCTTGAAAACACGAGATCAATAGGGGTTTTAAATAAGTATTCATTGATTTCAATACAATTGCCCCTAAAATCACGGTCCTCCTTGGTTTCCTCAAAAAGAACTCTTAAATCATCATTAGTCAGATCGTTAACATAATCTGATGAATAAAAAATACTTGCGTCCCTACGTAAAACTCCTAAAGAAATTGATTCTAAACCTCTGCTTTTACTACTTACCAAATAATAAGGAGTGGGTTTCCTTTTAAATGTTATGCTTTTAGGTTTTTTTCTTAAAAGGGTATTGAAAGCGGACAGAATAGTTTGTTTGTTAGCAATTGTCAGTTCATCACCTTCAATTTTAGCCTCCTCCATAGAATTACGGATAATCCTCTCTATAGTTTCTTTAGGAATAGAATTTGTTGTATACTCTCCGTCCTTCAACTTTAAGGCTATACCTTCAAATTTTCTACTTATAAATTCCTCGTGAATTTTATGGACGATTTTTGCTACCGGTTCAGTATCTTTTTTAACATTATAATTCTTGATAATTGTTTGGCCGTTTATATTTTCATACTCCGTAAACGTATTAAATTCTGCCGTTTGTGATTGGAGCCTTATAGTTTCCTTCCTATAATCAAAAACTTGTGTTTCCTTCGTTTCCTTTAATGTTTCCTCTCGGATGTAATCAATATTATATAAATCAAAATGAAAATTTTCTGCCCTTTCACCTTTTGAAAGAACCGTACTTATAATTTTTAATTCGTATTCCAAGATTTCGTTAACTAACGATTTTATCTTAGAACTCCAACTATCATGATTATATACTGTTACCTGCGCATTAGGATATAAATGGGGTAAACGTAATCCTCGACCTAAGACCTGGGCAATCAAAAGTTTAGAATTAAAAGCTCGTTCCTCCATAGGAACAATTTGAAAAACATTTTTTACATCCCAACCCTCTGTTAGCATAGAAACAGATATAATCCACTCAAAAGGATTTTCCTTTTCGTCTACAGATGGTAGGTGAATTTTGACATTATGCTCATGCTCTTTGGCCGAAGTCACCAATAGTATTTTTTTTCTCGCTTCTTCCTCCGTAACACCTTCTTGCTTAGCCAAAAATTCGGAAAGAATAACAAATTGCTGTTTTGCAATCCGTATGTCCTTAGTTACAAGTAGAGTCAAAGGCTTAAGCTGATTATATATCGAACCGTTATCTTGATGATTCTTATAAATTTTTTGATACTTAATATTTGGTTCGTTTTGTATTTCGTCCTTAGAAGCATAGTAAACCATTTTTACAACGCCAGACTGCATTGCATCACGCAATGAATATCTATAAATCACATCATTAAAATACTCATTATCAACATAACAAGTACCTGTTAAACCTATTAGGTATTTAAACCCGTAACCGTTATTTATCAAAAAATCCTTCCACTTCTTGATAAATTTAGCATCATCATTTGTACTGTCTATTACATTATAAGCATGATGTACCTCGTCGCTTAAAACTAAACACCTTTCTCCCTTACCGAAGCCTAAACTGTCCTGTATAGATGACTGTGCCTTTGCATATGCAGCATGTATGTTTTCAATGCAAATGTCACCTTCTGAAATAGTAGTACTTGCATCTTTAATCGTGGGATTTTTTATAGCTGCGTCGATTGGAATTGCTCCAGCTAAATAAGGATCATTGTTTAATTCATTAAACTTATCAGTTAAGCCTTTTTCAATGGTAAGTGATGGGCATAAAATTAAAATTCTATCAACCATTCCTAAGCCTAACGCAATCTGTGCAATTCCGTACATTACAAAACTCTTTCCCGTCCCAGTTGCTAAATCGAGTGTTGCAGATAAATGGCCGGGCAGTTGAATTTTTTTATGGTAATCGCTAAGGGTTTTATATCGCTCCCGTAACTCAATATTTTGGCTATAGTTTTCTTCGACAAGCTTTTCTATACTGGTATACTTACCACCAAAAAGATAAATAAGTGTGGTTATTATCGCTTCTTTCTGATACAGCCTGTTCTTACATAAAATATCGAGATATCTATCCCATTCATCTAATTTTAATACAAGAGGATTGTAACCAGATGGATTAACCTTTAAAGTTAATGATTGAGTTATAAAAGTTCGTTTATCCAGCATCGGGTTAGGTTGTTTTTAAATCTTCGGTAAACTCGTTTCCATAAATATCAATATACTTAATGCATACTCGCTCTCCTGAATTTCGCAATTCTATTTTAAGTTCACTCTGTTGCTTTAGTTCTGCTTGTATATTCTCATCATCTTCTTCTTCCACAGCATTTTTCTTTTTCTTTACTTTCAACAAATCGGCTGCAAAATGAAATTCAGTCAGGCAAAATTCTTTACCATTGAAATTATTATCAGTAATGATCATAGAAAGGCTTTCAAAGTTTTCCATTTCTCTGTCTGTACCTTCCTCGGTGTAATTACTTTTAAATTCGTAGATAGATAAAACATTCCCCTCCAACGATGACTTTACTTCTGGTTGACGGGTAAAATGAAAACCAATTGCATCATCAACATCGTTTATTTTATTCTTGCTTTGGGGCTGGCGGAATTTCTTAAACTGTTCCTTATGTAGTTCTTGTATGACCTGATAAGGTACTTTCAAAAAGTAATATCGAATATCATCTATCTCATGATAATCTGAAATAAAATCAATAGCATTAGCAGGTGCTATTATATAAAATCTTTTACCTATATGGTTTTTAATATGAGAATGTAATTCTTCTAAAAAGTCAATATCTACATTGGCCTCTGCTTTGTACTTCCAAAACTCCCAAACAAAGCAGTATGAACCGTTCCTTTCACCAGAGACTGAATAACCTTTGATCGATTTTGGCTTGGTATACTGTTCTATTTCAAATAAGTTTAAAACGAAGTTTACATATTTCTCTTTACCCAATTCGAATAGCTTAGCAAGATCGTACTGCCCAACATTAACTGTTATAAAAGATTTAGCTTGTTTCCCATATTTTTTCTTTGGATTGCTCAATGATTTGCTGTCCTGTATTGTAAGTATGCGCTTTTGCATCGTGTAGAAAGATAGTTTGCCTATATCACACGTAATCCACTTTCTGCCCAGTTTTTCTGCTGTGGCTGCAGTAGCCCCGCTACCACCAAAGAAGTCCATGACAATTTCCCCCTCTTTAGATGCGCAGGTTATAACCCTCTCCAATAATTCTTCGGGGTTTTCTGTGGGATAATCAGGGTTGAATACATATCCACTTAAATCAGTCCAAACGTTGTCTACAGGAACAATTTCAGTTTGTAGGTATTCAGGCAATCCTCTAACTTTTTCACCATTTATATCAGTAAACTGAATTTTATCATTAATTCGAATGCGCTCCGCTAAGATCATTTCATCCACCGTTTCTTGCTTGAATGTCCAATGCCTACCTTTTGGTGGGTACATAAGTTTACCGAAAATGGTGCGCTCTGGTGGATTTCGTAACCCCGGAGAACTCATGCCTCGCCAAACAAGTTCAGCAATTTCACCTGAAAACGTATCTAAACGGTGTCTATTTACTTCAGTAAAAGCATAATTTGAAGAATTTGAGTAAAAAAAGAGGCTGTCAGTTGCATGATTAAACCTGGTTAAGTTTTTCAATTGCCTTTTAAATCTATTTATTACAATTTCATTTTGAAAATTCTCTTTACCAAAAATCTCATCCAACACCAATTTAATATAATGGCCAAAATGATAATCTTGTCTTACAAAGATTAACCCATCAGGTGCCAATAACTCCTTTGCTACTATTAAACGCCGTCTTATGAATTCAACAAAATCAGCACTTTTTCTTTTTGCAGTATATCCTTTTTGACCTTTATTACCTTCATAATCGTCACCTGTGCCAAAGGGAGGGTCTATGTAAATAAGTTTTACCTTACCTTTAATTTTATCCTTTATAAGTTCATCAGCATTATGATAACAAGTTTTTAAAAACTGTAAATTGTCTCCAAAAATAATCAAGTTTCTCCAACCGTCGTCAAATAACTGCCGTTCTCCATTGAAGACTTTTTCTACTTGCAAAGGAACTGGTAATACACCGTCTTCACCCCGCAAAACATCTTGTTTCCGCATTTTTCCTGCATAGCGTAAATCATACTCTTTATGTAATGTTGGAAACAACTTTTCTTTAAAATCATCAGGGATAGGCTCTCCTAAAGATATTTTGTTTAATAAAAACTGCTTTTCTTCTAATGTTAATTGCATTTATGTAGCGATATATCCGTTAAATTTATAATTATTATAGTTTATTTTGGTGCTGATTTAATAAATCTGCAAATATACCATTATATAAGCGTTTATTTTAAAAATTCAAATAGGGTGATTCTATCAAACCTTTGTTTCAAGTGATATCCTGGAAAACAAAATGCTATCAAAAAGAGCTAAGGATCTTGGATTCGGTTTAAAAGAATGCTATCATTTAATTGGTGGCGGTGCCCTGACCTCCGGATGCTCCGGCCAAACTTTGACGGCATTATTTTAATAGTTACATTGCAACCCTACAGTAAGCGTTCTGCTTACTTTGTGATAAGGTTTAGGTTAAAAGCCTGATTCCGCAAGGGATATCGGGCTTTTTATTTTATACCTCAATTTTATTAATATCATCAATCAATCGTTTTGCATCCTTCTCAAAGTTTGCTATTATGTTGATCTTTTGGGTTGGGTCTGTTGTTACATGCCTAGCGCTATTTTCAAATAGTGCCACTTCAAGTTTACGGTTCTCCAAAGCACTGTGAGCATAAGTACTTGCAGAAGTTGCCGTTTCAATTTCCTGTTCTTTAGCATCTAACACTTGTTTAATTTTTACAATTATATCATCTAATTCTTTCATACATTTAAGTGGGTTTATGTTAAAAATACTTTTGTTTGGCTAACCAATAGCCCAACAGTGCTGATACCAGATTTGGAACGATATACTTTAAAAAGTTTTTACCCCACACATACCACCAAGGCTTGACATTATTTACTGTTTTTAAATACTCGTCATAGGTAATTCCATCATCAATGATATCAAAGGCTTTCTTTGTAAAGCGGTAAGCGCCTTGTCCAGGGGTACGTTCTAATAATCCTTCGGAATATGCCATATATACAACTTTTCTAAAATCGTTACTTACTCCTTTGTTTAAGGTTATCAAGTTTCCTTTTCCTGATTCCTCTCTTAAGAAATGGGTTATGCGCTCGTTATTGGTCATGTTCTACTAAGATACAAGATTTAGCATTCTATTGAATGACTATAATATCATCCTTATCAGTTGTAAAGTGAAGCGAAAGCTTTTCCGCTCGGGCCTTCCAGTCATGCTTATAACCCATTGATGCAAATCGTAGCTTATCACGGCCATAACGGTTATTCATAGCATCTAAAACTGCTGTTAACTTTGCATTCCGTTCTGTGTTTGGATTATCAAAAAGGTTACTCTGTATTGCGCCAATAGGCACTAAACGGGAGAGAAAAACGCCTATTCTTTTATAATTAAATCCTTTTCGGTAAATTTTCTTTAATAGCTTATTTGCTTCCTCTTTCAAAATGTGGGTATGGTAAGTAGCAACGGGTAACTCTACTTCTATGCCTTTATAGTATTGCGGTTCGTCTGTAGCAAATGGGTTCGTTTGAATGAAAACATAAATCTGCTTACAGGCTAAATTTTGCCCTCGTAGTTTATCGCAACACCGGGATAAATAAACTTCCATTGCTTCCTGCAATTCAATTTGTTCGGTTACTTTTATTCCAAATCCTTTTGCGCTCCCTATTCCTTTTTTATTTGGGACTTCATATTCAAAAGCAATTTTCTCTTTGCCGTTAAGTTCGCACCATAGCCTATACCCTACAATTGTCATCAATTCATTTACTCTGTCACCAGGCATCATAGAAAAATCGTATGCCGATTGGATGCCCATTGCCAATAGTTTTTCATTGTACTTGCCACCTATCCCCCAAACATCCCCTACGGGTAACCATTTTAATAGCCTAATTCTATCGTCGTCATTTTTTATCCGGTAGAAGCCGTTATCTGTTTCCTTTTTGGCATATTTAGTAGCTGTCTTTGCTAAAGCTTTAGTTTGGCCGATTCCGATACTGACAGGAATACCAGTATATTGAAGTATTCTCTTTTTAGCATCCATGACATAATTATCAATATCAACATACTTATGACTGTACAAATTGGCGAAAGCTTCATCAATAGAGTAAAACTCCATATCAGGGGTATAAGCTCCGAATACTTCCATAACCCGACTGCTCATATCACCATAAAGAGTATAATTAGAAGATAAGGGAACCACGCCATACTGCCCGTAGAGCATCATGGTTTTTTTAATGTTATCACCTCTTTTAATGCCCAGGGCTTTTGCTTCTTTACTTAAAGCTACAATAGTATGATCGCCATTACTTAGTATAACAACAGGCTTGCCGACCAGCGAAGGGTTAAATACACGTTCACACGAAACATAGAAAGCATCACAATCCGCATGAACAATCATATAACCTTTCTTATATGTCCGTATCTATTTTTAATACCAGATCGAGGGTCTTTAATTACCTTACTTACCACGCCCCACACAACCAAATTATCAGGGTCGGTCACTTCTAACGGTGGGTAATTTGGATTTTCAGATATCAAAAAAACCTGCTTGCCATTCTGAAAAACTTTCTTGGCCGTAAATCCACCGTCATAGGTCATAACAATAATATCGTTACTCATGGGTCGAAGCGATCTGTCAATAACCAGTATATCACCATCCGAAATACCAATTCCCTCTAATGAGGTGCCTACTGCCCTGCCGAAAAAAGTAGCCGTAGGGTTACTGGTAAAAAAATCAGTAATTGATAATCTGACTTCAAGGCTATCTGTAGCGGGTGAGGGAAAACCACATGCTATTTCGGGCGCAATAAAATAGCCGATCTCGCCATCCTTATATTCGGCTAAACATTCCTTTGACACTAATACATGATTTTCCATAAATCAAATGTAGCAAATACTAATTATATTAGCATTTAAACCGCCTGCTCTTAGGCGGGAACGTTGGCGTTTTGTGCTGTTTTTGTGGAAGTTACTTTTCTGTAAATTTTAACGCCTGCGCATAAAATTTTCATTCTAAGGGCTTTGCTTGGTGTCAATATTACCAGTTATCAACTTTAATATATATTTTTGAGCATGTTACATCTGCCCCAGGGGTGGAAGTAAGAGAAAAGATTTTTGTGATATTGCGTTATGCGGCTCGTTTTAGAAAACTGGTAATTTTTAAGAACACGAGAATAAGTACAGCGCTCATGCCAATGGTGTGGGCTTGCTTGTTTTCGTGTTCAGGTATACCAGTACCTCTAAAACAAACAAGTTTTGCCTGCGCCATTATTTTTTGAGTGCCTAAATCATACTATGAAAATAAATAATCTTATTGACCGTAACTACAAAAGCGCATCCGTTTTAGAAGATACAAGGGATATATCCATTTGGCTAAGAGAATTTGAATATCTTGCTGTTATGGATGAAGATTTAAAAATTATCGGAATAGTTACGCTTAAGGACATCCACTCAAACCCTGACAGTCGAGCGGTAATTGATATTGATTACTCAAAGCCTCAAATTCATTCTGATCAAACCATACTTGAAGTTTTGGCGATTATGAAAAATTCGCAATCTGATTTTCTTCCGGTATACGAGGATAATAATTTCATCGGTGTAATATCATTACTAAATATTACTGAACGCCTGGCGCTGCTCTTGAATGAAAAACAACAGGACTACCAAAGGGCTATCCACGACTTAAGAAACCCCGTTAGCAATATATACGGATTAACAAATATATTGGAAGTTGCATTGGATGATAAAGAAAACCAGGAACTGATACAATTGTGTACTTTTTCTTGCAAGCATGCCTTAGATATCCTGGATGATCTACTTTTTGTTGAAATGGATGAAAACAGACCACTACACAAGAGTAGCACTGAATTAAATTCTTTTTATAAGCAATGTATTATTGAACAATTAGGTCTATCCCTGCTTAAACAAATTAAGGTAACAACTGACTTTTGTGCAAGCGAAATTTTTAGGGAGATAGACAGAAATCAACTTAAAAGAGCTATCCAAAATGTATTCTCAAATGCGGTAAAGTTTTCCTATCCAAACAGCGATATAAAGGTTTCAACCAAGATTGAAGGTGAGAAATTCATTCTTAAAATAGTTGATTCAGGTATTGGTATCCCAATCAACCTACAGCCGGAGATTTTTAAGAAATTCACCATCGCACAACGCAAGGGCACAAATGGTGAAGCATCTACTGGATTAGGACTGTGCTTCACCAAACAATGTATTGAGCAGCACGAGGGAAACATTTATTTTAAAAGTTTTGAAGGAAAGGGCACGAAGTTTTATATAGAATTATAAGTTTTATTATTAACGCTACTAAATGATAGACCCACATAAAGAATATTTTACTGGCTTTGACTATGCACCCGATATGCTTTCAAAATTTATTGCAGCAGGTGACATTTTTACAATCATGTTAAAAGACGGAAATATTGTTCATTATACACCGGAAAATAAAGAGTTATTCAAAAAGTGGCTACAAGACCATAACGTCACTAATATAAGATAATTGGGGCCTTATTTTTTCTGCTTGGGGACGTACTTTCTAAGAACTGAATAAAGCAGGTCAAGATCAAAAGGCTTTTTAATGTAATCATCAAAGCCGTATTTGCTATATTCCTCGTTTATATTGTTATTGCAGCTTAAAGCTAATACTGGCAAATGAGGATATTTCTCATGAATAGCTTGACAAATTTTTATGCATTGCTTTCCATCGAAAGCATAATCGAGCATAACCACATGGGGCTTGGCCTCATTTATCAACTTCAAAAAATCATGCTCGTAATTAAGGAGAGATATAACTTTAAAGTCTTCAAGCTCTAAAGCGGTTGTAAGAACATCTAAAATTGCCTCGTCTGTTTCTTGTACAACTATCATTCAGCCCATTTTCGTTTTTTTTAAAGATAGGCAAAACAACGGTCACTATTTAAAAACCTACTTTTCCCATCTGTAACAACGTAATACCACTTCTATACTATCAGTTAGACTTTGGATTATATTATGTAGCTTGTGATGATATGAAAGAGAAATACATCATTGCTTTGGGCGCATCAGCAGGGGGAATATCCGCTTTGTCGGAATTTTTTGATAATACGCTGCCCGATGCCGTTTCATATGTTATTACTACCCATTTGTATCCACATCAAAAAAGCATGTTGACCGAAATTATACAAAAGCATAGTGCCCTTGAAGTTTGTGAAGTGGAAAATGATATGGAAATAAAACCCAACACGGTGTATGTAATGCCCGAAAATAAAACTATGTCTATACTTAATGGACAATTGGTCTTGATAAAAAGGGACTTATCTATCAGGGTAAATATGGCCATTGATATGTTTTTCAATTCCTTATCTAAAGATACCATATTTAAAACGATTGCAATTATCTTATCGGGCATGGGCGAAGATGGTACAAAAGGAGCTAAGGCTATTGCAAAAAGCGGGGGATATATTATTGCACAAATACCTATCTCGGCTGATAGCGACAGCATGCCTGAAAGTGTTATTGCATCGGGCTATGCGAATGAAATTCTTTACCCAAGACAAATGCCCCAGGCTATTATTGACTATCTTAATAAGAGATTGCTATCAAAAAGATAAATGATCAACCGGGCGGCCAATCAAAAATACTATCAAAAAGTTAAACCCGGACTTTCTCCTGAGAACTAAAGTGCTATCATAAACTTTCTTCCGGAAGATCTCCAGGAATGCTTAATGATAGCAAAACTAAAGCCGGCGCCTGGCTGCAGCTCGTTTTTTTGCTATCAGTATTTACGGTGGCCTGTCCTGATCTGCCGATGCTCCGGCCTATGTATGATAGCATTTAATAATTAATGTACTTATATACCGTGCTGTTGCTTTTAATATCCAGGGTTTTTCTAATCTCGGCAATACTAACATTTGCAGCGTATAGTTTTTTTACTGCTTTCATTTTAAGCTCGGCATCAGGCGTTAAACCTTTGGGTCGGCCTCCTACCCTGCCCCTTTCTTTTGCTGCTTGCAATCCCGCCATTGTTCGTTCGATTTGAACGCTCCTTTCGTTTTCGGAAAGAATGGCGTTTAAGCTAAACCAAATTTTTCCCATTGGCGTAGAGGTATCAATACCCTCACTTGTTGAGATAAACCGAATATCCCTTTCCTTAAATTCAGTCATAAGTTTTATAAGTTCCCATGCTGTACGGCCCAACCTGTCAATTTTCCAAACGATAACGGTATCACCGCTTCTAAGCTGTGAATATAATGTATCCCATTCCTTTCTGAATTTAACCCCGCTTTCCTTTTCAAAATATACTTTATCGCACTGATATTTATTTAAAGCATCGTCTTGAAGGTGCAAGTTTTGATCTTTCTTTGAAACCCGTTTATACCCAAAAACCATAGTATATTACTTTATGCGCTTATATGACTGCCTTAATTCTTCCAATTCATCATCGAGCCATTTTTGCAGTACCATTACCAAAACCAAATTTAGAGCAACACCAATAACAAGTACCAAAATCAAATCGGTAACCGTTGGTTCATGTACTGGGTGATAATTCCCATAGCCATTTAAGGCCAAGTAAACTTCCACATCCATCACCTTTTTATATTATAGTTTGCTGTCTGCTGATCGACTAAAAAATCATTAATATCATTAAGCCCCTTTTCAGCATAAAAAGAACTTTTATCAACGGCATTCGCTATCAAATCGGTTGCTTTTTTTGTAGCGTGTTTGCCTCCTACCCCATCACGGCCATTATCAAAATACAAATGTACAGGTATGCTTTTTTCTATCGACTTGGAATTGATCTTTTCACAAAGCACCTTAGTTAAATTTCCCGTTCCATTAAGCAAAATTGCAAAATAGCTTTCATCAGGAAACAAATGCCTGTAACTGGCAAAATCCATAGACCCCTCAAATACCTTTATGCTCTGCGGGTTATTTCTAATGGTATAAGTAGATATACCGCCACCGTTCAGATTGCCCTTATACACTTTTGATCGCACGGCATAACCGTTATTTGCATTTAGAAAACCTATGGCGAAAAATTTATCATCACCATTTGACCAGTGAACTTCTTTTGCCACCCCTGCAACATCTTTAAGTTCTAAGCCTCGACTTTGCAGGTAACTAATTAGTGCCGGGTGCTGCACTTTGTCAAGAACCTTTTTTATTTCAATGTTATATTCGGTTTCCCCGTTCTTTTTATAAAAAGCCTGGTACCCGTCTGCGATAATATCGCTATTGTTTGATAGACGCTTTATTGCCTCAACAAAAGTTTTGTTCTCAAATTTCTGTACTGCTTTGATAATGTCGCCCCCTTCACCCAAAGCATGATCATACCAAAGGTTGTCCTTATCCTTAATACTAATAGAACCTGTCTTTTGATGCTCGAAACCAAAAAAGTACTCTTTGCCTTTCTTACCGTCATACCTCAACGTGCCCATGCTCTCCAATTTAAAAAAGTAGTCAAGTAACGGTATTTCAGATTTTAGCCTTGCAGCTTCTGCAATTAATGCTGCATAATCATTTTGGGTCTTCATAATCTTTACATTTAAAGGTATCAATAAAATTATTAGGTGTAATCATTTTGTGTAATAGTTTTTTGTAATACATAAAGGATAAAAAAACCGACATTTCATCGGTTACGGGAGATTACAGTAAAACGAACGTTTTTATGTAACTTAAATCTTATTCTATTGCCATAATTGATCATTAATTGAATCACCTAGGAAATATTAACATTAGAAGTACTAATAAAAGCGCCTCATCAAGTCTTCACGATGAGTTTGTAGAATTATATAGGCCTCCAAGGCCTACCTAAGAGTCATATTGTTTTTGATATGTAACTTAGATCAAATCTTTTTTCGCTGTATCCTAACCGCATTTAAAATAGCCAGAAAAGCAACACCTACATCAGCTATCACAGCTTCCCAAAGATTTGCAACTCCAAATGCACCCAATGACAGCACAGCAATCTTAACTGTCATTGCTAAAATAATGTTCTGCCAGACAATATTACGGGTTAGCCTACCAATTTTTAAAGCTGAGACAATCTTTACAATCTGATCATTTTGTATAACGATATCAGCCGTTTCAATGGCGGCATCGCTACCAAGCCCTCCCATTGCAATTCCTGCATCAGCAAGCGCAATGACAGGTGCATCATTTACTCCATCACCAACAAAGGCTATGTGCCTTCCTTGCTTTATCAAATCCTCGACCTGTTCCACCTTGCCTTCTGGTAAAAGGTCTCCAAAGGCATCGTCTATACCAAGTTTCTCCGAAACCTGATCTACTACAGATTGCTTATCGCCTGATAGCATAACTGTTTTGATATTTAAGTCGTGCATTTGCCTGATGCCTTCAGCTGCATCTTCTTTTATTTCATCTGCTATAGTTATATAGCCGGCATATTTTTCATCTACTGCGATAACGACTATTGTATCTATGACTTTCGCTATTTCTTTCGGGAAGTCAATTTTATATTTTTTCAGCAGTTTAAGATTACCAGCTAATACTCTCTTTCCATCCACACTCCCTGTTAATCCATGTCCAGAGATTTCTTCAACGGCTGTTGCAGACCCACTATTGGCATCATTTCCTGAGTATTCAATAATTGCCTGACCAACTGGATGCGTTGAGTTTTTTTCCAGAATTGCAGCCAGTCTTATCAATTCTTTTTCGGAAAGGCCTGAAGGCACTATTTTTTGCACCTTGAATACACCTTTTGTCAATGTTCCTGTTTTATCCATTACTATGGTGTCAATCTTTGTCATCACGTCCAAAAAGTTACCTCCCTTAAACAAAATTCCGTTTCTTGAAGCCAGGCCGATTCCCCCGAAATATCCTAAAGGAATAGATACTACAAGTGCGCATGGACAGCTGATCACAAGGAATACCAGTGCTCGATAAAGCCACTCATTAAACACATAGTTTTCAACAAAAAAATAGGGGGCCAGCGCAAGAGCCAGTGCTAAAAAGAAAACTATGGGTGTATATATCTTTGCGAATTTGGAAATAAAAAGCTGCGTCTGCGACTTCCTTGAGGATGCCTCCTGTACCATTTCCAATATTCTGCTGAGTTTACTGTTCTTAAAGAGTGAAGTAACCTTGATCTCTGAAACGGTATTCAAATTGATCATGCCTGCAAGGACGGCATCACCTTTATATTTACTATCAGGACGGCTTTCTCCAGTTAATGCAGCGGTATTAAAGGATGCTTTTTCTGACTGAAGTTCTCCGTCCAATCCCACTTTTTCTCCAGCTTTCACCTGTATGACATCATTTATTTTCACCTCAGCTGAGCCAATAAGTACAGTTTTTCCATCTTGAATTATGGTGACCTTATCGGGTCTAATATCCAGCAGGGCCTTTATGCTTGCCTTGGCACGGTCTACAGCTGCATCCTGAAACCATTCACCAATTGAATAAAATACCATCACAGCAACACCTTCAGAATATTCCCCTATATAGAATGCCCCTAGGGTTGCCACACTCATTAATACGAACTCATTAAAGATATCGCCCCTTATCGCTTTTCGGAATGCCAAAACAAGTACTCCCCAACCCGCAAGGAGATAGGCAATACTATTTACAGTTAATGAAATCCATTTTGAAAGCTTGATGCCAAATCCATAGTCCATTACAAGAACGCAGCTCAGTATCGCCAGGCCTGCGAGCAGTCCAAGATGTTGGGACCACTGTGGCTTATCGCTGCTCCTCGTTCCGTGATCATGGTCTGTATGGCTATCTTCTTCACTTTGAAGCTCTTCGGTTTCGGCCTTTTTAACCGGAGCAGTTGCACCAATTTTATTTGTCGGTGCAACTACCATAATATCCTTGTTTTCGCAGCAGTCTTTCATAATGTCATTTTTAATTATAATTTTTTAGTAATCAACTAAATTATAAATATCACAAATTTTGCTGGTATTATAGTCCAATTGTATTTGCATTGTTTATCTGAAATGTTTATAGATATCTTTTTGCGACCAGTCCACGCTTTCAAGCTGATAATGTTTAAGAACCGAAATACAGGAAAGTGTAACGAGTCCGATTTGCACTAGACCACCATCGCACATTGCTTGTCCGGCCGCTTGGACTAGGTTGTTTTTTATCAAATCTTTTCCTGTTAAAAGGATTTTACCATTCCGAACCCAATAGTGCCAATATTAAAGACCGGCGAGATCAATGTAGGCTTCCCTGATTTTCCGGATAACGTCCTTTTGATTTTTGGATATAACCAATATGAAGCCCGAGTTGACAAAACGCCAAGACCAGCGCCGGCTATGACATCGCTAAGCCAGTGTCGGTTATTATACATTCTCAAAACAGCAACAGCAGTAGCAGCCGTGTAACCTGAAACCGTATACCAGGCCGATTGGTTCCCATATTCCTGGCGAAGAAACTCTGCTGAAGCAAATGCTTCGGCAGCATGGCCGGAGGGAAAAGCATTTGGCGTACCGTCAGGCCTTGTCACAGCCGTGATCCGCTTAAGACTTTGGGTCGTAGCATTTAGAAAGATATTGGATAGCAAATAAATGCCGGTCTGGTCAATCATGCTATTTTTTCCTTTAACAGAAAACCCATTCAAAGCAAAGACTGCTGCTCCTGGGGCGAATTGCAGATAATCATCTACTATAAACTGGCGGTGGGGATGTTCACTGTAGAATTCATGTCTGGCTTCCTGGTCAAGCCGGGTGAGGGCATTGTTATTCAATTTTACAAAGCCATAAGTCAGAGCTGCCCCGGAAATGATGAGAGCTCTTAGTGGAAAAGGGTTATCTAACTCCCGAAGAGACACTTTAGCTTTTATGAATGAAGTATCAGGGTGTACAGGTTTAGTGTTTACGCCCTGCCGGGCAAAGGTGCTCGTCGTAAACAATATTGGCAGTAGGTATAAGAAATGTCGAAGGAGGCTTTTCATTTATGTAATTTCAAATGGTAAAAAGGGAAAGCGGTAAGTGTTGTCATAAAGCATAGACAATAATGCCTTAGTGTTATCATTCGTCGGTGTTTTCAATTTTATGCGCTTTCTGCATTTTGGTCTTCCATCTTAGGTACCATTTGTGATGATGGAGGCTAAGCAGGAAATAGATGGCAGCAGCAGCAGCAGCCGCGATGATTAGCATGTCCAAGCCAACGGCTACACCGATACCTGCGGTACACCATATGGTTGCGGCCGTTGTCAATCCCTGGGAACTGTTCGCTCTATCATTTTTGTAGATAATGCCCGCACCCAAAAAACCGATGCCTACCAGGATATTGGCGATAATTCGGGAAGCGGCGGCAATATCCTGAAGATGTTCACCGATAGCAGTAAATAGCGTAGCGCCCAAACAAACCGCTGCATAGGTCCTAATTCCAGCGCTGCTTCCATGCTTTTCCCGGTCAAGGCCAATAAAAGCACCTAGAACAAGGGCAACAAATAATTTTAAAACGATTGTAAATTCTTTTTCAACATCCATCTATTAACCCTCCATATTTAAAAACCATTCTTGTGCCCTCTTGATGGCCTCGTCTACAATGGACAGCTCTTTGATCTGCCCTTCTTTTTTTAATTCGTTAGCGATCTCAATCGCTTTTTCCTTTACATGGGGTTCAAGCTCACCCATTTCCAATGGAAAGTTTTCCAGTGTCCATTTCATAATGTTTTGTGATTATTTTCGCTTTCGATGCGCTTTGATAATATATCTATATTGACCTGTTTGCCCTTTTGTAGTTTGCTTTTGCAATAAGTAGTAAAAAAGCAATGGCGTTTGAGAAATTCAAGGGTAATTTTGTTCCATTCCGCACTGACCCCTATGCCTAGTAGTCGCCACTCTTCTTTCAACTGTTCATCTGTGATCAAAAATTCTTCAGTGCCCAGGTTATAAGTATCTGCATCACATAGAATCTCCTGTAGAAGGGTATTTGGTTGGTGAGGGATTTTGGTAGCCCTTATGCAGCCACTAATGTTTTCGATAATAGACTGCTCGACATCATGTCCAACCAGAAAATCTTCCATCATGATAACACTTTGTCGTTCATGGTTTTCCGGAGTTGTAAAAAGCTGTCCCATGTCATGGAACCAGGCAGCTGCAAGAAGAATGGAACGATCAGTTTCGGAAAGGTGGTAGTAGGCTGCAATTTCCACGGCCCTTTCTACCACCCGACTGGTATGCTCCAGATTATGGTAGACAAATGCCGGCTTGATGTGCTCTTTGAAGATAGCAGAGACATAAGCAGGTATCTGTTTGCTCAATAAAATTATATTACTACCCATACTATTTAATGCATTACCAATGTTTAACTAAATAATGACGTATCCTGAGTATTATGAAAGCAATCAACAGGATGGATGCGATCACAATTAGAACAACCTTAATTGCCTTTTTTAAAAAAGGTGTTGGTGGCAAGACTTCTTTAGGTGAATCATTAAATGATTTAGGCCTATATTTTTTATTTCTTTTCTTTTTCATAATATATATCTATGAAACCGATTATTTCGAGATAAGCCCGGCAATAATATTGATGCTAAGGGCTACGATGATGGTATTAAATGCGAAGGCCAAGACCCCGTGCATCCAGGCCAGCCTCCTTATCCTTTTGGAGGTAATCTGTACATCGGAAACTTGGAAGGTCATGCCGATCACAAAAGAAAAGTAGGTAAAGTCTAAATAGTCAGGTTCATCTTCGTTTGGGAATTCCAGACCTTCAGGCTTTATGTTCTTTCCATCATCATCATTATGTTCCATATTGCAGTAATACAAATGGGCATAGCGCAGCGTAAAAATGGTATGCAGTAACCACCACGAGCCTGCCACACAGGCAAGCGGGACTAAAACCATTGAAAATCCCTCATCTGGTCTTCCAGAAGTTTTTTTCAGTAGCAATAGAACCGCAAAAAGGCTGACGAAAGTAGTTATGATAACAAAGAAAAAAATAACTGTACGACTGGAATCCTGTGCATGAGCCTCATGCTTTACTTCCGCGGGATGAGAACTTAAAATGGTGATCCAGCTTAGTACCAGCGTACTGAACACATATACCAGCCACACCAGCATGTAGTGAATAGGGTCGGTAAATTTTCCTGTTGTTGCCACAAAAAAAACTGCTGCTATTCCTACCGACACATACAACTTATGGTGCGCATCGATTTGATTGATGTAATCGGCTATTCTTTTTAAACGGCTTGCTTTTGCCATAATAATATTTCTTAGTCTTAACCAGTTGACTCCCTGTTGGCCACCGTTAACCGCACCGAAAACGGTGGCCAGCCACAAGGCCCGGGGAATATCATCAGTCTTTAACAGTTTTATTTTGTTTGGGACTATTGGTTTTATTTTTGTTTTTATAGGCAAGCAGCCGAAGCGCATTACCTACAACAACCAGTGTTGATCCTTCATGGGCCATTACCGCAGGTCCAATTGAAGTTACCCCCAGGATGGTAAGCGGAATCAGAACCGCCACTACGCCAAGGCTTATCCATAAGTTTTGCTTGATGATGCTCTTTGCCTTACGGCTCAGTCCAATAGCAAAGGGTAAACTTTCCAACTTATCCCCCATAAGTGCAATGTCAGCCGTCTCCAATGCAACGTCAGATCCTGCAGCACCCATGGCAATACCTACAGTACTCTTTGCCATTGCAGGCGCATCATTTACACCATCTCCAACCATAGCTACCATTTTTTCTGATTTATCCAGTTTTTGGACAGCTTTGACCTTATCCTCAGGCATCAGGTTGCCCATGGCATCAGTAATGCCAATCTGCTTGGCGACCGCTTCGGCAACTTGTTGGTTGTCGCCGGTGAGCATGATCATCTTCTTTATACCCAATGCAGACAGCTCATTGAGTACATTTTTTGCTTCTTTACGCGGTACGTCCATTAAGGAGAGTATGCCGATGAAATCTTTATCTTGCTTGACCAGCATGGAAGTATGACCTCCTTTTTCAAGATCTTCTACCTGTTTGATGATTTCAGCAGACACCTTGTCTTTTTCAAACAATGCCTTATTCCCGATCAGGATTTTTTTGCCGTCGACCTCTGCTTGCACGCCCCTTCCGGTAATGCCTTTTACCTTACTGGCCTCCGGCAAAGATTGTTTTTTGAGTTTTTCCAGGCCTCCGTTAACAATCGCTTCCGCAAGTGGATGGTCGCTCAGTTTTTCTACGGCTATTGCAACCAGCAGCAAAGCTTCCTCAGAGGTTCCATTTAGCGGGATCACGTTGGTCAGTTGAGGTTTACCTTCTGTAAGGGTACCAGTCTTATCAAAAGCAATTGCATTTAACGAACCCAAGTCTTCCAAGGGTCTTCCTCCTTTGATCAGCACACCCCCACGAGCCGCTCTGGCTACACCGCTCAATACTGCACTTGGTGTAGAAATGGCGAGTGCGCACGGGCTGGCAGCAACTAATACAGCCATGGCCCTATAAAAGCTCTTGCTGAATGGCTCATCAATTACCAAAAAAGCAAAACACAGTACTGTCACCAAAATCAATACGAAGGGCACAAAATACCGCTCGAATTTGTCTGTAAAAAGCTGTGTTGGGGATTTTTGTTTTTCCGCCTCATTGACCATTTTTACCAGGCGGGAAATAGTTGAATCTTTGGCTTCCTTGATTACCTTGACCTCCAGGGCAGCGGCCCCGTTAATGGTACCTGCAAATACACGGTATTCGGGTTTGATATTTTTTTCTTGACTGTAATCCTTCTGTAGATCTGGTACAGGCGATTTATCTACCGGAACACTTTCCCCGGTGATCGGCGCCTGGTTAACGCTACCCTCTCCCTTGATCACCACACCATCTGCTGGTATTTTGCTATTAGGTTTAATAACAATGACGTCTCCCAGTACTAGTTCCTCAATACGGATTTCCTGTTGGCTGCCGTCCCTGATTACCAGTGCGGTCGGTGGTGCCAGGCTGGTCAATGCCTCAATGGATTTTCGTGCTTTGCTCATGGCATAATGTTCTAGGGCATGGCCCAGGCTGAACAGGAACAGCAGCAACGCGCCTTCCATCCAGGACCCTAATATTGCAGCACCGATGGCCGCTACCAGCATCAGGAAATCAATTTCAAACCCGCCTTTGAGTATAGTTTGAACAGCCTCTTTAGCAGTAAAGAAACCGCCAAAGAAATAAGCGATGATGTAAAGTGTCAGGCTTACCCATTCAGGCGCTACCTTGAAATGGGACAACCCAAAGCCAGCACCGAGGGCAGCCCCGCAGATCAATGAAAATATAAGTTCCGTATTTTTTCCGAATATACCACCGTGTTCATGACTTTCATCCTCTTGGTGCGCATCTTTTTTGCCTATCGCAGCATCATCTTGCTTATTATGGGAGAGTTTTTTTTCATCCTTTACTGATTTAACATGGAGTTCATTTTTTTTTGTTTTCATGGTTATTGGATTAAGTGTATTATAAAATGAAACTGTTATCTATTTTTTTAGCCCACCCTTGCTATATAGATAATAAGCTGTCTGATAAGAAGCTATCGCTTCGTTGATGAGCTGATCGGACACCTTCTCAGGCCGTTGCTCATTGCCTGACCTGTTGTAAAGAAAAGATTCGACCTTTCTGCGCGGACTTAAAATGACCAGGCTGTCATTTCTCATATAACCGAGCTTCTGGTAGGTTGCAATCAGTGCACGGGGCTTATAGGCACTATCCAAAACGTTAATCCCATAATTATTGTTCCTGTAGGACCAGTTCAATACTGAAAATAAAGTGGGATAGAGGTCAATCTGTGAGCAGACCTTTTCCACACGGAAAGGGGCAGCACCAGGAAGATTATAGATCATCGCAGGAATATGATATTTAGCTACATCAATTTCATTTTTCCCGGCACTACTGGCACAGTGGTCCGATACTATGATAAATATGGTATTAGAAAACCACGGTTTTGTCCTTGCCTTTTTCAAAAATTGACCGATAGCATAGTCTGTATACTTTACGGCACCATCCCGGTTCAAGCCTGATGGTATATCAATTTTACCATTGGGATAGGTAAAGGGACGGTGGTTGGATGTGGTCATTATAAAGTTGTAAAAGGGTTGCTTTGCAGAGAATTTGGCATCGGCATCCTTTAGCACAGCGCTGTATATATCCTCATCGCATATGCCCCAAGCATTTTCGAAGTTTACCTCGCTATCCGGTATCCTACGTCTATCAGTTTGGTAATCGTCTCCAATGGCCAATTTTCTGCCCCTGTCCACAAGATCGAATCCGTTATTTCCAAAATACTGGTTCATGTTATCAAAGTAACCATCGCCCCCGTAAAAGAACGTCGAACGATATCCTTTACTTTCGAAAATGCTACCAATGGTGCTGAGCTGCTTATTGTTTCTCCGACGTACGATACTGTTTCCCGGAGTTGGAGGTACAGCAAGTGACAATGCTTCCATGCCGCGTACAGTTCTTGTACCGGTCGCATACATGTTCGTAAAAAACAGGCTCTGTTTTGCCAGCGAATCCAAAACAGGCGTTATTCGCTGCTCATTGCCGAATTCTTTCATAAAATCTGCACTAAAGCTTTCCAAAACGATCATTACCACATTAGGCGTTCTCTGCTGGCCTTCCATTGCCGAAACATTTTTCCGTATGGACCGCGAGGGTCCTGTATAAGCGGAGCCTGGTGTTTTTAATAGTCGCCGGGTAATTTCAAAAGCCCGGTCATCGGGTAAAAGGGAATAGAACTGCTGGTAATTGAGCTCATTGTTCTTGAAAGCCGAAAAAAAGGAATAAACGCCCGCTTTGGATAGTTCATTTTGGTACCTGTTTTCACTTTTTTCTGCCCAGCTGTTGTCGATTGCCATAGCATAAATCGCAATTAGCAACCATATGCTTAGCGAATAGGTTAACCTGGATTTAAACCGCGTGTTAGATCCGAAGCTATTTCTAAAGGCCCCGCTACTTTTGATGACCAGCAAAATGATAATCGTTATAGTAACAACACCTGCAATCAGGTAAGGCAAAGGATAAGACTCGTTGATGTTGTTGATCACTTCATATGTGTAGACCAGATAATCGACCGCTATGAAATTGAAACGGCTTTCAAACTCTCCCCAAAAAGTAAATTCTGCGAAAAACGAAAATACCGATACCAGTATCATCAGGAAAACAATCACATAATTAACTGTTATATTAATAGATGATTTCACAAATTTCTGGGGTACAAGTAGCAGGTACAATGAGTATAGAAAGCTGAAGTACAATACTACCCCAAAATCGAAAACAGATCCCTTTAACAGTATTGTGATACCACTTGAAAATATAAGATCAGTCTCCTGGAAAGAAAGGATAGTAAATACGATCCGCATTAACAGCGATGCAATTATAAAAAATAAAGCAAATGCGTACAGAACCGCATACCGGCTTTTAAATGGGTTGAAAGTCATCAGCCATTATTTTGATTATGATACAAAGGAATTATGTCCGCTTATGCCACGAACACAATTCCATCCTGCTTATTTAAACTATATGGCTTTCTTTAATGCCCTTCATGTTCTTCGCTATTTTTAAGTTTTGATAGCAAATCATAAGCTCCCGTTAGTACCACTTTACCTTTCAGGTCCATTCCTTTGGGCAATTCCACCTGGATGTACCCGCCATCGCTGGTGCCTGTAATTACTTCCATGATCTCAAAATGAAAGGACTCACCTTCAGCTTCCTTTTCATTTTCTGATTCCTTTGCATCGTGGGCATGTCCGGCTTCTTCTGTTGCACCGTCTTTGTGTCCATCCTCTTTTCCGGCTGCCTTGGCGATAAATATGTATTTCTTGTTCTGAAAATCTACCACTGCGCCTAATGGTAGAGCCATTGCCTGGGTAGTGCCTGCTTCTATATAGGCTTTTAGGTAAGTGCCTGGAATAAAGCTTTTGCTTCCCTTAGCGATCGCATGTACTGTTATGGTTTTGTCTGATGAAATTTCTTTACCCACCAACTGGACAACTGCGCGCTGCTGAACGGTATCGGGGTCGTTGGCCAGTACGAATCTTACCCCCTGACCAGGTTTTACCTTATCTACATCTTTTTCAAATACCTTTAACTCAACGTGCAGGTTGGAATTGTCAACAATTTCAAACATGATATCATTCGGGTTAACGAATTTGCCGTTGTTCACATTCACCTTGGTCACATAGCCACTGATGGGTGCATAGATATTGATCTCGCTCCTGATGTTTGTAGCAGTTAAGCTACCTGCACTGATATTGATCAGACGTAGACGCTGTTTCAATGCATTTTCCCTGGCGTGGATGATCTGATACTGGGATTTCGCCTGTTGAAGAGTTTTTTGTGAATTAACGTTCTGACTGGCCAATGTCTGCTGACGTTTGTATTCAGAATCTGCCAGTTCTAGCTGGCTTTTACTTTCCAGGTAATCTTGCTGGAGTTGTACATATTCCTGGTTTTGCAGCACTGCGACCACTTGACCTTTGTTTACATTACTACCTGGCAACAGGGGCGTAGATTTTACAATGCCTCCCATTTGAGTGGTCACACTTACTAAATTCTGGGGCGGAACATCTATAAAGCCGTTAACTTTCAATAGGCCGCTCAAGGATTTCATTTCCGGTGAGCCTAAAGTGACACCAATCGCTTTGTATTGTGAAGCAGTGATTTCTACCGAATTTTCACTTTCCTCATGGGCTTCTTCTGCTGGGGCAGCTTTTGCTGTTTCTGCTTCTTTTTTATCTCCACCGCAGGCCGTTATAAAAATGGCCATTAATACTATTGTGGTGGTTTTAACTATATTTTGAATTGTCTTTTTCATTTCTCTGTTAATTATAATCCCATTAGGTATTGAAGTGTATAAACTGATTGGTTGTACTCGTTGACGGCCTGCAGGTAATTAAAGCGGATTTCCGAATAAGTACGTAAAGCCTGCAGATATTCAACATAGCCAATTTCCCCGTTCTGAAAAGCGATCTGCGATTGCTTTAGGATCAGATTTACATTGGGCAGGGCACTTTTTTTATAGTATTCAATGCTTCTTGCATTTTTCTGAAGATCCTGATAAGCTTGTTTGTACTTACCCTGAAGATTGGTTTCAAATAAGCCAAACTGGCTTTCGGCAACTTGCTTCTCTATCTTTGCCGCCTTTATCCGTGAGGAAAATGGCTTGAAGAAGATTGGAAGGGCAATGCCTGCCTGTACGCCCTGGAATCTTTTGCTTCCGCTGAAAAATTGGTCGCTGCCGTTTACATTTTGTGTACCTATAATGGATTGGTTAAAGTAACCAACTGTAAAATCAGGTCCTGAACGGGCCTTTTCTAAGGCAAGCGCTTTGTCTGCAATCACAATCTGCTGCCGCTGTAAAGCAAGCAGCGGGTTTGCGGAAACGGCACTATCAAGGGTAGGTATGTTAAACTCCTCCTGTCCAAACTGATCTTTAGAAACTTCAATCGCCTGCCGGGTGTTGATCAACCGCTGTAATTCTGCTGTATACGCGAGAATATCAGACTTGTTCTTGCTCATCTGGTTCAACACCTCATTGTATTGGGTTTCTGCTGTCGTGCTTTCCAATAGATTGGTTTCACCAGCCTGATATCTTAAGCTGGCTGCTTTTACAAAGTTGCTATATACCGAATCCTGGCTTTTATACAATTCCTGCAATGCCACGTAATAAGCGAGCTGAGTATAAGTGCTTTTAACCTGGTAACTCAGTTCCTTTTGGGTAACAGACAAATTGATCTCTGCACTTTTAATCCTTGCATCATAAAGACCCCGCTGGTTTCTGAACAATCCCGGGTTAGGGATGCTCTGGGAAATACTGAAATTATTGTCTCTCCTGATGCTATTGAACTGGCCATACTGAACGTCGACATTTGTTTTACCCAAATCCGTTGAACTTCCTCTCAGGGCTTGTTGCTGGCCAATTTGTAAACCAGATGTTTTTATCGCCTGGTTATTCATAACTGCGGTCTCGATCGCCTGGCTCATGGTGATGGGAATCCCGGGTGCCTGCGCTTTGGCTGCAGGACTGAAAAACAACAGACCAGATATGATTATTGCGATAGCAACGGCTGGAACAGACTTGGTTTTGCCTTTCCACTTTTCAAAATAAGTATAAAGCACGGGTAGTACGATTAAGGTTAAAATAGTTGAGGTAAGCAGACCGCCGATTACAACGGTTGCAAGCGGCTTCTGAACTTCTGCACCCGCGGCCGTAGAAATCGCCATAGGTAAAAAACCGAGAGACGCTACTGTCGCAGTCATCAGAACAGGCCTTAGCCTCAGTTCAGTTCCTTTCAATACAATTTCATTCAAAGTGTACCTACCCAATTTCTTGAGCCTGTTAAACTCGGTGATCAGTACGATTCCATTAAGTACAGCAACACCGAAAAGTGCAATAAATCCTACACCCGCAGAAATACTGAAAGGCATGCCACGCAGCAGCAAGGCAAAAATACCACCGATTGCTGCCATTGGAATAGCAGAGAAAATCAGCAGCGATTGTTTAACCGAGCCAAAAGAGAAATATAACAATAACAAGATGAGTAGCAGCGCTACCGGTACTGCCACAGAAAGTCTTTTTGTTGCTTCCCTTAGGTTCTCGAACTGACCGCCATAGGTGATGTAATAACCAGCAGGCAACTTGATCTGCTGTTCTATTTTGCCTTGGATTTCTTCCACCACACTGGCAATATCCCTTCCGCGTACATTCAGGCCAACAATAATGCGTCGCTTGGTATCTTCGCGCTGGATCTGGTTGGGGCCGATCTTAAACTCTACATCAGCAAGCTGCTCCAGTGGTACCTGATTGCCATTTGGCGCAGTAACAAATACATTCTTAACGTCATCAATACCCTGACGGTTTTCCTGAGACAGGCGAACTACCATGTCGTAACGCTGTTCTCCTTCATAGACAAGTCCCGCTGATTGCCCGGCAAATGCTGCATTTAAAGCCTGGTTCACAGTCTCTACGCTTAATCCGTATTGTGCAATTCGATCTCTGTTTATTTTAACTACGATTTGAGGAAGGCCTTCAGCTTGTTCTAGGTATAAGTCTTTGGCACCCTCAACAGAAGAGACGATACCACCTATTTTCTTGGAAAAGTCAGTGAGGGTAGTTAGGTCATCTCCGAATATTTTAATCCCTATATCCTGTCTAACGCCCGAGATCAGCTCGTTGGAACGTAACTGAATGGGCTGAGAAAAACCAAAACTTACACCGGCGACTTCCTTCAGCGCATTACTCATCTTTTCGGTAAGCTCTTCACGTGTCTCAGCGCTGGTCCAATCTTTTTTGTCCTTTAAGATGATGGTCAAATCGCAGGCTTCCATTGGCATTGGATCTGTTGGGATTTCTGCTGCCCCGATCTTACCAACTACTTCCTTAACCTCTGGGAATTTCTTCACCAGAATAGCCGACGCCTGATTTACCTTGTCAATTGTCTGGGAAAGCGAACTTCCGGTTAGTAACCTGGTCTCCACTGCAAAATCTCCTTCTTCAAGGTTGGGAATGAACTCTCCACCCATACGGCTGAAGACAAACAAGCTCACTGCTAATAAAGCGACAGAGGTGAAGGTTACGGCTTTCCTCCAATTCAGAGCTCCTTTGATCATCGGATAGTAGTACTTATGAAAGAAGTCCATCATACGATCAGAGAAATTACGCTTATGCGTTGGGTTTTTGCTCAAAAACAAAGCTGAAACCATAGGCACGTAGGTCATAGAAAGTAAAAAAGCACCGAGGATGGCAAAGGAAACGGTCTGTGCCATTGGGCCAAACATCTTGCCTTCAATGCCTACAAGGGCGAGTATTGGCAAGTAAACGATCAGGATAATGATCTCTCCAAAAGCCGCGGCAGACCTGATTTTCACAGCAGACTCAAATACCTCCGCATCCATTTCATCCTGAGTCATCCTGCCACCTTTACGCATTCCCAGATGGTGCATGGTGGCCTCTACAATAATTACGGCACCATCCACAATCAGTCCAAAATCTATCGCTCCAAGGCTCATCAGGTTTCCCGACACCCCAAAAAGGTTCATCATCGCAATGGCGAACAACATCGCCAGCGGAATCACTGAAGCAACCACAAGTCCTGCGCGGAAATTACCAAGAAACAGCACCAACACAAAAATTACAATCAATGCTCCTTCAATCAGGTTTTTGGCAACAGTGCCGATTGCCCGGTCTACTAACGCGCTCCTGTCAAGGAACGGCTCTATCACAACGCCTTCTGGCAAAGTTTTACTGATCCTGTCAATCTTTATTTTTACTTGTTTTACAACATTATTTGCATTAGCCCCTTTCAGCATCATAACAATACCACCAACAGCTTCCCCCTGAGCTTCAGGAGTGGCACGGGTCAATGCACCATAACGAATTGAGCTTCCAATTTGGACGTTCGCGATATCTCTGACCAGAACAGGTAGACCGCTCTCATTATTCTTAACAACAATTTTATTAATGTCATCTATACTGCCAACAAATCCTTCACTTCTAATAAAATAGGCAGTCGGTTTTTTGTCAATGTAGGCTCCACCGGTGTTCTGATTATTTTGCTCCAGGGAATTAAAAACGTCGTTGATACTTAAATTAAAGCTTCTTAATTTATCGGGGTCTAAAGCAATTTCGTACTGCTTCAAAAGCCCTCCGAAACTGTTTACTTCGGCAATGCCGGGTGTCCCTAACAGTTGCCTGCGGACAACCCAGTCCTGGATGCTACGCAGTTCGCGGGCAGTGTATTTTTTTTTCAAACCCGGGCTTGGCATGAACCACGTACTGGTAAATTTCGCCCAAGCCGGTAGAAATTGGTGATATCTCCGGGTTGCCTAAACCTCCCGGAATATTGTTTTTTGCCTCTGATAGTTTCTCATTGACCTGCTGACGGGCCCAATAAATATCAACGTCATCATGGAAAACTATGGTAACGACCGATAAACCAAACCTGGAAATCGAACGGACCTGCTCTATCTCAGGAATAGTAGCCATAGTTTGTTCAACTGGATAAGAAATTAAACGTTCTACTTCCTGGCTGGCCAGTGAAGGACTAAGGGTAATAACTTGCACCTGGTTATTTGTAATATCAGGTACCGCATCTATAGGAAGTTGCTTAAGGGAATATATGCCCCAGGCTATTAACGCAAGGGTAAACAATCCTATCACAAGCTTATTGTGTATAGAAAACTGAATGATCTTTTTCAGCATCGAAATTAAATTTTGTTAGATAAAAAAATGATAACGTACACGCAGGATACATTTCATCAGAAATGTCTAATGCAATGATGATTTTAACTAACTTAATTTAGGTGGCTGCCAAACATCCAGGGATGTCGCTATGACCTTAGCAGGAACGGCACTTGGATATGCTATCTCAGTAAACTTGACGATATTTAGAGAGTAATTTGTAGTGTGAAAAACCGTTGAAATACTGCAACATGCACAGGCGCAAAAGGGGGAACATGCATCTGCTGGAAAATCCTTATGGTTATCTTTTGAGGAATTACTTGAGATAGTGGTACTTGTCGTTGATTTATAAGACGCAACAACATCGGCACATGGAGCACAGCTCAATGCTACTATTATTGTACAAATAAACAAACTGAAAATTTTCACTATAAATAGTTTTGCCCAAATATATAAAACTATTGCAAATAATCAAATCGACGTCAGAAAATATCTGTGAATAGAGGTGTAAAATCTGAGGGGTTGATAATTTCCAGCGATCATCTTAGGTATCCTATAGTTCCATTAAGGCAAGAGATAAGTAAATATTTTAAAACAAAATAATTATAAAATTGTCTTTTAATAAACTAACCATCAGTTTTGCAATGAAAAATATCACAACTGTTATTCTTGCTATATTTTATTCTCTTGTTATACAGGGAGTTGACTGCGTAGCAAAAAGTTACAGCCTTGTAAATATTGATACTAAAGCAGAGCAGTCGACGTTTTTCACAGCTTCGGCTGGCACATTTCAAAAATCGGATCTTTGTAACGAATGTTATTTATTGGGAATTGGTGATCCAGCGGTAAGTAAAAATTTACTGGTTGCGCCATACCAATTTAAGATCTTCCTTGCACCCGGTTGCTCGCAATTCTATTGCAATAAGATATTCATTAAAGACCTGTGTGCCTATAAAACTTCTGTGACGGTCACACCACTTGGCAATATTATACCTATACACCTCAAAAAACAGACCTTTCTTATATAGGAAGCTTCATTTTTTCTTTCAAGCATTCTTTTGGATCAGCTGATAACAGTTGTTACTAAAGGCGTTGTAATTGCCTAAAATACTGCGAAAAATTCGCGGAATAATCAATCAATTTTTAACCATTAATTTTTAAGTTATGAACACTGAAAATTCAAAAAAAGAGACACACAAACACCCTGAACACCACGAACATGAGGAACATCATCCTCATAAAGAGCATCATGAAGGGCCTGAACATGCCGATGAAATGGAACATCACAAGGAAAAAGAACATCATACTGAAACAGAGCATCATGATGAAGACGAACATCACGATACCAAGAAAAGTTAGATATGGATGTTTTGGATTGGGCGAGGATAATACTGAGCCCATCCTTTCTATCCCCTGCAACCTCCCCATGTTTCAATCTTTTCTCTAAATTTTTTGCTGAGCCTAACTTTCGTGATGGTAAATGCTGAACAGGTTCTCGGATACCAGACTGAAACGTCTGAGACCCCGTCAGTCACACTTACAAAACCACAGGTCGAAATGTTATAAAGCCTGTTTCTTTTTTTGCCTATTATTTCGATCAAAGAATACTGCTCGATCTTTTTGTTAGCCCATTTTTCAAAAATTATAAATGTTTTTAAAACCAAACAATGCCCTGGCATTAGATAAAAATGTAACCATTGCTCAATCTTGATCTTGCAATCTGGCCCAAATTTCCACCATTATGCAGGTCTATAATTTCCCGCTGTCCAACCTGCTTTTAAAATTCATAATATTCATTGGTAATGATTTAATTAGCCATATAATCGGAATACTTAAAAAGATTGGTATGAACAAACCTATCTGTATTATCTTGTATTACTCCGTCTTCGCCAAATATAATAGCTACTTTGTAACCATTTATAGGAACTAAAACCGGGGCATTGCCTAACAGGGATTCGTTAACGCTTTCCTGCGTGATGGGCTTATCCAGGATAAAGTTTTCATCATTAAAAAAGCTGATTAGCCATTTATAAGTTCGGTTCCGTTCTCACATTACCGGATTAATAAGTGCCCTGGGGTCGTCTGTTTTATAAAGCCTATGGTTAGCATATATAATTATTATTTAAAGTCTTACGCTTAATTTTCTAAGTTTTCGGCTACTTGTGTTTCCTCTACAATAAAGTTTCTTACTGCATTATCTCCAAACATGCTCTTAAGCTGTGGATTCCATTCGTACTTGTCCGAAGTAAGCTGATCACTCCAAAGTTTGATTGTGTCGTTCAAAAAGTCGTGAAGCTTTTTAATGTAATTCTGACATACTGAAAAATCAACCTCAATACCAAAATCATCTGCTACACCTTTTTCCCAAATCAAACCTTCCAATGGTTTATAAAAACCTGCAACGGATTGGATATAGCAATCTCTGTCGTACAAATTTTCGTCGCTTGGCCCACCTTCCATAGCCAAAAGAAAACCAGTTGTTACTTCTCGGCTAAGACCTTTAAAAGAATATGTTACCTTCACTATATAAGCCCAGTCATAGTAGGAAGAACAAACCTCAATTTTACGATAATTGTATGAGCGGGTTACCAACGCCTGTTCTTCAAGTAGGTATTCGGCCATTCTATCCAAGTTAATATCGTTGTAAATAAAATCAACCAGTTTAACTATTTCCTGATTGGACAAGCTGAATATATCCCGACAGTAATATTTTGTTGTTTTCATAGCTATATTTTTTAAGTGTTTACTATACCCTTATATTCTTTGTATAAGTCCTCTCCCATTTGCTTTATTACAAATTCCTCTAAGCCTAAATCATTTTTTTCATTAACATACCTGGTGAATGGTAAAGCGGTCTTACAATATTCAAAACCTTTATTTTTCATGTCATTACTTATTTTTTCGGGCAACCCATCTAACCACTCCTTAAAATCATCTTCGGTTGGCAAATAGCCCTCGGCCTTAGTATGATAGAGGTAAACAGCATTACCATAATTAAACATCAACTCATGATATCTCCTTTGCTCATTCGGGCAGGAAATCAGAAAATCATTTTGCTGCTGATTGCAGGTTTCCAAAGGATGTTTTACTTTAATCGTTCCCATATCACGCATTTCAAAAGTTTAAAGTATAAAGTTAAAATTTAACAGTGTATTTAAGGCTGTTTCTCTATGCTTCTGTAATTCTGCATGTGTTATGCCTGGCTTATTTGCAAGCACATGAAATTCCTTAATAATTCTTTCTGCTGTAGTCCAGTTGAATGAATAAGCATAGGTTTCGCCTTTAAGCTTAACTGTTAATATTATTGGTGTTCGCTTTAGATCGGCATAGGTCAATGAGGCTATACGTTCACATACCCTGTTAAATTCTCTACTGCTTTTATCGGTAGTATGATAGGCAATGTCATATTTAGCCAATTGCCTTGCTCTAAAATAGTCTCTGCTCTTGCTTTTCTTTACTTTTACTTTTTTCCTTTTTATTAGTAGATTTACAGGCAACATTTCCTCGAGATAATCGGGGTACTGTTTGGCAATTTCCTGCATACAGAATAATCCCCACTTTTTAAATGTTCTGCGAACAAAGTTTTTACGCTTAGTGTTTTGAATTTGATTAACACGGCTTTCTGCACGCTCTAAGGTCAATGTAAACGGCTTTTCTCTTTCTTTGGAATGGATTGCAGCACGAACGATCACCTTTACTATAGGTGTTATATCGTGGTCTAAAAGGCTAAATAAGTCTGCCCAGGAATACTTGTTGAGTTTTAAGATAAATTCCTCTATCAAGTCTTGCCCTGTGAGGCGGGGTAATTGTAGGGGTTCAACTGCTATCTGTACCATATTAAATATCATTTATATAAAGATACAAAAATATCTTTATATCTTGATATCAAATTGCGGTTTTTTGAAGATTTTTCTTTTAGTTGTTTAAAAGGGTTTTGATATATTTATATCAATCAAAACATAAGGGTAAATCCTTTACCCCTTTTAGGTTTGTCAATTTCTTCAAACCTACTGATCTCGGCTTGCAGAAGTTTACCATATTCCTTGCTCATAAAATCTCTAAAGAATTTGATATCGTTCTTCTCGAGCGATTCATTTAGAGCAGTAATGTATTTGGGTTTGGATTCGTTATGAACGATTGCAAGTGGTAAACCATAGAAAGATTGTACATAGTTCATCAGTAACCTTGAAGTTCTTCCGTTACCATCGTACCAGGGATGTATATTGACAAGGTTATAGTGCGCATCAAAAGAAAGATTGATCTGCTCTGATAACTTTAGAGGCTTTTTCATTAACTCCCTCATTTTACCAATCATATCATTTAGCAGGGGAATAACTTTATTGTAATTAGGAAAGTAAGTACTTCCTGCCTGAACATTGCCTAATCTTAATTCTCCTTTTGTTGCATCGACTGTACCCAACATGGTATTATATACCTGTCCAGTGTTACATATAACCAGGGAATTTATTTCTTTTAAAAGTTCTAATGATACTGGCCTTTTCTCTTTTGCCTCCTTTAAGGTAAATAATAAAGCAGCGTAATGATCGGTAGCCATTAAGGTATCGTGTAAAGCTTTATTATTGGGTGTCAAGCCGTCTTCCAATAAAACCCTTGTTTCAAGTTCTGTTAAGGTTGAGCCTTCAATTTTAGTGGAATGGTGAACGATGGAAATTAAATTGAATTTCTCATGGTCTACAACTTCGGCTATGCCC
>NZ_FNGZ01000017.1:0-37553 GCF_900103515.1 Pedobacter antarcticus
ATAACGGCTTCCTTTATACTCATCCCCCCATGGATAGCTCGAACAATCGATCGTTTTTCTGCAGTACTGTGAAGCTTGCGTTTATGCAAAATTGAACTGTACTTGTCCAACCACATCCCAAGGGTTTCTCCGGTCATTTTATAAGTCTTTATCAGATCCCTCCGGGGCGTCCCTTCTTCGGCCAGCTTAACAACATGAGCGATCAGTCGCTTGTCAAACTTCTGATTTTTACTCGTTCTTTCTGAGTAGAACAACTCTTCTTCTCTTTCCATACACTGTTTTATAGTGTATAGCTTTTTCAGGAATGGACAGAAGTTATGATGAATCAGAAAAAATAAGGCACAAAAAAAAGGGATATACCTAAGTATATCCCTTCATATAATAAGATGATTAAATATTAAGCAACCCCTTCGGCTAAAACAATAATCTTGTTTTTTAAAACTTCGACAACGCCGCCTTTAATATTAAAGACCTGTTCGTCAGCTTTACTTTTTATAATTACTGGTCCATCTTCAAGAGTTGAAATAATCGGAGCATGGTCCCTTAATATCTGGAAAGATCCCATTGTTCCCGGAACTGTAACTGCGGTTACTTCGCCTTCAAAGACTTTTTTATCTGGTGTTAATATTTCTAGTGTCATAAGTTGTGTATATGCGCTTAGATTAAGCGTTTGCCTCAGCTAATAGTTTCTTACCTTTTTCAATTGCATCTTCAATGCCACCAACCAGGTTGAATGCAGCTTCAGGATACTCATCAACCTCTCCATCCATAATCATGTTGAATGCTTTGATGGTTTCTTTGATGTCTACTAAAACTCCTTTTAATCCAGTGAATTGCTCAGCTACGTGGAATGGTTGAGAAAGGAAACGTTGAACACGGCGTGCGCGGTGTACAATTAATTTATCTTCTTCAGACAATTCGTCCATACCAAGAATTGCAATAATATCCTGCAGCTCTTTGTAACGTTGTAAAATTTCTTTCACACGTTGTGCAGTATTGTAATGCTCATCACCAAGGATTGCTGGAGAAAGGATACGTGAAGTAGAATCCAGTGGATCTACTGCAGGATAAATACCAAGCTCAGAAATTTTACGTGACAATACAGTTGTTGCGTCTAAGTGGGCAAAAGTTGTAGCCGGAGCCGGGTCAGTTAAATCATCTGCCGGTACATAAACCGCCTGTACAGAAGTAATTGATCCGCGTTTAGTAGATGTAATACGCTCCTGCATTAAACCCATTTCAGTTGCCAGTGTTGGTTGGTAACCTACTGCAGATGGCATACGGCCAAGCAGTGCGGATACTTCAGAACCAGCCTGAGTGAAACGGAAGATATTATCAACGAAGAAAAGGATGTCTTTTCCAGCGCCTTCTCCATCACCATCACGGAAATATTCAGCAACAGTTAAACCTGACAGGGCGACACGAGCACGTGCTCCAGGAGGCTCGTTCATTTGACCGAATACCAGTGTAGCTTTAGATTCTTTTAGCTTCTCAGTGTCTACTTTAGATAAATCCCATCCGCCTTTCTCCATAGAGTGCAAGAATTCTTCACCGTAGTTGATTACACCGGATTCGATAAATTCACGTAAAAGGTCATTACCTTCACGTGTACGCTCACCTACACCAGCAAATACAGAAAGACCTGCATAAGCTTTAGCGATGTTGTTTACCAGCTCCATAATCAAAACTGTTTTACCAACACCCGCACCACCGAACAAACCGATCTTACCACCTTTTACATAAGGTTCCAATAAGTCGATAACTTTGATACCTGTATAAAGTACTTCAGATTCAGTTGACAACTCGTCAAAGCGTGGAGGCGCGTTGTGGATAGATTTACCGCCGGTTTTATCAACTGTGTTGATACCGTCGATAGCTTCGCCTACAACATTGAATAAACGACCTTTAATTTGGTCACCAACAGGCATTTTAATAGGAGAACCTGTATCAATTACGGCCATTCCGCGAACCAGACCATCAGTCGAATCCATGGCAATTGCACGTACACGATCTTCACCAAGATGTTGTTGAACTTCTAAAATGATCTTTTGTCCGTTTTCTTTTTCAATCTCTAAGGCAGAGAAAATTTGAGGTAAATGAGCATCGTCAGCAAAACTCACGTCTACTACCGGACCTATAATCTGCGCTATTTTTCCAATGTTAGGCATATATTGTTTTTGGTAAAATTATAAATATCAAATTGTTAAAGGCCGTTTTATAGGCTTCAATTCGGTTTGCAAAGTTAAGAGTTTTCGATATATCTTTTATATATAAATAAAAAGTTTTTCCACAGTTTTTTTATCGGTAAATTAGCAGATATGAAAACGATATTGGTAACGGGCAGCAATGGCCTTCTGGGCCAGAAGTTAACTGACCTTATATTAGCTGAAAATCACTTCAGATTAGTTGGCACGGGCAGGGCTGCGGACCGTTATCCGGCCGGTGGTGAATATCAATATACGGAAATGGATATGCTTGATGCAAAATCCGTGAGAGAAACGGTCACCAGTTTTCAACCTGATGTAATTATTCATACCGCTGCCATGACAAACGCCGACCAGTGTGAGCAGGATCCGGTGGCTGCAGAACTGGCAAATGTACGTGCGGTTGAAACCCTTGTAAGTATATGTGCAGAATTCAATATTCAGTTTATTTTTCTTTCTACAGATTTTGTTTTTGATGGAAAAAACGGTCCTTATACTGAACTGGATGTTCCAGGGCCTTTAAATGTCTACGGTCATAATAAACTGGAGGCGGAAGAGATCATTAAAAATTCGACGGCCAAATGGGTAATTATCCGGACTATTTTGGTTTATGGCGTTATTGCCGATGGCAGTCGGGGGACGATCGTAAGTTGGGCTAAAAATGCGCTCGAAAAAGGTGAGGTTATTCGTGTGGTAAACGACCAGTGGAGAATGCCCACGCTTGCCGAGGATTTAGCCCGTGCATGTCTTCTTGCTGTTAAGAAAGACGCACACGGTGTATTTCATATCAGCGGCAATGAATACCTTTCCATATGGGAGCTTGTTATCCGTATTGCAGATTTCTGGAAGTTAGATAAGAGTTTAATTCAGAGGATCTCCGCATCGTCGCTTAGTCAGCCGGCAGCAAGGCCTGAGGGTACCGGTTTTATACTCGAGAAGGCGTACAATGAATTAGGCTACCGGCCGCATACGCTGGAGGAAGGCTTCGCCTTACTAGAGCAGCAAATGTTAAATATTAAAAATTAAACAACATAAAAAATGGCTTTACAAAAAGGAGATCAGGCACCTGATTTTAAATTATTCAGTTCGGAACTGAAAGAAGTATCACTGGCAGACCTAAAGGGTAAGAAAGTTGTCTTGCAGTTTTTTCCAATGGCATTTACCGGAACTTGTACCACACAGCTTTGTACAATGCGTGACAGTTTTGGTTTCTATGAAGGTATGAATGCTGTCGTACTCGGTATCTCTGTTGACTCGCCTTTTGTGCTGGCTAAATTCAAAGAAGAGCAGCAATATCAGTTTCCTTTGTTATCAGATTTCAATAAAGAAGTGTCGGCTGCTTACGGAGCTTTATACGAAGAATTCGTATATAATCTGAAAGGTGTATCTAAAAGAGCGGCTTTTGTAATAGACGAAGAAGGAAAAATTGTTTATGCAGAAGTTCTGGAGTCAGCTGGAGATCTTCCTGATTTTAAATCGATTAAAGAGGTTGTAGAGGGTTAGAACGCAATAGTATTTGTAATTATTTGAATCTTTTTTTTTAAAAAAGTTTTGAAATCCAATTACAAATACTACTTTTGCAATCCCGAAACGATCGGAAACGCATTTGTAGCTCAATTGGATAGAGCATCTCACTACGGATGAGAAGGTTTGGGGTTCGAATCCCTACAAGTGCACAAACAACCGAGAAAGCCTTGCTGCCATAGGCAGTGAGGCTTTTTAAATTTTAAAGAAACCCAAATGCTAAATTTTGTTCTCTTTGGCCCACCGGGTGCAGGCAAAGGCACCCAATCTCAAAAACTAATTGATCGTTATCAATTAATACACATCTCTACAGGAGATCTTTTCCGAGCACATATCAGTAATCAGACTTCTTTAGGTAAACAGGTCAGCGCTTTAATCGCAGATGGTCAGTTGGTTCCCGATGAAATTACTATAGCTATGCTGGAAGAGGAAGTTGAAAAGAATCCTGAAGCTAAAGGATTTATTTTTGATGGTTTTCCAAGAACAGTTGCTCAGGCTGCTGCATTGGATGCTTTTCTGAAGGGTAAAGGCACAAGTATTGCTGCTGTTATCGCGCTTGATGTAGATCAGGATGAGTTGACCAAAAGAATTGCTGAACGTCATAAACAGACAAACAGAGTAGATGACCAGGCAGATAAACTGCAAAAGAGAATTGACGAATATTTCACTAAGACTATTCATGTTTTACCGTACTATGAAGATCAGCATAAGCTGAACAAGGTAAATGGAATTGGGAATATAGATACTATCTTTGCTGAGCTATGTCAGGTAGTAGATAAGTTCTAATTAAAAAACGCATATAGAATATAGCGGGACGAATGTATGTTCTCCCGCTTTTTTTTGTTAAAAAATAATAAAGTTATGTCACAGGGTTCAAATTTCGTAGATTATGTAAAGATATGCTGCCGTTCAGGTAAGGGTGGTTCAGGCTCTTCGCATTTACACCGTGATAAAATGACATCAACTGGAGGTCCTGATGGTGGAGATGGCGGAAGAGGTGGACACATTATTTTGAAAGGAAATGCCCAGTTCTGGACTTTGCTGCACTTAAAATACCGTAAACATATTCTTGCTTCAGATGGAGGCCCTGGTTCGAGTTCTACCAGTACAGGGAAATCCGGAAAAGACGAATTATTGGAGGTGCCTTTAGGCACTATCGCCAGGGATGCGGAAACGGGTGAGGTGCTTTTCGAAATTACTGAAGACGGACAGACTGAGATTTTAACTCCAGGTGGCCGTGGAGGACTTGGTAACTGGCACTTTAAAACATCGACATTACAAACACCCCGTTTTGCCCAGCCAGGTGAAGCAGGTATAGAACAGTGGGTTATTCTGGAACTAAAGGTGCTGGCTGACGTGGGGTTAGTTGGTTTTCCAAATGCAGGTAAATCTACTTTATTATCTGTTGTGTCTGCGGCTAAACCTGAAATTGCAGATTATCCTTTTACTACCTTAGTTCCTAATCTAGGAATTGTATCATATCGTGCTAATAAGTCATTTGTGATGGCCGATATTCCTGGTATTATAGAAGGAGCTTCAAAAGGTAAGGGGTTGGGATATCGTTTTCTTCGTCATATCGAAAGGAATTCTGTGCTTCTTTTTATGGTTCCTGCAGATACCAGTCGCACGATTGCCGAAGAATATGGAATTCTTAAAAGTGAGCTCTTAGAATACAATCCGGAGCTGATGCAAAAGCCACACTTGCTAGCAGTAACGAAGGCGGATATGCTAGACGAAGAATTAACGGCTGAGATCAAAAAAGATTTACCCCAGGGAATACCAGCTGTTTTTATATCTTCAGTTGCGCAGAAGGGCTTAACTGAGCTCAAAGATATGATTTGGACAGCGATAGGTGCCGATCAGCCCGCTAACGGATAATAAAGTTTTTAAATACTTCCTGTGATATTTGGTATTGTGGTTAATTTTTTCTAAATTAGAGATTAACAGTCAGTGCTTTATCATTTACAGGACTGTTTTTCTTCCCTGACTCAAAACCCGGAAACCCGAAATCCATCCTGCAAATGATATAGAGCCTGTTTTATTTATTGGGTTATAAAGTTTATAGCTTGTTTTTGAATAAAATGTAAAACGCCTGCTGCAATCAAGCAGAGCCGTAAATATTCAAAGATTTAAATCGAACACAAAATAATCTATCGGATCTGATAAATATTACATGCTTAAGGCACATATTTTGTATGACCTTTTAAAAATATCAGTATGGAAAAGAAATCATTTAACTTCCTTCTTACAGTTGTTGTATTGTCAATGGTTGCCCTGGGAACATTTAAAATAACTAAGAAAATTAATCAGTCTGAGACTCCGGTTCAAAACACTGTAAATAAAACGCATAAATAATATGCTGAATTGGACCTGCCCGACCTTAAATGGTGCGGGCAGGGCTCTCTATTTTTAGGTATTCAACCTAATCGTATACTTCATAATGGTATTCTGCCGTTATATATAAAATTACTAAGATATTTCATGGAGTAAAGAACAGATAAATGTTTTATTTGTCAAATTCTGGTTTTTACGAGATTAATTCGGTTTATTTTTGTGTTACGAAACGCCTTTATCTTGTTTTAATCTTTTGTTACTGTTCTTTTTGATTTTTAATATGTATTTTTTGGTATAAATCTAGTTATTGTAGGTTTATTTTGGTCAATATGTGTTAATTTTAGTTAAAAAATAGATTTATATCTATTTAAAGCACATATTTGCGGTATAAAAATGAAAATATGTATGTATTATTCATTTTTATGATCTACTTTAGCGTTTAAATAGTATTTAAGAAAAACCCGTTTATACAGGTTTATATTTGGTTAGAACAGGGATGTGTCCGGATGGAACATCCCTTTCTTTTTTAGGAACGAAATTGTACAGGAAATTGAATGTTATGGAGAATCTGCTGCTGGGAAATTAAATCTTGAACTCGTCTAATGAGTATGGTAGTTCCTCACAAAGAAACCCCTGGTCTGTTAATAATCTGCTAATCTGCTTGGCCGTTAGTGATTTCGCATTTACTCTGAATATTTTATCTGAATCTTCAAGCGCGAAAGACCAGTTTCCACTGCCTAATACAGCATCTAATATGTGGCTTAAATATTCCAAATCGCTGAGATCGTTTACAGAAGTTTTAAATATAATAATGTTCATTTTTAGTTCTGAATTTTCAAAGAGATAATCGAACCAGATTGTCTGATTTTGTTTAAAGATGTGAGATGTATCGGTTCAAAAAAAACACTTAACAGGCGAAGCGGCCAAAAATGCGGGCGAAACCACACATTTCACCGGCCGGCTAACCACTCCAGGAATTGCGGTGTCTTTTCTTTGCTAATCGTAATTGACTCTTTAAATGGGATGGATAGATTTATAATCAGCTTTCTGGAGAAAAAATGGGCAGCATCTTTAATAGCTTTTCTATTTACTAGAAACTGGCGATTTATACGGAAGAATTCGTCCCCGCAAAGCCTTTCTAATTCTTCCAGATTTTTATTCAGTACATATTCTTTCTGTTCAAAGGTAACTAAATGAGTTTCTTCATTTCCTATGTAAAAAAGCGCTATGCTACTCTTCTTCACCGGAATAATTTTGTCTTTATAAGTTATAAGAATTGAACTTGTCTTTTGATGTGCTTTTCCGGAGAATAAGTCGAATATGGATTCATATGAAACAATTTCAACAGAGAATTCTTTACGTAATGCATGATATTTTTTTAAAGCCTGGCCCACCGTTTCCGGAGTGAAAGGTTTTAATATATAATCTATGCCGTTCGTCCGGAATGCATTTAAGGCATATTCGTCATATGCCGTACAAAAGATTATGGGGGCAGAAATATCCGTTGCTTTAAATATATCGAAGCTATTTCCGTCGCCAAGTTGAATATCACTGAATATAAGATCGACAGCCGGGTTATTCTTGAAATAAGCAATGGCTTCCTTAACAGATTTCAGAATGCCCACGATCTCTGCGTCAGATTGCAGGTCCTGAATAATATCGGCCAGGTCATCTGCCGTTAACTGTTCATCTTCTATGATTACAATCTTCATCATTTAAAATTTTTAAGCTTACTGAGAAAAACAGACTGTTGTCTCTGATTTCAATATCATCTCCTGAAATTAGTCTATACCTTTCAGCCAGGTTGGCCAGTCCGCTCCCTGTATGATAATCGATAGTACTTCTTAACTGAATGTTGTTCGTGACAACAATCCAGTTCCCTTGCTGGATGATTTTTATATCTAAAGGAGTCGCGACTGTTAATTCATTATGTTTAATTGCGTTCTCCAGGAGTGGTTGCAGAGAAAAGACCGGGAGGACACAGGCAGAGTTTTCTGCGTCGATAACGTTAAAGGTGAAATTTAATGCGCTACCAAAACGGACTTTTTGCATTTCCAGATAATCCATAGAGAGTTTCAGCTCTTCTTTTAGTGTCGCTATACCATCTTTATTATTGGAGACGGATACTCTAAGGAAGTTCGAAAGACGCATCAGGTAATCCTCCGCACGTTCCGGACTTTTTTTTATGAGCGATTTTAGAATATTTAGTGCATTAAAAAGGAAGTGAGGGTGTATTTGTTGCAGCAGCAGTTGGTATGCCGCTTCAGATCTCGCAGTATTTAATAATGAATTCTCCAGTTGTGCTTTATTATTCGCATCCTGAACGATAATAAAGTTTTGAAGTAATAGCAGCATTCCATTGGTAAGCATTCCCTGGAGGCTTAAATAAAAGTAAACCACATCGCCTTTTACTCTTAATGGGGTAGTTGGAGCTGTAGTATAACCCCTGTCAACCAGTTCCGTGTTTATAAAATAGAGACCAAGAATGACCAGAATACTCATTAACAAACTCGAGGTATAGAAAATACAATCGTAAAACAGCTCATTGCCATGTTTTCTCTTTTCAGTGAAGAGCAGGAGCCCTATATTTCCCAGGCTCATTAGATTCAATAAGATGAATACGTTTATTACCCGGTTTAAAGCTCCCATGAAGCTTTCATCCTCCATTGTAGCCGACAACAGCAAGAAAAAACTCATACCGATAGAAAAGTATATACTTAACTTCAGAAGGTTTTTCAACGGAAGCTTATTCGTCATGGCAAAATATTTTTTGGTGTCTGGAATAATATGCAAATATAATCATGAATATAGCAATGGTGAGATGCGTTTATCTGCGCGATCCGGGACTTGGTAATACGAAAGATAAGCTCATGTTGAAGAATGTTGACGCTATTTTTGTTTTTGCACGGTAATCATCGTATTTGTCATTTACGCGGATAAGCCTGGTTGTCAGTGTGTTTCTGAATCCGCCTTTTATCCCAAGTAAAAAGTTCTTTCCTAAAAGATATTCATAGCCGATATTACTGAAGATTTCGTTTGAGATCCATTCGTAATTACCACTACGGTTTACGCCGTCGCCGTCGAGTTTAAGAAAAAATGAATCATTACGGAGTTCTGCTCCGGCACTCAGCCATCCGTTCAATACGCCAGAACGCCGTAATATCAATTTCTGAGGGAGTATAGCGTCAATTTCCCAATCACTTCCTGAGAATTTATGCCAGTAGGAATAAACCGGAATTACGGGAACCAAACTGGATTTATCCAGGACTAATGAGAGGCCTAATGTCGAGATTGTCGACGCAGAAGCTTTAATCATAAGTGTGGAGGTTACCAATCCGTTGATCTTTTTTATGCCAAAAAAATTAGTACTTCCTATAATTACATTTCCGTTGGTGATAAGCACTTTATTCCACAGCTTTCCAATATAGGTCGCTGATAATAATGCGTCGAAATCGCTATACTTCGTTTCAGTTTTCTGATACTGATTATTCATATCGTCAACCTTTTTATAGTGATTGATTGACTGTCTGGTATATAGCACACCTGCGATTAATGAAAACCGATTTTTCTTATAGATTGGGATTGCGCCGTTGATTTTTAATCTTGATCCTGAAACTTCACCTTGTTCCTGTAGTTCGCCACCTTTATTAGATATTTTGTAGTCGGAATTGCCAAAATAATCCTGCTGAATTGTCAGTCTTTTGAAGGCGGGATAGGGTATTGCTGTCTGATTGCTATATTTTAAGGTATCCTGGGCTTTTGCCGATATTGACAGCTGTGCTACTAACAGAAATAAAGGTATCTTCATATTTTTTCGCTAAAAATGCGAAGGACATGTGTTTGTTTAAAGCCTTTTCGCGGTGAACCGGACAATTGCTTCCCTGAAACGTTTCATTTAAATGGTGTAATATCTGCGGTAATTTTGTTCTCGTCATATTTTTGTAAAACGAATAATTTTTAGCTTTTTGGCATAATTCATGATTAACTCTAAACGGTTTATACCAGTTTCTACTGGTATTTTAGGTTAATAACAATGTCTGGTTTAGACAGGTTTACTATTTGGTTAGAAAAGGGATGTTTTGGTTGAACATCCCTTTCTTATTTTTAAAGTAAATGGTTTTGTAAAATAGTTTAGAGCAGATTCCGGGTAATTTTCCCTTTAATCATAAATAATTTTCTGATAGAGATTTTTTGTAATACAGTGTCACCTCTGAAATTGGGATTTGAGGCCCTCATTATAATTTTTTCCGATGACGGATGTTCAAACAAAAGCTTTATGGTAATCAGGCTGTTCGCTGTTTCATCCGTTTGAATTAAATAAGCTTCTCCCCATTGTATAATATCTTTATGAAGAACTTCTCTGACTGCTATGATTTCGCCACTTGCAAACTTAGGATACATGCTGTCACCGAATACAGGTAGATAGGCATCGCAATCGTTAAAAGGTCTGAAGTTTACATAATATTCAGGGCTTTCGTTGAGGATATTCCTGTCTCCGCTGAAATCGGAAAGATTTACATTAAGATAGGGCACTCCCTCTTTTTTTGATTCTGCGTGATAACCAGATGTTGGTTGCTGTTCCTGGGGCGGATTGGTTTTTAATAACATATCTCCGTGTCCCGTGTCTAGAAAATGGGTGTTCAGATTATAGTATCGGATAATCTCCTCTGATAACCTTTTACCGATTGATCTTGCTCCATTTTCAATGGGGGAGAAATTATTGACGTGTTTAGCAATTGGTCCGTAAAATTCCTGAAGAGTCATCTTTAGATGAATCCTGATTTTTTTTAATCTGGGCCCTACGTTTTTTCTTTGGTGATCAATCATGTATTATTGTATAAGAGGTTTTATAAATATATAGCATTCTTTAGTTCTTTGTTATTTCTTCGTGAGAATTTATATTGCAATATATGAAATATTACTTATTATTAGAAATTATATTTCTAATTAAAATATTTTAATTATTTTTATAGAAATCAGATTGAAATAGTTGGCATTGAATTTTATCGTCCTGAATTTTAAGCATGCGCTTAGAATTGTTAACTTTGGTTGACCAACAAAGATCAATATGTACAAAACTTTACAACCGGTTCTTCAGCAAGAACTGGAGCAAATAGAAAAAGACGGACTGTATAAAAGAGAACGGGTAATTATAACTCCACAGGGGGCAGACATCAAAGTCAGTACCGGGCAGGAGGTCATTAACTTCTGTGCAAATAACTACCTGGGCTTATCTTCGGATCCTAGAGTTACTGCAGCTGCTAAGGACGCAATTGATAAATATGGTTATGGAATGTCGTCTGTAAGATTTATTTGTGGAACCCAGGATATACATAAAGAACTGGAGCAAAAGCTCTCCGATTTCCTGGGTACAGAAGATACCATATTGTATGCTGCTGCGTTTGACGCTAACGGCGGTGTGTTTGAACCATTGTTTAACGATCAGGATGCTATTATCTCTGATGAACTGAATCATGCATCTATTATTGATGGTGTTCGCTTGTGTAAAGCTAAAAGGTTCCGTTATAAACACAGTGATATGGAAGATCTGGAAGCACAGTTAAAAGCTGCATCCGGATGTCGTCACCGCATAATTGTTACTGACGGAGCATTTTCAATGGACGGCACGATTGCAGCACTTGATAAGATCTGTGATCTGGCTGATAAATACCAAGCACTTGTAATGATTGACGAGTCTCATTGTTCTGGATTCATGGGTAAGACAGGCAGGGGCACACATGAGCATTGCGGAGTAATGGACAGGATAGATATTATTACAGGTACATTGGGTAAAGCTCTAGGTGGTGCTTCAGGAGGATTTACCGCAGGTAAAAAAGAAATTATTGACATGCTGCGTCAGCGTTCCAGACCGTATCTTTTCTCTAACACACTTGCACCGGCAATTGCGGGTGCTTCCGTGGCAGTTCTTGAACTGTTAAGTGAAACAACTTCCTTAAGAGATAAATTAGAAAAAAACACAATGTATTTTCGCGAGCAGATGACTGCTGCCGGATTTGATATTAAGGAAGGTATTCATCCGATTGTTCCGGTTATGCTTTACGATGCTAAATTGGCGCAGGAATTTGCAGCCAGAATGCTGGAAGAAGGAATTTATGTAATCGGTTTTTATTATCCCGTTGTTCCTCAGGGCAAAGCGAGAATCCGTGTTCAGCTTTCTGCTGCGCATGAGCAGCACCATTTAGATAAAGCAATTGCTGCATTTATAAAAATTGGTAAAGAACTGAAGGTAATCTAGTTTTTGCTGATTTATATTTTTTAAGGCCTCCTGTTTTACGGGAGGCCTTTTTAATTTATATTAAAGCCGTCAAAACTATCTCTGCCGCTATATCTGTATTCACATATTAATGAAATTGCTATATTTGGCCTTATGTTGCAAGATCAGATCACCCAGTATACCCAGGAAATTAACGCCTTTTCTACTGAAAATGCGGAAGAACTGGAACAATTCAGAATCAGATTCCTAGGGACTAAAGGAATCATAAAAGACATATTTGACGAGTTTAAGGCTGTATCTCCAGAGGAAAAAAGAACCCTTGGGAAGGTATTAAACGAATTTAAGCAACTTGCAGAAGCCAAATATCTTTCACTGAAAGCAAATGAACCGGTGACCGGTGATCAGAAAACTGCCGGAATGGATCTTACACTGCCTGGAAATGGTATTGAGTTGGGCGCCCGCCACCCTTTGGCACTGGTTCGCAGAGAAATCGTTGATATCTTCAATAAACTAGGATTTATTGTTGCGGAAGGACCGGAGATTGAAGATGACTGGCATAACTTCTCTGCACTTAATTTCCCTGAAGAACATCCTGCGCGGGATATGCAGGATACATTTTTCATTAGAAAAGGTGGCGAGAGTGGAGATATCGCATTAAGAACCCATACTTCTTCAGTCCAGGTCAGGATGATGGAAGCAGGAAAACCACCGTTTCGTGCGCTGATGCCTGGACGCGTATACCGCAATGAGGCAATATCTGCCAGAGCACATTGCTTTTTCCATCAGGTTGAAGGCCTCTATGTAGATGAAAATGTTTCTTTTGCAGATCTGAAACAAACCTTATTCTATTTTGTACAGGAACTTTATGGCGAAGGGACAAAAGTGCGCTTTCGCCCGTCTTATTTTCCTTTTACAGAACCATCTGCAGAAATGGATATATCCTGCACAATCTGTAAAGGCGCGGGCTGTCAACTATGTAAATATAGCGGTTGGGTAGAGATTTTGGGATGTGGCATGGTTGACCCTAATGTGCTGGAAAACTGTGGAATTGATAGTAAGAAATATAGCGGATTTGCATTTGGGATGGGAATTGAAAGGATTGCAAACTTAAAGTTTGAGATCCGGGATTTGCGTCTCTTCTCAGAAAATGATGCAAGGTTCCTTAAGCAGTTTAAAACGTCCTTAATTTGATAATTGGCCGGATTTACTCTTTCATAGCTGAAAAAGAATTAATGCACCCGGCAATACAGCATTATATCACCGGAATAACTTACCAGTATAACTAATTGATGGAACCAGAAAAAATTAAAGAAAGCATCATTAGAGCTGCTAAAGAATTATTCAGAAAATACGGCTATCACAAGACTAGTGTAAATGAAATTGCAAAGAAGGCACGCATAGCAAAAGCTACAATTTATAAATACTTTGAGAGTAAGGAACAGATCCTTGACGCAATTCTCATGAATTATCTGGACCTCAATCTACATGAGATTTTAAAAAACAAAGCCCAATTTTCTGACGAAGAAGAGCATCTGAAAGCCCTCGTTATGAAAACATGCCGGCTAACCTATACCGTTTGCAACGAATTTATTGGTTGGGACTTTGTTCGTGAGAACGCCAACTCACAAGAGTTTCTGAAACACCTTTCAGATCAGCTGGAATCGCTATTGCTTTCTGCATATCTAGGTTTGGATCACTTTAAAAACAATCCATCAAGAAGGGAAGGGTTAGCATTTCTTTTGAAAGCCAGTAAGAGTATTGTGTTTTCTTTTGCGTTCACATCTGTCAGCGATGCAGATGTCAGGAAGAATTTTGTGAGTTTTCAAAAAGAACTTTTGCCTTTCCTCGTTAAAGCTGCTTTGTAATTGTAAATCTCTCTAGTTTTTTGTCTCATTATGTCTTTTGGACCAATTTGGTTTTCGGTATGTTTTCTATTACCTTTACGAAATAACGTCAAGATAATGAGCAAGGAAGTCTTGGAGATAACCATTTTGGTAGAAGAAAAATTTGATGTCAGTTTTAATCTGGATCTTGGGTTTTTTGGATTAATTCTAAAATTTTTCGGGTATTAAAATCTTAATAAGCACAATAACTGATCTGCTCCGTTCCAGAGCACGCTGAACTTCTCTTGTCTCGCATTTTCTTCAATCTTTTAGCCTCTTCCTACTCAAAAAATAGGAACTGTTGATTACAAATTTTAGCTTTGCAGCAGAATGAGCAGAAATAAAAGAAGTGGAACAGTAACTATCCTGCCGGAACTGCAGATTATTGATATTGCGGAAGAAGGAAAAGGCGTTGCTAAAGCGGACGAATTGGTTGTCTTTGTTGATAAAGCTGTACCGGGAGATATCGTAGACGTTAAGGTCGTTAAAAAGAAAAAGAATTTTGCGGAGGCTGTTATAGAAAAGCTACACACAGCATCTGATTTGAGGACTGACCCATTTTGTGCACATTTTGGAACGTGCGGTGGTTGCAAGTGGCAGCACATGCAGTACGATGCGCAACTACATTTTAAACAAAAAAATGTAGAAGCTGCATTACAGCGTCTGGCTAAAATTGACACTTCAGGTATGGAACCTATTCTGGGTTCGGCAGAAAATAAATATTACAGAAACAAATTAGAATATACTTTTTCCAATAAACGCTGGTTGGACCAGGGAGACATGGATGGCGTAGAAGGGCTGGAAATGAATGCACTTGGCTTTCATGTACCTTTAAGGTTCGATAAAATTCTTGATATCAATCATTGTTATCTGCAGGCAGAACCATCTAATACGATCAGAAATCATGTTCGGGCATATGCACTGCAAAATGGACTTAGCTTCTACGACCTGAGGAACCATGAAGGTGATCTGAGAAATCTGATTATCCGCACGTCTTCTAACGGAGAAGTTATGATAGTGGTTGTTTTTGCTTATGCTGAGCAGGAGAAAGTGGACGGACTGATGGCCGATCTTCAGCAGAATTTTCCGGAAATTACTTCCCTGATGTATATTATGAATCAAAAAAAGAATGATACTATTTTTGATCAGGAAGTTATTACTTATGCAGGTCGTGATTATATTTTTGAAGAGATGAACGGTCTTAAGTTTAAGATTGGAGCTAAGTCCTTCTATCAGACCAATTCTCTGCAGGCTCACGAACTTTATAAAATAACCAAAGAGTTCGCCGGTTTTAAAGGTGATGAACTTGTTTACGATCTTTATACTGGTGCTGGCACTATTGCCAATTTTGTGGCGGATAGTGTGAGGCAGGTAGTTGGTGTTGAATATGTGCCTACAGCGATAGAAGATGCCAAATTCAATTCTCAACTTAATGGAATTAATAATACCCTGTTTTATGCAGGTGATATGAAAGATATCCTTACACGTGACTTTATAGCAGAACATGGTAAACCTGATGTGGTCATCACAGATCCGCCACGGGCAGGTATGCATGCTGATGTTGTAGAGCGTCTAATGGAGATGGAAGCTGAAAAAATCGTGTATGTTAGCTGTAACGCTGCAACTCAGGCCAGAGACCTGGCGATACTTAAAGAAAAGTATGAAGTCAGCCGGATTAAACCCGTAGACATGTTTCCACATACCCAGCATGTGGAGAATGTTGTATTGTTAACACTAATAAAGTAATATCTAAAAGAAGAACAGATGGATGTAGAAGATTTAATGCCTCAGCAACCTGAGAATGGAAATACCGCGAAAAAGGTAAGTCCGCTGGTTAGCCTGGAAAAAGATCTCGAGCTATATAATGATTCAGTGAGAGAAATTGCAGTAGAGATTATTGCAGAAGGAATTACACAATATCCGATTTTTGTAGCACATCAACATACGGTGTCTATTGGAGAAGTTATCCTTAATAAAGAAGAGCTGAATACAAACTGGACTATTCAGGCTTCTACATTTGAAGAATTTGTAGAAAAGGGAATTATTAAACCAGAGTTGAAAGAGCTATTCATCAAAAACTATAAAAAGCCGGAAGACTTTATGTGTGTTTTTGTGATTGTCCCTGAAGGAGCGAACTTTATTTACTATCCGTATAAAAGTTAGTATCCACGCATACGGTTATATTAAGAAAGGGTATCCATTAAAGATACCCTTTCTTAATATACAACATTTTGTTAGCAGGATAATTTATCCAATTTTGTTTACACTTCCGCTTCTGGACGATCCTTTTTTGTTCAGAGCAGCATCTCCTTTATAATTGATATTACCACCACTGCTTGCAGATGCTTCAATACCCTTACTCACACTGACCCTTATATTTGCTCCTGAACTGGCTTGTGCTTTTGCATATTCTGTATTGGTTTCTACAGCAGAAACTGTACTTCCGGAACTGGAGTCTATAGCTATGTTTTTCGCTGAACCGGAAAGTTTCGCATTGCTTCCGCTACTGGTGTTTACTTCCAGGTTATTACAAGCTAATTGCAGGTTTAAATTAGCACCGGAAGAAACATCTACAGAAAGTCTGTCAGCTTTCAGCACATTCGTTGATTTTAGAAGACTTCCACTGCTTGCAGAAACACTATTTAAGTTTTTATAGTTCAGGTATACCTTAGCTTCACGATTTCGGTTTTTAGAGAAGAATCCATCTAGTTTCTTCCATTTCACATTTAGCCGACCTCCAGAGTTTTCCAGCACAACGTCATCTATATTATTAGAATTCGCTTCGATCCGCGCGCTTTCAGAATTAGACTGTGTAATGATTAATTGTATCCCTGCACTTACACTGACAGAATTAAAAGAGTTTAGGCTTACGTTTTTAGTGGATTGAGCCTTTACTATAAAAGTTCCGAGTGTAACCAGTGTGAACAACAGGCATAGTTTTTTAGTAAGGGAATGAGTTTTCATGGTTTTAGAATTAGGTTTATATATAGCATTAGACGTTTCTATAGGTGAAACGTTGCAGCGAATTGAAAATATTTTCCTGATATTTGATTCTGAACCAGAAATTACTTCTTTTTGTAATATCTTATTTATTTCAAATGGCCGAATCCCGATTATTAATTTTAAACGAACAGCAGATCCAGCAGAAGATTAATCGTATTGCTTATCAGATCCTGGAAGATAATATAACTGAAAAAGAAATTGTGCTGGCTGGTATCTGGGACCGGGGTTATAAGATCGCATTACGTCTTCAGAAGGTATTGGCGGAAATTTCCGAACTACAGGTTATTCTGGTGAAAATTGAACTGGATAAAGATGCCAGTAAGCTTAAAGCTGTTGCAGAACCAGAGCCGGCGAAAGTCAAAAATAAAGTTATCATTTTGGTTGATGATGTACTGAATAGTGGTAAAACACTTGCTTATGGTTTTGGTGTGTTTCTGAATACCCCGCACAAAAAGATACGCACTGTGGTGCTTGTGGATAGAAGTCATAAAATCTTTCCCATCTCAACAGATTACGTAGGATTGCAGATGGCAACAGTCCTGAAAGAACATGTCGATGTGGTGATAGATGTAGATGGTCAGACAGATGGAGTCTATTTAAGTTAATAATCTTGATATCGTTTCTCTACGCCATCCTCGTTTTTCTGGTACTGAGATTCAGTGTTACCCTATTTAATTTCCTTTCCAACCCGAAACTCGGATTAAGTCTAAGGCATTATACAGATCTGATCAGTATTTGTATAGATGCCAAAGACTTTACAGGGGAAAATCCCCTGGATGATTTACTCACACAGGATTATCAGCAGATAGAAATTCTGGTAAAGCTAACAGGTGATCCAATGCTGGATTACCATTGGAATACTGCCTACGGGCATCATCGAAGTGTCCATTTACTTGGACCAGGAGTGGATAGCAGGAAAGAAGCTTCCGGAAACTATCTGCTTTTTCTGAAGCCGTCGGTAGTATTGAAGAATGGAAGTTTGCAAAGTATGATGCACCGGATGAAGACTTTTCGCCTGACACTTCTGAGTGTTATTCCTGCTCAGGTTTCTACAGGTTTCCCTGATATCTTTTTTCAGCCTCTTTATAACTTCGTGTTGCTCGGTCTGGTACCTCTGCGATTAATTCGCCTATCTGGCAGTCCTTTGTTTTCTGCAGGGAGCAGCGAATGTATGCTTTTTGACAAAAAAGTATACCTTAAAGAGCATTGGCTTGACGGATTATTTCCAGCCGACATCGGCGGTATAGAAATGATTAAACTCGTTAAAGAACACCGGTTGAAAACGGAAACCCTTTTAGGAGGGCGGCTCGTCAAAAGCTATGCTCATGGCTCTGCAGAAGTGATTTTTAAACGCACGGGCAATCGTGTATACGGTTTATTGGGAAATAATATTTTCGCTTTATTGTGTTACCTGGTTTTAGTTGTAGCCGGCCCGGTTGCAATGTTTTTCAGTTTAAACCTGAATCTGCTTATTCTTCCGGCGGGACTTATCTTTTTAAGCCGCATTATGCAATCATTCCTATCGGGCCAATCCCCTGTTAAAAACCTAATTCTTCATCCGCTTCAAATGCTGGTTCTCGGTGTTAGCCTTATTTTTACAGCTGCTGGCAGGTTTATAAGGTCACAACAAAAATAACAATTGGGAGGGGCGGCCAATTTTTAGTAATTTTGCTTATCCCCGGACAGCCATTTTCGGGGGAAAGACAGTGAAAGATATGAAATACGATTTGACCGTAACTATTGATAAGGCTTCAGGATTTTGTTTTGGGGTAGTGTATGCCATTGAAATGGCTGAGGATATTCTTTCAGAAGAGGATTTTCTGTATTGCCTGGGCGATATTGTTCATAATGATGAGGAAGTCAAAAGACTTACCGATATGGGATTACGTATTATTGATCATGATGAGCTTAAAGAACTCCGGGATGCCAAGGTATTAATTCGTGCACATGGTGAAGCGCCTTCCACCTACCAGCTTGCGCTGGAAAATAATCTGATCCTTATTGATGCCTCCTGTCCGGTAGTATTAAAACTGCAAAACAGGATCAAAAACTCTTACGATGACAAGGAACAGATATTGATTTTTGGTAAACATGGACATGCTGAAGTAATCGGTCTTCAGGGACAAACTGATGGGAATGCTATCGTATTTCAGGATCTTGCAGAGCTGGATTCAGTAGATCTGCCTGCTAAATTCACCTTATATAGCCAGACTACAAAAAGTACTGAGAAGTTTTATCATATCAAAGAGCAGTTGTTATCAAGAGGATACGAAGTGAAAGCTAATGATACTATCTGCAGGCAGGTTTCAAACAGGTACGAAGATTTGGAGAAATTTGTTGCTGATTTTGATAAAATCATTTTTGTATCCGGAAAGAAATCTTCAAATGGTAAAGTGCTCTATGAAGTTTGTAAGAAACATAATGCGGAGAGTTATTTTATATCAAAAAAAGAGGAACTCGATATCAGCTGGTTTACGCCAGGGGATAAAGTTGGGATCTGCGGTGCGACATCAACTCCGATGTGGTTAATGGAAGAAGTTAAAGCCAGTTTAGAAGCGCTTTAATATTTGAACATCATGAAAAAGTAATTATTATCAGACCGTTTCAGGACGGTATCAGCTTAATGTATATTTGTGTTTTAAAGCCTTCCGATAAATTATATCCGGAAGGTTTAGTCTATAATTATGGGAAAAAAGGGAGTATTGTTAGTGAATTTAGGGACACCGGATAGTCCGGAGGTTGGGGATGTAAAAAGATATCTCGATCAGTTTTTAATGGATGAACGGGTAATTGATATTAATGCCTTCAGCAGAACTATGCTCGTTAAAGGTGTTATTGTTCCTTTCAGAAGTCCCAAAACAGCGAAATTATACAAAGAGATATGGGATGAAAACGGGTCGCCTCTACTTTATTACAGTAAGATTCAGACCGCAATGGTACAGGAACAACTGGGTCCGGATTATCATGTAGAACTAGCTATGCGGTATCAAAATCCTTCTATCCCGGCAGCATTAGCTAAAATGAAAGCCGGACTTGTAGAGAGTATTCAGGTAATTCCAATGTTTCCGCAATATGCTTCTGCAAGTACGGGATCAGTAATTCAGTTGGTTATGGAATTGGTTAGCAAATGGCAGACTATTCCACCGGTTTCTTTTGTCAATTCCTTTCATGATAATCCCGGAATGATTGCCACTTTCGCCGATAATGCGAGAAAGTATCAGCCGGAAACTTACGATCAGATTTTATTCAGTTTTCATGGTCTGCCGGAAAGACAATTAATCAAATGTGATCATTCCCAAAGTCACTGTCTTAAATCTGCAGACTGTTGCCAGACGCTAACTGATGTTAATAAGTTTTGTTATTCTGCACAGTGCCACGATACCGCAAAACTGATTGCTGCCGAATTACAGATACCTTCAGCGCAGTATAGCGTTTGTTTTCAGTCTAGATTGGGTAAAGATCCATGGGTTCAGCCTTACACAAGCGATGTCCTTAAGCAACTCGCCGCCGCTGGAAAAAAACGTCTGCTGGTATTTTGTCCTGCTTTCGTTGCAGATTGCCTGGAAACTTTATATGAAGTCACTGTTGAATATGGTGAGGAGTTCAGGAAACTTGGGGGCGAGGAAGTTCAGCTTGTGTCAAGTTTAAATGATAACCCGCAATGGATATCAGCACTGGTCAAAATGATAAAGGATAACCAAGGCGCCTAAATTAGCTTTTTGATCATGTTAATAATCTGCAGTGTAGACCCTGTATGCTGCTTTACATAGCTGGCAGCTTTTTTACCTGCCTGTTGATCTTTTTGCAGTATTTCAAATGCTGCAAAAAGATCATCTTTACCGGAAACGCTTTTGGCAGCTCCTATTGTTAAGAGATCTTTTGCTTCCTGAAATTTCTGATACTTCGGGCCGAATATAACCGGAATGCCAAATGCTGCGGCTTCTAACGTGTTATGAATCCCTGCGCCGAAGCCACCGCCTATATAACTTATATCACCGTACTGATAAGCCGAAGACAGGAGCCCGATTGTATCTATAATTAATACCTTCGCTGCCTGTAAATCTGTATTCTCGTTTAGTTTTGTATAGTGTAAAGCGTCTGGGAACAGTGCCGAAAGCTGTTTGATATGGGATTCATGAATTTCATGCGGTGCAATAATAAACTTCCAATCCTGAGCACGTTGCTGCAGAAATGCGATTAATTCTTCATCCTGAGGCCAGGTGCTTCCTGCAATAAATATTTTAGCATTTCCTTTAAATCTATCAATTTGTACAAACTGTTGCGGTGAGGCAGCCTGTTCCGCAACGCGGTCGAATCTGGTATCTCCGCTAATGCTTACCGCATCAATTTCTAAATTATTCAGTAAAGACTTGCTTTCTTGATTTTGGACAAAAAAATGGGTAACATTCTTTAGTATATTCCGCTGAAATCCACCATACCATTTGAAAAAAATCTGATCTGGTCTGAAAATACCTGATATAAGCAATAATGGGACATTATTAGCTTTTAGAACTTTAAAATAATGATACCAGAATTCATATTTGGTGAATATAGCGATTTCGGGATTGATGAGTCTGAGGAATGTCTCCGCATTTCTGTGTGTATCCAGTGGCAGATAATAGACGGCTTCGGCCAACGGATAATTTTTACGGATTTCAAAGCCGGAGGGGGAGAAAAATGTGATAACTACAGGCTTATCCGGATAAAGCTTTTTGAGCTCTTCGAGTACTGGCCTGCCTTGTTCAAATTCACCAAGTGAGGCGAAGTGGAACCAGATATGTTTACAATCTGCATTGGTTTTTCTGGCGATCAGTTCAAAGATGTTTTTCCGGCCGTCAATGAATAATTTAGCCTTTGGATTAAAGAAAGAAACTAAGTGTAAAAGCAAATTATAGAGCGAAATGCCAAAATTATAAAGCAAAAGCATTTTGTATGTTTATTTATTATCTTAGCCGAAGATACCTGAATAAATATTAAAAGCTTTAATATTATCGTTTTTGGTTTTTAAATTATTCAATCGGGTATAGATCAGATAACCATATATCTTTAAAAGTATAATTTATGAAAATAGCCGTAATCGGAACAGGTTATGTCGGATTGGTCACAGGAACCTGTCTCGCTGAGACTGGTAACACTGTTATCTGTGTAGACATCAATGAAGCTAAAGTGTTAAAAATGCAGCAGGGGATCATCCCTATCTATGAACCTGGACTTGACGTGCTTTTTCTTCGTAATATCGAGCAGAAAAGGCTGACTTTCACCATAGATCTTGCACATGCGATCAAAGATGCACAGATTATTTTTATGGCTTTGCCAACCCCCCCGGGAGGAGATGGCGCTGCAGATCTTTCCTATATTTTAGGTGCAGCAAAAGACATCAGTAAACTGGTTACTTCTTATAAGGTGATTGTAAATAAATCAACGGTTCCTGTCGGTACTGCCGACTTGGTTAGCGCAGTATTTGCCGAAAATACGGATGTTGAAATTGATGTAGTTTCAAACCCCGAGTTTTTACGCGAGGGTGTGGCTGTTGATGATTTTATGAAACCAGACAGGGTTGTGATTGGTACGCGTTCCGAACGTGCACAGAAATTAATGGCAGAGCTCTATGGTCCTTATGTTCGTCAGGGGAACCCTATTTTATTTATGGATGAGAAATCTTCTGAACTAACTAAATATGCTGCAAACTCATTCTTGGCTACCAAAATTACTTTCATGAACGAGATCGCAAATTTATGCGAGAAAGTAGGCGCTGATGTTGATGCTGTCCGCAGAGGAATTGGTTCAGATGACAGAATCGGTAAACGTTTTCTGTTCCCTGGTATAGGATATGGAGGTTCATGTTTCCCCAAAGATGTACAGGCACTGGCGAAATCAGCTGAAGAGCACCAGTACGATTTTCAAATCCTGAAAGCTGTGATGGAAATTAATGAGAGACAGAAAACTGTATTGGTAGATAAAGTCTCCACCTATTATAAAGATGATTTAAAGGGTAAGCACTTTGCACTTTGGGGACTGGCATTTAAACCAGAAACTGACGATATCCGTGAAGCTCCGGCTTTATATATTATTGACGCTTTGGTGAGTAAGGGAGCGACCGTTACTGTATTTGATCCGGAAGGAATGGAAAATGTTAAAAATTTGATTGGTGATAAGGTCAACTATGCATCAAATCAGTATGAGGCTCTCTCCGGCGCTGATGCTCTGCTAATTGCAACTGAATGGTCGGTTTTCCGTAACCCCGATTTCGAATTAATGGAGACATCTCTGAAACATAAAGTCGTATTTGACGGACGTAATCTGTATGACTTGCAGAAAATGATAGACCTGGGTTATTACTATAACAGTATTGGCCGTAAACTAATAGATTAATGGAGCGTAAAAGAGTATTAATTACAGGTGCAGCAGGATTCCTCGGATCCCATCTGTGTGATAGATTTATAAAAGAAGATTATCATGTTATTGCGATGGATAATCTCATTACTGGCGATCTGCAGAATATTGAGCATTTGTTCTCGTTAGAGAATTTTGAGTTCTGCCATCATGATGTATCCAAGTACGTATATGTCCCGGGAAAACTGGACTATATCCTGCATTTCGCATCACCGGCAAGTCCTATTGATTATCTTAAGATTCCGATTCAGACTTTAAAAGTGGGATCACTGGGTACACATAATTTATTGGGACTCGCCAAAAATAAAAATGCAAGGATGATTATCGCATCTACTTCCGAAGTCTATGGTGATCCTAGTGTCAATCCACAGCCCGAAGAATACTGGGGTAATGTAAATCCGGTAGGGCCACGCGGTGTATATGATGAAGCCAAACGTTTTCAGGAGGCGATGACCATGGCTTACCATACTTTTCACGGTTTGGAGACGAGAATAGTGCGTATTTTTAATACCTATGGTCCGAGAATGCGATTAAATGATGGCCGTGTGTTACCAGCTTTTATCGGGCAAGCGCTTAGAGGCGAAGACCTTACCGTATTTGGCGATGGATCGCAAACCCGTTCGTTCTGTTATGTCGATGATTTAGTAGAAGGAATTTACCGCTTATTACTGAGCGATTATTCGCAGCCTGTAAATATTGGCAATCCTGATGAGATCACTATAGGGCAATTTGCAGAAGAAATTATCAAACTTACTGGTACCACACAAAAAGTTATTTATAAAGAACTGCCTACTGATGATCCTAAACAGCGTCGTCCGGATATTACAAAAGCCAGGGCGATATTAGATTGGGAACCTAAAGTTAATAGAGCAGACGGATTAAAGATTACTTACGAGTATTTCAAAAATCTTCCGGCGGAGGCATTGGTTAATAAAGAACATAAAGATTTTACCACATATAATCGTTAAATGGGAAAGATACTAGTAACTGGTGGCACCGGGTTCATCGGTTCTCATACAGCCGTAGAGCTGATTAATGCAGGATACGAAGTAATTTTAGTTGATGATTTTTCTAATTCGAATCCAAAGATTCTGAATCAGTTAGAGCAGATTCTTGGGGTTAAGCCCGAGTTTGCAGAATTAGACTTGTGTAATGAAAAAGCGGTCATTGAATTTGTCGCTTCACATCCTGAAATTACAGGAGTAATTCATTTTGCAGCATTTAAGGCCGTAGGAGAATCTGTGAAGGAGCCGTTAAAATATTACCGTAATAACTTTTACTCCCTGATTAACGTGATTAACGCTTTTCATAGTAAAGTTAAATTGGTCTTCTCCTCATCGTGTACAGTTTATGGTCAGCCTGATCAGTTACCGGTCACAGAAAATGCAGCAGTAAAAAAGGCCGAATCACCTTATGGTAATACTAAACAGATCGCAGAGGAAATTCTTGCCGAGACCTGTGCAGCCAATGCTGATTTACAGGTAATCTCTCTTCGTTATTTTAACCCGGTTGGTGCACATGATAGTGCGTTGATTGGTGAGCTTCCTATCGGAGTGCCGCAGAACCTGGTTCCCTTTATTACACAGTCTGCTATAGGTAAGAGAGGACCGATTACCGTTTATGGAAATGATTACCAAACTCCTGACGGTAGTGCAGTACGTGACTATATTCACGTTGTTGATTTGGCTAAAGCACATGTTGCAGCTATCAGAAGATTAGAAGGAGGAGATGCAGATCAGAATTATGAAGTCTTTAACCTGGGAACTGGTAAAGGAAGTTCAGTTTTGGAAATTATCAGTGCCTTCGAAAAATCAACAGGTGTAAAGCTTAATTATACAATCGGAGCAAGACGCGAGGGTGATATTGAGCAGGTTTGGGGTGATGTGAATAAATCTGCGGATCAGTTGGGCTGGAAGGCTGCGCTAGATGTTAATGAAATGATGAGCTCCGCCTGGAAGTGGGAGAATTACCTGAAAGATAACCCGTTTTAAATGCTTCTTAAAGATCAGAAAGAACTGAAAACTGCAATTACCGGACTTCCTGTTAAGGAAAAGGATAAGTTGCTGCTCAGACTGATTGCAAAAGATAAGGTGCTCACCGAGCACCTTCATTTTAAATTGCTGGAAGACCCTTCGGATTTGGAGTTGAGGCAGCAGGCTCTGGAGGAAGAAATAACCACTGCAATTCAAGGTTTGAAGTTCGGCGCTAAAGTGGGTTCCAGAGAGGCTTTGGTTTTACTCAGGCGATTAAACGGACGGGTTAATCATCATTATAAGGTTACTAAAGACCCGCAAACCGATGCAGAACTCCGCCTGTTATTACTGGAACTGATTCCTGTTGATTATAATGAAAGTGTTTTTTCATCTTTGGGCAAATATAACGAGAGATTAAAAACCTATTTTTTGAGATCTGTACTGGCATTATACAAAAAGTATGTGAAGCTTCATGAAGATCTTCAGTACGACTTGAATGAAAAGATGAATTCAATTCTGGATAAAATCATCCGGGAAAAACTCCATAAAACGGCGGCCGAGCTTGGTCTGCCAAATCAGGTTTAATAAAAAGCTAAATAAAACTATTATGAAGAAGATTCTAATTACCGGAGGAGCAGGTTTCATAGGCTCGCATGTTGTGCGACGATTTGTAAACCTTTATCCGGACTATCATATTCTAAATCTGGATAAATTGACATATGCCGGAAATTTGGCGAATTTGACTGACATTGAGCAGAAACCTAATTATCAATTCATCAAAGCAGATATCACTGACGCTGAAGCCATAAATGCTTTATTTGCTAAAGAGAATTTTGACGCTGTAATTCATCTGGCTGCAGAATCACACGTAGACCGTTCGATTATCGACCCCTCTGCTTTCGTAATGACGAATGTGATTGGTACCGTAAACTTGCTTAATGCAGCAAGAGAATACTGGAAAGGTGACTATGACAGTAAACGTTTTTATCACGTTTCTACAGATGAAGTTTATGGTGCCTTAGGGGAATCCGGTATGTTTATCGAAACTACAGCCTATGATCCGCACAGTCCTTATTCCGCGTCAAAAGCGGCATCAGATCACTTTGTCCGTGCTTACCATGATACATATGGATTGAATGTGGTGATCTCTAACTGTTCTAATAATTATGGTTCACACCATTTTCCAGAAAAGCTCATTCCGCTGGCGATTAATAATATCAAAAATAACCGGCCCGTTCCTGTTTACGGTAAAGGTGAAAATATTCGCGACTGGTTATGGGTTGAGGACCATGCCAGAGCTATAGATGTAATCTTTCATCAAGCTACTACCGGTGAAACGTATAATATTGGCGGTCATAATGAATGGAAAAATATTGACCTGATTCATCTTTTATGTAAAATAATGGATGAAAAGCTTGGGCGTGCACCTGGCGAATCCGCTAAGCTCATTACTTTCGTGACAGACAGAGCGGGACATGATCTGCGCTATGCAATTGATTCAACTAAATTACAGGAAAAACTAGATTGGGTACCAAGTCTTCAGTTTGAGGAAGGATTAGAGAGAACCGTTGACTGGTATCTGGAAAACGAGGAGTGGCTGAAAGATGTAACTTCAGGAAATTACCAGAAGTACTATGAAGGCCAGTACCACTCGAGATCATAAAAAATAAGCCGCTGATCTGGCTCATAAATTAGTTAGAAAGCCTGAAGACTTTAATCATTTAGAGAAAAGTCTTCAGGCTTTTTTATAGGCGATTATTATTCGTACCTCAATGCTTCAACAGGATCTAATCTGGATGCCTTCTTAGCAGGGTAGTATCCAGATACAACACCAACAAGGACACATAATCCGAATCCGCCAATGATAAATAACCAGGGGATAATAAATGCTCCGCCCATCATTAGTGAAATCGCATTGCCTAGTAGTATTCCAAATAAGATTCCCATTCCGCCGCCCATCAGACAAATTACTACAGCTTCGATGAGGAACTGTTTACGAATCACAGAAGGGTTAGCGCCAATGGCTTTACGGATTCCAATCTCGCGCGTTCTTTCAGTAACAGAAACCAGCATAATATTCATTAATCCTATAGAGGCTCCAATTAAAGTAATTACACCAATTGCTACCCCACCTATTGCGATGAATGCAAGGTTCTCAAATAACGTCTGAGCGACTGCATCGCTTTTAGTGATCTCGAAATTATTAGGTTCTTTTATTTTTATTTTACGAATATTCCGGAACTCAGCTGTCGATTCACCAATCACATTATCCATTAGGTTAGCATTAGGTACAATAACAGATATTGTATACGACGGATTTGAGCCGGTATTAATCACTTTTGCCTTGTAGATAGGAATATATACTGCCCGGTCTGTACTCATCCCCATACTTGAACCTTTGCTTGCCAGCACGCCAATTACTTTTAAGCGATGGTTACCCACCGTAATGATTTGGTCAATAGGGGAGGCCTTTTTAAATAATGAGCTACTGATTTCACTTCCGATTATACAAACATTACTTCCCTGGCTAGCTTCTGTCTGGCTGATGTTTCTACCAAGACTCAGATCAAGTCCCTGAGCTGCTAATCCATTTTCATCAATACCGCGCATCAGAATATTTGGATTTGTCTTTTCCTGATTATATTTTGCTGTTGCACCACTTGTAGCGACAACGCTGATAGTCACAGTTGCGGGTGCCTGTAATCTTTCTTTGAAATTTACAGCGTCTTCATAACGGATGGAATTGAATGGTTTCGGCCCTTGTCCCGGGCCCCCGATTCTAATTCCCGTACCGCGGTTACGGATAGTGAACGAGTTGGCTCCCATGTTAGAGAATGCATCAGTCATACTTTTTTTAACCGCGTCCAGTGTAGTTAGAATACCAACCAATGCTGTAAGACCAATTGCTATAATCAAAGCGGTAAGCATAGTCCGCAGGCGGTTACTCTGGATGGACTGCAGCGCAAGTCTCACGTTTTCTGTATAAGTCATTGGTTCGGGTATAAGGGTAGACCAAAAATAAAAAGTCCCGTTGTTTAGACAACAGGACTTCTGAAATGTTACAAGTTTTGGTCGTACTAAACCGAAAAACTTGTACCACAACCGCAGGTACTTTCAGCATTAGGGTTGCTGAAGGTAAAACCACGTGAATTCAATCCATCTTGCCAATCTACCTGCATCCCTAAAAGATACATCTGATGTGCTTTATTCATGAAAACTCTAATTCCATTGATTAAAAATTCCTGATCTCCATCTTTTTTCTGATCAAACCCAAGCAGGTAGCTCATTCCTGAACATCCACCGCCCTCTACACCTACACGTAAGCCAAAGTCCTCTGCGATTTCCTGCTGATCTCTTAATTTTATCAATTCTTTCAATGCGGTTTCAGTAAAAGAAACTGGTGCAAATGTGGTATCAACTGTACTCATGATCTTGTCAAATTTGGGTCCTAAATTACCGGTCCTCAAGACTGGTTTATACACAAAGATAGGAACAAATGAAGGAATCTGTATCCCTAAAAAAAATGCTGGGTCAATTTGATGTAAATATTACTCAGGCTCCTGAATATCCTGCGAAAATTCCATCCAGTTTTATTTCCGAAGCTCCTTTTGTAATGCCTGCATGCATTCAAGGCATATAAACCTTAAAATAATAAAAAATAGGAGTGGAGTTTGCTGATTTAAAGGTTAATATAAAGTTATCCACATAAAAAATTTAGGTTAAGCAGGGTATGCTGCTGCTGATTAAGCAGTTACTAAATAAATGATATTTTAGTTTTTTTTGTTGATAATTTTTTCAATATTCGATCTCCGGGAAAGCGCTAATAATAAGGTCGTTCCCGTCTCTTAAACCAACAAATTTTAGTATACCTATGGAAAAAACGTGTACCGAAGTATGGAAAAACTGTCTTCAGATCATAAAGGACAATATCCCGACCCAAAGTTTTAAAACCTGGTTCGAACCGATCTCTGCCCTTAGACTGGAAGGCAATGTTTTAACCATCCAGGTACCTAGTTTATTCTTCTATGAATGGCTCGAAGAACACTATGTCGGGCTGCTTCGCAAAATGGTAAAAAAACAGTTGGGTGAGCAGGGAAGACTGGAGTATAATATTGTGGTTGACCAATCTTCCAACAGCGGTTCTCCATACACTACGAATATGCCTTCTAATGGAAATGGCGCTGCGGCAAAATTGCAGGCCATGCCTATTCCCGTTTCGATCAATAAGGATATTAAAAATCCATTTATTATACCGGGGCTTAAGAAACTTAATGTAGACCCGCAGCTCAATTCCAGTTATACATTTGAGAATTACATTGAGGGCGACTGTAATCGTCTTGCCCGTTCAGCCGGTTTTGCAGTTGCCGGAAAACCAGGGGGCACCTCATTTAATCCACTCATGATCTATGGAGGGGTGGGTTTAGGAAAGACGCACCTTGCACAGGCAATCGGTAACGAAATAAAGCGCAGTTCACCTGATAAACTGGTTATATACGTCTCCTGTGAAAAATTCTGCCAGCAGTTCGTAGATTCACTGAAGAATAACTCTATTAATGATTTTGTTAATTTCTATCAGGCAATGGATGTTATCATTATGGATGATGTGCATAATTTCGCCGGAAAAGAAAAAACCCAGGATATCTTCTTTCATATTTTTAACCACCTGCATCAGACCGGAAAACAAGTGATACTCACTTCGGATAAATCACCGAAAGATCTCGCAGGTTTGGAAGAGCGGTTGTTAAGCAGGTTCAAGTGGGGGCTGTCGGCAGATCTGCAAATTCCAGATCTGGAAACCCGAATAGCTATTCTAAGGATGAAAATGTATGCAGATGGTATAGAACTGCCTCAGGAAGTGGTCGAGTACGTTGCGAATCATATTGATAACAATGTACGGGAGCTGGAAGGGGCAATGGTGTCTTTGCTGGCGCAGTCAACATTGAATAAGAAAGATATAGATCTGAATCTGGCCAAACAGATGTTAAAAAACTTTATTAAGAATACGACGAAAGAAATCTCAATGGAGTATATACAGAAACTGGTTTGCGATTACTTCGAGGTGCCCATTGAGATGGTAAAGTCAGCCACCCGGAAAAGAGAAATAGTACAGGCGAGGCAAATATCTATGTATCTATCCAAATCCCATACTAAGTCTTCTTTAAAATCTATTGGTGCCTTTTTTGGTGGCAGAGACCATTCTACTGTAATTTATGCTTGTCAGACCGTAGAAGACCTTATCGAGACGGATAAGAAGTTTAAAAACTACGTTCAGGATATCCAGAAGAAGCTAAAAATGAGTTAAAAACTTATAGCTTTAAGTTTGAGCAGCCCGTAGAACAAAGCTGAGCTGTGGAGTGCCTGAGCGATTTGGTTGTTTTCCAGCAAGGCTTTTACCTCTTCAATGGTGTACTCCTCTACATTCAGGATCTCATGTTCATCCAGATGCTGTGCATGTGTCTTTACACCTCCTGTCAGCAGATAGGTGAACGTTCTGTTATTCGATGTGGCAGGATTAGGGTACAGGGTCGCAATCAGTTCACAATGAGTAAATGAATAACCGGTTTCTTCCAGTAGCTCCCGTTTGACACCATCTTCTGGCTTTTCACCCGGATCTATTACGCCACCCGGGATTTCCAGGGAAACCAGGTCTGCTCCATGGCGATATTGTCTGACCATGATGATTTTATTGTCGGCAGTCAATGCCACGGCATTAGCCCAGTCCGGATATTCCAGAACATAATAATCATCTTTAACAGTTCCGTTTTGCAATTTACAGGTGTCTACTCTTAAGGTGGCCCATTTTTCACGAACCAGATAACGGCTGGAGAGTTTCTCCCATTTTAATATTTCCATTTTGTGTAAGCTAATCTGAACCGTTAAATGTATTTGGATTCAGCGGTATTCAGAACTATAAAAAAGGAGTCTCTGTAAGAGACTCCGGGGAATGATTTATAAATAAGTTTTTAAACTTTGCTGACGTCCGATGTTCAGTATATTAATGATCTGATGATTCCTTTCGAGATAGCTGTAGATCAGCAATAATTTATCTGCAAGCTCTTTTTGTCCTGGTTTGTCTTTCACATCCGGGTCAATCCGGAGAAATAAAAGTTGGGACAGCATGTCCAATTTTTCAGGACTAAAGTTTTTCTCTTTCAGAAATTCATTAAAATCAGCGTTTCCACTTTGTAGCAGGTCTGTATAGAGGATTCCAAAATCTTTTTCCAGCAATTCGTCCATCTCTTGTTCCAACTGCAGGCCTTTATCTTCCTCCTTCAAGCCGATAAGTCTTGATAATGCGAGACTCAGCTTCTGAATCTCAGCAAGTAATAAATCGCGTCTGAACATTACCAGCTGCCACTACTACCACCACCGCCGAAACTACCGCCTCCAAAACCTCCGAAGCCGCCACCGCTACTACCGCCGCCGCCCCAGTTGCCACCAGAACCACGTCCGCTGCTGCCACCCATTAGCATACCCCAAAGCAGAGCATTGCCTACACCTCTGCCGTCAATGACCTGGCTTCCGCCACCGCCACCTCCGCGTTTAATCAGAATAATGATCACAATGATAATTACCATAAGGATAAAAGCACTTGATGCCCCGCCTTTTTGAGCAGCCTTAGGCTTATCATTCTTATATTCTCCTTTAGTGTATTTAATAACTGCAGTTGTACCTGCATCCAGGCCTTCGTAATAATTACCGGTCTTAAAATAAGGCTTTATTTCATATTCAATAATTCGTTTGGTGATAATATCAGGTAGGGAACCTTCCAATCCATAACCGGTTTGCATTGCGATCTTACGATCTCCGACTGCAACGACTATCATTAAACCATTATTATTTTTCGCTCCACCAACGCCCCAGGCCCTGCCTAGTCCTAATGCATATTCATTGATGTCATATTCGCCAACGCTTTTTACAATAGCAATAGCAATCTGTGTAGATGTGGAGTCGTCGAAAGCTACCAGTTTGTTTTCCAGTGCCTGAATCTGTGATGCAGAGAGAGTACCAGTATAATCGTTAACCAGTTTGTTCGGTTTGGCGGGGTATTCCTGAGCATGGAGAACTGTACAGGACAGAATCAGAAACAGGGCCGCGAGTATTCTTTTCATTCAGTATATATAAGTTTTGCTGATTACATGCAGGGCATCACAGCAGGTTTGTATCGTCTTAAGCTAATGTTCTGCAGGTTTCTGATCGAGGAAAATGATTTCATTGGGTATTTCATTGATATCATCATTTCCACTCGGAAAATAGGCAGCCATTTTTTCGCCCGCAAGTTTCACACCAGCGATTAAGCCGCTTGCGATATTTCCGCTGGCAAAATGAGCACGCATAGCAATCTGGGTAGTTTCCCAGAAGTCGGCAGGTACCTTACGATGAATACCTTTGTCGCCTATTATGGCAAATTTATGATCGACATAGGCCAGGTAGATTAACACACCGTTATGTAGTACGGTTTTATCCATTTCCAGTTTAGAGAAGTACTCAGTAGCGCGTGAGAATGCATCGTCTTTACAATGTTTCTCCATTGCAATCCTGATTTCGCCGGAAGTCAGCTGTTCTGCCTCACTGATCGCTGCGGTAATCAATTCTTGTTCTTGTTCAGTTAATAATGGCATAATTATATAATTAAACACATAAGGGTAATATCTGCACTTCTTAGAAATGCAGATAATACCCTTAATCTTTATTGGTGATTAAAATTCTACTTTAGGCGCATTTTCTGCACCAGCTTCGGCTTTAAAGCCAGCTTTTTGCTTAAATCCGAACATACCTGCAGTCAGGTTATTAGGGAAAGATCTTACTTTTACATTATAAGCCTGTACAGCATCATTGAAGTCTTTACGGGCAACTGCAATTCTGTTCTCAGTCCCTTCCAGTTGTACGGATAAATCCGAAAATTGCTGAGTAGCTTTTAATTCAGGATAGTTTTCAGTCAATACCATTAATCTGCTTAAAGCCTGGCCGATCTGTCCTTGTGCTGCCTGAAACTTTTCAATGTTCTCAGGTGACAGGTCATCAGGGTTTACTTTAATCTGACTAGCTTTGGAACGGGCTTCTACAACAGCTGTTAATGTACTCTGCTCAAATTTGGCGGCACCTTTTACAGTACTAACGAGATTTGGAATTAGATCAGAACGTCTCTGGTACTGAGTTTCTACCTGATTCCATTTTGTTTTAACATTTTCATCCAGATTAACCATGGAATTATACCCACAGCTACTGAACATAGTTGTAAAAAACAAAGCTGCAATGACTACTAATACTCCTCTTTTCATTTTTATCATTTTTTGGTTTAATAGTGTTAATATACATATTAGAACTCAATTTCTATTCCTTTGTTACAATAGAGGACTAAAACCTGACAATTCTTTATGAAACGCAGATTATTTGAATTTAAGTCGCCTGATCTGGCAATTATCCGCAGTTATGTCAGGTGAAATTTTATAAATTCTCATTTACATATTCTTTACATTTGCAGCAGTTCAGGATAAAAACCTGACCAGACTATGCAAAAAGATATTGAAATCACTATTAATCCTTCCGATTCCGGTAAGGACGATATTATACTGGATAAAATTCTTGTTCTTCTTAAAATGCCTGCAGCACGTATTCAGGGTTTTAAAATACACAAGAGATCTATAGATGCCAGATCGCGTAATGTTATATTCCGTTTGCAGCTTAAAGTTTATATTGATGAGCCTAAGCCTGCAGAAGCATTTAACATTCAGTACACTAAAGTTGACGGTAAAAAAAAGGTAATTATTGTGGGTGCCGGTCCGGCAGGTCTTTTTGCCGCTTTACAATGCATTGAGAATGGAATGAAACCTATAGTATTGGAAAGGGGCAAAGATGTTAAACAACGTCGGCGGGATCTGGCAATGATCAATAAACAGGGACTGGTGAATACAGAATCTAATTATTGTTATGGAGAAGGAGGAGCCGGAACCTATTCCGACGGCAAGCTCTATACCCGCTCTAATAAAAGAGGAGACATCAATAAAGTTTTACAGCAGTTTGTTGCCCATGGTGCAGATGAAGATATCCTGATCGACGCAAGACCTCATATTGGCACCAATAAATTGCCACAGATAATTACAGCTATCCGGGAAACAATATTAGAGGCTGGGGGAGAAGTCCATTTCGGACACCAGGTGACCGACTTTATAATTGAAAACGGAAAAATTAAAGGTGTCATAATTAACGGGGAGCTCCAGCTGGAAGCTCAGGCGGTAGTGCTGGCAACAGGTCACTCGGCCAGGGATATTTACACTTTACTGGACAGAAAGGGCATTCTTGTAGAGGCCAAACCATTTGCTTTAGGTGTACGTATTGAGCATCCTCAGGAGATAATTGATGCAGCGCAGTATCATTGTCCAGTAAGAAGTGAATTTTTACCCCCCGCTTATTACAGTCTGGTGGAACAGGTTGGGGCAAGAGGTATATTCTCATTCTGTATGTGCCCAGGTGGGATCATCGCACCCTGTGCGACTCATCAGGAAGAAATTGTTGTGAACGGATGGTCACCATCTAAAAGAAATAACCCTTTTGCTAACTCGGGAACTGTCGTGCAGGTAACCCTTGACGATGTACCAGGTACAGATCCGCTGCGGATGATGAATTTTCAGGCTGAGATAGAAAAAAATGCATTTACAGCCGGCGGTGGAAATCTTGTGGCACCTGGTCAGAGAATGGTAGATTTTGTTGAAGGAAGAGTCTCTGCTGACCTGCCTGTAAATTCTTATTTACCTGGAACTAAAAGTGTAATGCTTAAAGATATCCTTCCCGGATTTGTTGCAGATAGTCTTAGAAATGCACTGCCTCTTTTCGGTAAAAAAATGCATGGATACTATACCAATGAGTCGATTCTGGTTGGAGTAGAAAGCCGAAGCTCTTCACCGGTTCGTATTCCACGTGACAGAGAAACTTTTCAGCACCCACAGGTGGAAGGTTTATTTCCATGTGCCGAGGGAGCTGGTTATGCAGGTGGTATTGTTTCTGCTGCTATAGATGGTGTAAATTGTGCAAATGCTATTATGAAATTGATTTAAACATTTTTCGTTATAAATTAGTTGTCCATTAAATTATAGAAGATCATGAAACAGACCTTAATTATAGGAGCCACTCCAAATCCCACCAGATACGCATTCAAGGCGGCAAGTATGTTGAAAGCCAAAGGTCACGAGATTATTAATGTGGGTATAAAATCCGGAATAGTGGCGGGAGTAGAAATCGAGAAACCGGGAAATGTTCATGCTGATATCCACACAATAACTTTGTATATAGGACCTGAACATCAACCGGAATACTTTGATTATATTCTTCAGACTAATCCGAAGCGTGTTATTTTTAATCCTGGTACTGAAAATGATGAACTTGAACTTTTGCTCAGGGAAAATGGAATTGAGGCTTTAAATGCCTGCACACTTGTATTATTGGCCACAGGACAGTATTAATAGTTTCTGTAACCTTTATATTCTTTTTGATGAGCATTTGCTATAATTTTAACCATTGAGTTTTTGGTTAACTGGTATAGTTTGATCAGATATTACCGCGGTATTCCGGCTTCCTCTTTTATTCGCGATATCATTTTTATGATAAATGCGCTACTGATTGTTCTGCATTCGATTAAGTATCATCATCAACAGAGTCTTAAAGCGGTGCAGAATTATGATGCTGTTTTCCGGAACAGCCTTATCCCTTTTGTATTTTAGATAAAGAGACGTTAAGATTTCTCGCTGTGAATGAAGCGATGACCAGATTATATGGTTATTCCGAAAATGAACTTTTGAATTTGACAGGATATGATGTTTGCCAGAATCACAAAGGGCGAGTGTCATTGAGTTTGATTGATATGCTTGAATCTTTTTCTAAAGACCTGGATGATGTATTGACGAAAGTTAATCTGGAGACGGTCAACTGCCTGGCGAATATTGATGATAAAGCTGATTAAAGCTTTGGTCGTGTTATGATTGGCTATTATTAAGGTGTTATTCGGCTGAAGCCTGGAAACGAACGAAGAAAAGGTGAAGTTAACCCGAGGTTGACCCGAACGGGAATATTTCCGGACATACTTACTTTAAGCAGGTTCTTGATCTTCGATTTACTGTGTACCGATAAGGGCGAACGAATCCCGACAGAGGTTCAGAAGAGCAAACAAGATAATTTCTCCTACCCACAGTGAACCCACACGCTACCCACAAGAATAGCTTAAATCATAGGTAGTTTGTGGGGGATTAAATAGTAATAAGGCTTTCAGCCGAATAAGATGAGCAGATAACTTATATATATACTATAGTTTATAATCTCATCGATCATGGTCACATTGTTCTTTTTGATTTGTTTACGAGTGCAATAATGATTTTTGCCTCTTAATAAATTATAAACGGCTGGTTGAAGGATTGAAATGTTTGGTGTCTATGTGGTTTTTACCAGATTTCTGAGGAGTCGATTTTCTGGTGATCAATAACCGGTTATTTTTCTGACTGAACAACAGTGTTTTAGCGGTATTATACAAATAAGTCAGTAATATTGTTTGGCGGTAGGAATAATTTTCCTACTTTTGCAACCCGCTTCGGAGGAAGGGAAATGTGAGAAGGTAAGAGAAAAAGAGAAGGAATTGAAAGGATGTAAAGGAAGGTTTTAGAAGGCCGGCTTGGGGAGATCGAAAGATCGCCTGTTGGTAATTAAAAGGAAGGAAACTCAGAAAAAAAAAAAAAAAAAAAACCTGCCTAAATTAAAAAAGATTTCTACCTTTGCAGTCCCAACAAAAACGGGAAAATGTACGACGGATGTCGCCACATTGATTAACAAGATTGAAACGAGGAAAAATCTAAACAGACCTGGACTATAAGACCAGAGAAACACAGGATAAGGAATCGCAACAGATATAGGCAGCCGAGAGGTGACGCCGAGAAGTTCATTAAAGAGATGTCATTTATAAAGAAACAGGGTAAACAGGTACAGCTTCAAAGTACATGAAATACTTACCTGGATTTCG
>NZ_FNGZ01000020.1:0-10932 GCF_900103515.1 Pedobacter antarcticus
AGTAGAATACTGTTGTTTGTTCTTCATACTAACTTCTTTCAATAATATGTCATTGTTTATGCAGCGAATTAATCTATGATTGTTAGCTGTACTAACATTAAAAACATTTAGGTGCCTATATCGGTGGTGTCCACCTCTTCCCATTCCGAACAGAGAAGTTAAGCCCACCAGAGCCGATGGTACTGCGGTAACACGTGGGAGAGTAGGTCGGTGCCAAATCTTAAAGAAAGCCTGTAGTGAAAACTACAGGCTTTTCTTGTTTATCAGGTTTTTTCTGCTGAAGCATATTCATACTATAATTCTGGTGAGGCAGCTCCGCTGCACTTCTTTAATCGCATTGCGAAATAACCTCTATTCATTATCAGGCTACAACTACCAATGATCAAACTACATAATTATTTGTTGTTTACAGGTTGTTCCTTCTTAAAGCCTCCTCTGTTTCAGAAGATTAGCCCCTAATTACACCTTGCGGTTTTAATGAGATTAAAACAGAGGCTGTAAGTTCTTTGGACGCCCTAAAATTTGATGGAGATATATATTTACCGTACGACTGTGTTATACAAAAAAACGAAGACTATATTAGTGTTACCAAATAGTAGCGTAACTCAATCTTTATGGAAAAAAAAGTCACTGTTCCTTATCCTTTGAATATTTGTGACGAGGATCGCGATAAGTATTTGCCACATTTATCTTACACATTAAATGAACAACGCGTAAAATACCTAAAAAACGTTTTTGTGACTTCTTCCGGTTTTTGTATGAACCATAAAGGCCTAATTGAAGAAAGCCACCATAACTATCCGCTTCAGATTAATGATTATAGAAATGAAGCCGCAAAATGTTACTACGACGCTGTAGATAATCCGGAAAACTTGATCGTACTCGATGATGACAAAACTTATTTAACAATTCATCACCCCTGGTTTAACTACTATCATTGGATTTGTGAATCTATATTCCGTTTATGGATGGTCAGAAAGAAGCTTGATACACTTATTTTAATTTTGCCGGAATATTATAGAGACGCCGATTTTATCATGGGCTCAATTGAACCGTTTAATATTAAAAATATCTTTTTTGTACCAAACGGTAAAAGTGTGTTAGTCAAAAATCTTTGTTTACCGCAGATTAAGCCGGAATGTGATTCCTATAATGGTATGCACGTACGGCAAATTAGAAGATTTTACAGCCAATACGTTTTTACGGTTAAACCAGTAATTACGAATCGGATAGAAAGATTGTATGTCAGCAGGAAACTTGCCGGAAGACGTGCCATAATTAATGAAGACGAGATTCTAACTATAGTCGAAAAGTATAATTTTGATATCTTTTATCCTGAACGTCATAGTTTTTTAGAACAGGTTGCCATTTTTTCTCAAGTAAAATATCTCGTAGGTACACATGGGTCTGGTCTTACCAATATGCTTTTTATGGCGTCGGGGACCTCGCTTTTAGAGCTGCATAAAAACAAAACCAACGAGCTCGACCACCCGAGTCCATTATTTTGGTATATGGCAGAAGCATTAGGCATTAAATATTACCATCAGCTTTGTGATACCTATGGCCGAGAGGACTATTTCGAGGGCGATTATATGATAGACGCAAAAATTTTTGAAAGAAACCTATTAAGTATGTTGAGCGGCTAGCTTAAGCGTAAAAAATTTCCCATTAATTTTCACGAAACTGTCTCCAGTCGTATTATGTATATGGTTGTAACGAATATGTTATGTAACTGGTTAGTTAATAGCAGTTAACAGGTGGCCTGTCTCCGTAGGTTAGATTTCACGTCTTATTTTACCATGTGTATTTTAATCTCAAATTAATTTTGCTTTTACAAAATGTTATTATTACGTTTAGTTAACCAAATATATTAAAACCAGATTTTACTTCTTTTCTTCCGGATTCATTGCTGCTGTCCGTCTGTTTTGCGGTTATTTTTTAGTTTTTGAATATCTAACGGATATTATATGCCATTTTTTACTAAACGCTCCAATGCCGAAGCATCCGTAATTAATCTTTTAAAATATTTAAAGATCTCCATCGATCCGGATAGTGTTATTGATGAACTAGAGAAACACCCTGATTATCCCAGCATGCTTGCTGTAAGCGACGTGCTAACCGCATTAAAAATTGAAAATAGTGCCTTTAGAGCGGAATCAGATTTGCTGGGTGAATTGCCTTTGCCGTTTTTAGTCAACCTCAATACCAATGGCGGAGAATTTGCAGTTGTCACTAAAATGGATGCTAATTATGTTTATTTCGCCGACGAAAGGAAAGAGGTAAATAAATTGACCCTTGACAACTTTAAATCAGCATTTGGTGGCGTCGTGCTTATTGCGGAACCGAATAGTAAAATTGTTGCCAATCGCAATTTGCTGTTATCGGCTTCCAAGTTTAAACCGGCTGTGTTAACAGCAGGCTGTTTAACGATTTTACTATTACTTTTGTACGGCAGTGGTTATTTCTCAAATTTAACATGGACAATTGCGTCACTATCTCTCGTCAAAACCGCTGGATTAATTGTCTCCATTTTATTATTAATACAATCGGTTGACAGCAATAATCCAGTTATTCAAGTGCTTTGTCAGCCCGGAGATAAAACAGACTGTAACGCTATATTATCTTCGAAAGCTGCCAAAGTGTTTGATGGGCTTACCTGGAGCGAGGTAGGCTTTTTTTATTTTGCAGGAACCTGGTTACTACTACAATTCGGCGGAAGTTTGGCCGGGTCACTAACTGTATTAGCGATGCTGAACTTTGTTAGCCTGCCATATACAGTCTATTCGATCTATTACCAAGCGCGTGTAGCCAAAAAGTGGTGTATATTATGCTGTTCCATACAGATCATATTATGGCTGGAATTTATACCGCTGGTCATTAATGCGTCTTCAACTCATTTTTATTTCGACTTTACAAATTACGAAGTTTTGCGATTAATGGTGGTAAGCTTTTTATCTCCCATTCTATTGTGGCTGATACTAAAACCATTGTTTCTTAAACTGCAGCAGGTGAAACCCCTTAAAGAACAATTGCGCAAGTTTAAATATAACAGTGAGCTATTTAACAAGTTACTTACTGAACAGCCGCAGTTTAAGCAGCCTGATGAAAATTGGAGTATAGTGCTAGGCAAAGCTGAGGCTGGTAACGTGATAACTATGGTAAGTAATCCTTATTGCCAGCCTTGCGCAAAAATGCATAAGCTGCTTAACGAAATTGTAGATCAAAATGGTGACCTGCAGGCGCGCATAGTGTTCACCGCGGAAAATACCGAAACAGATCTTCAAACGCCAATAACCAGGCATTTAATGGCTTTAAATGCACTAGAGGATAAAACAATGGTAAAAGATGCATTGCATGACTGGTACGAACAAAAGCAAAAGAATTACCAGGCATGGGCTAAGGCGTATCCGGTAACACTAATTGAAACCGACTATCATAAGCTGGATGCGCAAAGGGAATGGTGTGAGATGGCAAAAGTAGCTTTCACACCAACGATGCTTATAAATGGACATTTAATACCTTCTAATTACCAGTTGACTGATTTGAAATATATGCTGCAATAGACAATTTGTTAAATTAAAGGAGTATGCGCTTTATAAAATGCATATCGCTCAAATTACCGGAGCGTGGTTACGGTAAAATTTCCAAATTCTTATATTATGAAGATTGAAAAATTAAGCCTAAGTAACGTAAAAAACGTACTAAGCAGAGCTGAACTAAAAAGTATTATGGCTGGTAGCGGTACAGGTGGCGACGGTGGATCTCCCTTTACTCCTGGTGGCACTGGAAGTGGCGCATGCGGAACACATTATTCTTATTGCATTTCCGGACCCAATACAAATTGCTGTTCAGGATTGACTTGTTATCAATCGAGCTGTATCTAATAAGCCCATGGGCATAGAGGCGGCGTAAACGTTACCTCTATGCTTATTTGATAATTATTTATCAAGGTCTAAGATGACGTTATACCATAAATGAAAAAGGTCTTACTATTTACTGATGTTGATTTTTGGGAACGATGCTCGGGACATAGGGTGCGAATAGCAGCTTTGATACAATATTTATCTGCTCATTTCTGTTTAACAGTGGTCGCCACTGGTCCTGCTCATGATAGCGTTGAAAGCCTGGTAAGAAATAAATACGGGATCGAATTAGTCATTCTGGAACATGCAAGACATTTGGATTCAAATGACTATGGTGCAAAGTTGAAATCTTTATTGGAAAGCAGACACTTCGATGTATTAATCGTCGAGTATATCCATAGCAGTTACTGTTTAAATTTCTTGCCATACGATTGTCATGTGATCCTGGATACCCACGATATTATAAGTGAACGTACCGCGCAATTTAAAAAGTTTAATTATGGAGGTAGCTTATATGAAATGCAGGACAACGACGAAGCAGATATATTTAACATCTACGACCATGTGATGATGATAAACCAGCCTGATTTTGATAAGGCATGCTTAATGGTTGACAGGCAGAAAGTTTTGCTTTGCCCTCACCCCAGCGAAATTTATTGTCATGAATTGAGGCCTGAAGTTAGGAAAATTGCTTTTATCGCGAGCTGCTACTTACCCAATGTTGATAGTATTAACCATTTTGTGGCGCATTGTTGGGATAAAATACGTGCAAAATACGATGTGGAACTTGACATTTATGGTACCGTATGCACCGAAATCAATTGCTCAGACAAAAAGGGAATAAATCTGAATGGCTTCGAAAGCGACCTTCATAAAATTTATGAAGAAGCTGATATCATAATCAATCCGGTACGTTTTGGGGCAGGGCTAAAAATAAAAAACCTTGAAGCATTGGCGCATGGTAAACCACTGGTTACCACCCGTCACGGTGCAAGAGGAATGGAGACAGGTGCAAATGGAGTTTATTCAATCGCTGATGACGACGACGCATTTATAGCGGCACTATCAGAGTTAATTCAAAACAGATATTTGAGAGAAACCAGGCAGCGGCTTGCGCACGGTTTTATAACAAAAAATTTTTCATCATCAGAGTGTTTTAAGCCATTATACGATGCTATCACAGAATTTGATATTACGCAGTGATATCGTTAATCTACAATACTGTTTTAAACTGTGTCTATTTTGGTCAAAGGCCTTTTAAAGTGTCAAAATGAACATGAAAAGACTTAAGAGTATAGGTATGGTAATCTGTTTTTACGGGAAGTTACCGTGGTACTTTGATTACTTTGTACATTCATGCGGTTATAATCCGACAGTCGATTTTTATGTTGTTACAGATAATTTCTCTTACAACAAATCACTTCCACTCAATGTCAAGCTCATATTTAAGCCATTGGAAGAACTTAAAGAGCTCATTAATACCAAACTTGGTTTTGACACCAACATAACGAACGCATATAAGCTCTGTGATTTTAAGCCGGCTTACGGACATATTTTTTCTGAGTTATTGGTTGGCTATGATATATGGGGACATTGTGATATAGACTTGGTTTTTGGGGACATCAGAGGATTTATGAATGATGATATTCTTGACCAGTATGATATAATCAGTTCAAGGCCGGACTGGATACCAGGTTGTTTTTTATTGTTCAAAAACACTTCAAAAATGAATTTGCTGTATACGCACAGTAAAGATTATAAAAAGGTGTTTAGCAGCAATGTTCATTACTGTTTTGACGAGACTAATTTTACTCACCGGCAGTTTGAAGAAGAAAAACCATTTAACGAAATAAAAAGTGAGATAGAAAGCATGATGCATGTTGTAAAGAAAATGGAGTCATGCGGTTATATTAAACCCTATTTTGATATGCATATTATAGAAGGTGGAAGCCCGGGCCGGCTAAGGTGGGAAAACGGAACACTCATTTATAAAAACAGGTTTGAGGTGTTGTTGTATCATCTTATTGATTTTAAAAGACACTTTATACCACCAAAAAGAGATCCTCAAATTAAAGAGACCTTTACTATAAGTCAAAAATATATATATAATGGGCGAAAAACTGGTTTAAAGACTATAACATCGTAGTTGCTACAGATGGCACCCATTTCGATTCACCATACACTTTGTATAACGAGGTGTGTAATTTGAAGAAACATTTAGAAGATGAGCTTTCCCTTTTACCAGCAATTTGACAGCATGGATTGCGGCCCGACCTGCCTGCGTATGATAGCAAAGCATTATGGTCGTACTTATAGTCAAAAAACAATGAGCCGCCTTTGTGAAATTAACAGGGAGGGCGTTTCACTGCTTGGCATCAGCGATGCAGCCGAAAAAATAGGGTTTCGTACTTTAGGAGTAAAACTAAGCAACGAACAGTTAAAGGAGGCAGAATTGCCATGCATATTACATTGGAGGCAATATCACTTCATAGTCCTGTACAAAATCAAAAATAATAAATATTATCTTGCTGACCCAGCTGGAGGGCTATTCGTTCTTGATGAAAAAAGCTTTAACAAAAGTTGGCAGCAGGATAAGGATCAACTTGAAGGTATTGCATTATTAATATCTACAACTCCGCGATTCTATGAGCAGGATAATGAAAAAGCGATGGAAGTGCGGTGGTCGTTCCTGCTGAAATATTTAATCCTTTACCGTGGATTGATTATTCAGCTGCTTTTCGGACTGGGTATTGGCAGTATATTGCAATTAATAACGCCTTTCCTGACGCAATCAATCGTTGACATAGGTATCAATACAAAAAATTTAAATTTCATTTATATAATCGTTATCGCACAGATAGCACTCATTATAGGCCGGGTAAGCGTAGAGTTCATCCGATCTTGGATCTTACTGCATATTAGTACCCGAATCAACATCGCTATCCTCACGGATTTTTTAATTAAGCTCATGAAGCTCCCGATGAGTTTTTTTGATGCTAAAATGACGGGAGACATTATGCAACGTATTAATGACCAGAGAACGATTCAATCTTTTTTAACAGGGGCAACGCTTACCACAATTTTCTCCATGTTCAACCTGATTGTATTTTCTATCGTTCTGGCTTATTATAATATGTCGATATTCTTTGTATTTGCTATTAGTAGTTTGCTTTATATCGCCTGGATAATATTGTTTTTAAAACATCGCCGTGAGCTAAATTATAAAAGCTTTGACGTATCTGCTAAAAACCAAAGCAGCATCGTACAACTAATTAGCGGCATGCAGGAAATAAAATTAAACAACTGTGAGCAACAAAAGCGCTGGGAATGGGAACATATCCAAGCCCGGCTTTTTAAGTTCAACGTAAAGACACTTGCCCTTAGCCAGTACCAGCAAGGAGGCGCTACCGTAATCAATGAGGGTAAGAACATATTAATCACTTTTTTGAGTGCCGAAGCTGTTATTAATAATCACCTGACTTTGGGCGCTATGGTTGCTGTGCAATATATTGTGGGTCAGTTAAGTAGCCCCATCGAGCAATTATTGGGTTTTATACAGGGTTTTCAGGATGCTAAAATCAGCTTGGAGCGGCTTAACGAGATACATCAAATGAATGATGAGGAACCAGCCGGTAAGGAATTGAGTCAGACGTTGCCGGAAAATAAAAGTATATCAATAAACAACCTGACTTTTCGTTATGCTGGTGCAGGTAATGAGCCAGTGCTGGAAAACGTTAGTCTGTATATTCCCCAAGGTAAAACGACAGCTATAGTAGGCATGAGTGGCAGTGGCAAAACAACGATACTTAAATTGCTACTCCGGTTTTATGAGCCGCAAAATGGTGAGATAAAAGTAGGGCAGCAAAACATAAACAACATCCGTTTTAAAACATGGCGGAGTCAATGCGGGATTGTGATGCAGGACGGCTTTATATTTTCGGACAGTATTGAACGCAATATAGCTGTGGGAGACGAATACCCGGATAAGAAAAAGGTTGCCCATGCCATTAAGGTGTCCAATATTCGTGATTTTATCGATGAGCTTCCTCTGGGCCTCAACACCAAAATAGGTGCGGAGGGCAACGGCATAAGCCAGGGGCAGCGCCAGCGTATCCTGATTGCACGTGCTGTATATAAAGATCCTGAATATTTGCTATTTGACGAGGCAACAAACTCTCTCGATGCCAATAACGAGCGTGTTATTATGGATAATCTGCAGGAGTTTTTTGACGGTCGCACAGTGGTTATTGTGGCGCATCGTTTAAGCACGGTAAGCAATGCGGATAACATTATTGTACTCAATAAGAGTCAAATTATCGAACAGGGCACGCACCAAGAGCTTACGGCGCTTAAAGGAGATTATTACAGCTTGGTAAGGAATCAACTGGAGCTAGGGACGTAGGCTATTTCAATCATAAACAAGATTAAAGATTCATTTGCACATTTGCTCCTATATAATTATTATGGCTTTAATATTCGATAAAGAAAAGGACGACGAAACCAGGCACAGCAGCGATGTACAGGATATTATTACAGCGGTTCCTTCATGGATCTTGCGCTGGGGCATCACCTTGTTTTTTATTTTGCTTGTATTGCTCATTGGTCTTTCCGCGCTTATCAGGTATCCGGATATAGTTAAAGCATCGCTAAAAGTCGTTTCTCCAAACGCGCCAAAGCCTGTTATTATGAACTCATCCGGCAAGCTTATAAAAATTTTAGTGAAAGAAAATGAAAGCGTTAAGGCAGGGCAACCATTAGCTCTTTTAGAAGGCACTGCCGACCACGAGGCAGTAATGAAGATGCTTGCCCAACTTCATTTACTACAAAAGGAATTGGCGCAAAACCAGCCTACTGCAGATAAGGAGCTTTTTATGGTCGATTATACACGCTTTGGAGAATTACAAATTGCTTACCAATTGTTTTGCCAGGAATATTTATTGTACAAATTAGCGGTACAAAAAGGATTTTATGGTGAAAAAAGTGTTTTATTACAGCGGAAACTGGTTGATATTGAGAAACAAAAAAATCAATTAAAGGAGAAGGCAAAATTCGCACAGGCATTAAACAGTATGATAACACAGGCGGAGGATTGGAAAAATAAATATGTTTTGACAGCTTCGCAAGCGGGGAAAATAAGGTTTGCAGGTATCATTCACACGAACCAGATTCTTGCTGTTAACCAAGAGGTGTTTTATATTAACTCTGAAGATGAGCAGTTTTTTGGCGAGATGGCCATATCGCAAAATAGCATGGGTAAGATTAAAGAAGGCCAGGAGGTGCTGGTAAAGCTTAAAAGTTATCCATTTGAAGAGTATGGTATGATTAGGGGGACGATCATTTATTTATCGGAGATTCCTAAAGACAGCATATTTACGTCAGTAGTTAATTTTAAGGTGACTAACTCTTCAGATCAAAACAAACCAATTCTCCTTAAACAGGGCATGATGGCCGATGCAGATATTATTACGCAGGATGCTACGATTTTTCAAAGGCTGAGCTGGAACGTTTTAAAAGCTTTCGGATCTAATTAGAGGAATATGTCAGCAAGAAACGGGATTTGATGTCCGCTCGAAAGCAGTTAAATGAAAATAAGGCAACCCCAATCGGGTCATTTGTGAAAGTGCAATCATTAACAATATTACCAGTAGCGGGAACAACCCTACTGGTAATATTGTTAATGACTAAGGCATTAAATGTCATATGACGTTAGGCATAATGATGAACACATCGCAAACTATTTTTTAACAGATCTACAAATATTTCTGCAGAGTCCTTCGCGTTGATCTTCTGATGTTGGATATTAATGTTGTGTATACGTATAGTTTTAATGTGCACTACCATCTTGTTTTCGATCGGGATTACATTTCGATAATCTTAAAGAAGAAAAGTATGGTGGAAAACGAGGTCACAGCTTATATTGATCCGCTTGGCAATTTTGGTTTTAAACGGATCTTTAGCAGCGAACCGAATAAGGCTTTACTAATTGCCTTTCTGAATAAATCTTCCAGGGCAAAAAACATATCATCGACCTGGTCTGTAACCAAATTGAATATCCTGCGAAATATAAGGACTATATACCACCGAAAAGAGGCAACAAATACTGATTGAGGTTCAGTAGAGCAAACAAGAGAATTTCTTCTACCCACAGTGAACCCACAGTGAACCCACACGCTACCCACAAGAATAGCTTAAATCGTAGGTAGTTTGTGGGGTATTAAATAGTAATAAGGCTTTCAGCCGAATAAGATGAGCAGATAACTTATATATATACTATAGTTTATAATCTCATCGATCATGGTCACATTGTTCTTTTTGATTTGTTTATGAGTGCAATAATGATTTTTGCCTCTTAATAAATTATAAACGGCTGGTTGAAGAATTGAAATGTTTGGTGTCTATGTGGTTTTTACCAGATTTCTGAGGAGTCAATTTTCTGGTGATCAATAACCGGTTATTTTTCTGACTGAACAACAGTGTTTTAGCGGTATTATACAAATAAGTCAGTAATATTGTTTGGCGGTAGGAATAATTTTCCTACTTTTGCAACCCGCTTCGGAGGAAGGGAAATGTGAGAAGGTAAGAGAAAAAGAGAAGGAATTGAAAGGATGTAAAGGAAGGTTTTAGAAGGCCGGCTTGGGGAGATCGAAAGATCGCCTGTTGGTAATTAAAAGGAAGGAAACTCAGAAAAAAAAAAAAAAAAAAAACCTGCCTAAATTAAAAAAGATTTCTACCTTTGCAGTCCCAACAAAAACGGGAAAATGTACGACGGATGTCGCCACATTGATTAACAAGATTGAAACGAGGAAAAATCTAAACAGACCTGGACTATAAGACCAGAGAAACACAGGATAAGGAATCGCAACAGATATAGGCAGCCGAGAGGTGACGCCGAGAAGTTCATTAAAGAGATGTCATTTATAAAGAAACAGGGTAAACAGGTACAGCTTCAAAGTACATGAAATACTTACCTGGATTTCGAGTCAAGTCTGACAGACAAATAAGAATACAGACTATTATTAATACAAGTTAAGAATGGTCAGTTTCAAACCAACATTTTACAATGGAGAGT
>NZ_FNGZ01000013.1:0-104099 GCF_900103515.1 Pedobacter antarcticus
TGCCATTGCAGAAAGGGTAAACGGGATACTAAAATCAGAATTTGATTTGCATAGCTCAAAAGTTGGTTTTAGGGAAACTACCCAAAAGATAAGAGAAAATATCCAAACCTATAATCAATTAAGGCCCCATGCTAGTTGTGATTATCTAACTCCAGAGCAGGCACACCTGAAACACGGGCCATTGAAAAAAAGATGGAAACCTAAATGGTGCAAACCAAATGAAAAGCAACTTGTATAATTGATACAGGAATAACAAATTTGCGTGTATAGTCTATCTAAAATTAATTCAGTAAACTGTATAGCCATTTCAGGATAAGACATTAATCTGCCCATATCAAGGTGTTGGTCGTGTCTTGGTCGGGTTTCGTTGTTAGTTGACCCGATTCTACACCGGGGTTGACCCAAGGTTGACCCGAATAAGCTATTGTTTTATCGTGTCAACCTTAAACTCCATTTATGAGTTTAACATCCAAATAAAAACGGGTGCCCGAAGGACGCCCGCTGTAATAAAAATCGGTTCAACTAATATCCGTCGTTCTGCTATGCCTGGCGATGTTTTGCATCATCCCCTTAAAGATAAAAGCATGAAAAGGTAATACTGAATACCAATATAATCTGCCTGATATGCCCAGCGGCCGGAAGGTTGCCGTCTGCCGGAAGATATTCTGCTCATCTATCCTGAATTCCAGCCATGCCTCTCCAGGAAGCTTCATCTCGGCATATAATAATAAACGTCTGTCTTTTTTATCTGCCAGAATCACTCTCCAGAAGTCAATTACACTGCCAGTGGAAAGTGTATCGAGGTTTGTTCTTCCCCGCTGCAGTCCAACTCCCCCAAATAATTTATCGAGAAACCCGCGAATACCCCAAAGCCAATCGGCATAGTACCAACCGGTTGAACCGCCGATAGACCAGATATTATGCAATACAAGCTCGGGATTATCTACTTTCATAGATCTGAAGTCTTTAAAACATCCTTCCTGAGGGACTTCAATCAATTTCTTAAAGCTGTTTTCATAAGTGCTGCTGTTCATTGCGTCACGCCAGCTAGAGATCACCTGATTTTGCTCAATTTTACCGAATGCGAGTTGAATTGACTGCTCGTAGGTCATGGGTTCTATACCTAGTTTTTGCTGCAGATCATTCGGCCGCGCCACAACATCAACTTTCATACTATCTACTAAACTGCTGGCCAATGGATAAGAGGTTGAGGTTACAAAATATAGCCAGTAAGATGAAAGTCTCGGAGTCATTACCGGAACAGTAAAAATCTTCCTTTTAAGCCCCCTCGCCTTCGCAAAGCGCATCAGCATGTCTTTATAAGTGAGGATTTCCGGCCCATAAATATCATAAGCCCTATTAAATGTATAATCTTGCATCAGTACGCCTTCCAAAAAACTCAACACGTCACGTATACCTATCGGCTGGCAACGGGTATTGAGCCATTTTGGTGCGACCATAACAGGGAGCTTTTCCACCAGATCACGGATAATCTCAAAACTGGCACTTCCTGATCCTACAATAATTCCAGCACGTAATGTGGTTAACCAATAAGTACCGTAGGCTAACGCCTCCTCGACATTCAGCCGGGACTGCAGATGTTTAGATAACTCCTGGCTGTTAACAATACCACTTAAGAAAATCACCTGCTTTACCTGCGTAAGGCTCATACTTTCTTTAAAATTTCTGGCCGTCAGCAACTCTGACTCAGAAAAGTCTCCTTTTTTACCGGACATCGAATGCATCAGGTAATAAGCCACATCAATATCTGCGGGTATATTCTCCAGACTCTCCTTCTTCATGAAATCTACTTCGATAACTTCCAGATCAAATCCGGCATATTTTTCGAGATCAAAACGGCTTTTATCCCTTACGCAGCAAATAAGCTGATGTTTATGATCCAATAGAACCGGCAGTAATCTCTGAGCAATGTAACCGGTGGCACCTGTGATAAGTATTTTCATGGATACGGGATTAGTATTGAACAACAACGTAACACATGATCAATTACGTTTGTTCTGAGGGGTGGTACCGGTATTTTGCTGCACTTAACCATTGACGGAAGTTATAACGATTGAGAAAAGGGATCCCCTTCCACGGAATTTTCAAAGGCTATTAACTTTTACTCGTTAATGTACTGACCAGTAGACACCTATCGCATTTGAAATCATAGAAGTCCAACCACTTCTCTTCCAATAACCAACCGCCATTACATGAAGGACATGTTCTCAATTTATCCTTTGTTATTGAAATAGACCGATAGTTGAAAAGAAAATAATATACAGGTATGCCAGTCATTTCAGTTATTCTACCACAAACCTTCCGCCCGAATTCTGAAAGTTGAGATTTCGAATCAGACATTTGCTTTATTGCCCATTTTTCTCCAACATTACAGCCCATATTCAAGTTATCACAAGAGACATAATCTCCTTCCCAAGATTCTATATCAGTGCGATCTTTATCGGTCAAGCCTTTTAATTTATAAATAGGAACAGAATGCCCACACGTACCACAATCAACAGGAGAACTTTCATTCATATATGTAGTAAACAACAGATAAGAATCAGGTTGTTGGCAGTTACAAACAGCTCTGTAAAATGGGATATGCTGGCCGACAACTTTCATCTCCAGTTTAGAATTACATCCTTGTTCTAAATTTTCGATTCTAAGATTGACGTATTCGTCATTATTTTGGGCATTTAATGAATCTCGCTCCAGAGTAGTTTGATAACAAATAATTGAATCTCCGGCGATGTAAGGAGATTCAATTCCACCCATAATTTGGCCTGTTCGACAAAGACTACTCATTAAAATAATGAAATCGTTATATAGTTTCTCCTTGTCAACATCTGAGTTTATAACTATTTCTATTTTTTGCTTGTACATTAAATGAAAGGGGTTTTCATACAAATACCTAAGTTAAAAAAGATTTGCCAGATAACTTTTTAGAAATGGTAGTTATCTGTTTACTAGACGTTAGCAACTAAGTCGTGAAAAACTAATTTAAAAAAGCTTAGTGTTTTTTTTTATACCGCCCTTTTGTGTTCCCCCGCTACGAGACTCTACCTTTTTCATGGCTCATTTACTCGCTGCGGCAGGTTTAGTGGATAATCCATTTGATTCGCGGATCTGAATTGACTGGATCATAGTTTATAATCAGGAAAATTGATGTACCAATCTCCCGGATTAGTCAAAACTATGGAGAATAGAAAATGTGGATATTCCCGTGAATATGAGGGATATATTACACATTGATAAAATAGTTAGATTCAGAAATGAATTCAAAACCGAATTGAAGATTTGAATTATGGCAATCCTGGGCTTGATTTGCTTTTAAAGGACCGGCCTATGATTACAGGGGAAATGGTATTTGTGGGGAAGAAAATTGGAATTTGTTATATTCGGTTCATCAAAGGCCGAGTCAAGCACTCAACTTTGGCATCAATTGGGACTGGGCAATATGTCCCGGAACAGGGTGGTCAATTCTCCGAAACACACACTAAATTATTGACTTAAACATTAAAAACCTTATAATAAGATAAATACATCTTACACAGTCACAGTCTACTAATTTTAAATTGTTTTGTTTAAAAAGCGTCCTCCGAAATTTTATTTCACAAGATCCTGAAATAAAGATATTATGCTTAAAAAGCAAGGGGGAAACGCTTAAAAAACGCTTCCCCGGCTTGTGGTCCCGACGAGAATCGAACTCATATCTAAAGTTTAGGAAACTTCTATTCTATCCGTTGAACTACGGGACCAATGATGGCTGCATATCCCACTGCATTTGAAATAGCGAAATCGAACCGCCGCAAATATAGCAATAAATCAAATGCATTATAATCCATTTTGCAAACAAATTCCTCCAGCTAAATAATTCCTATACGCCCACAGCTAATCGCTTAAATTCCGCGCTGCTGACGGACTTAACACTTAAGATACAGTTTTATACAGGCAATCTAATTTGCGCGACGGAATGCAATAAGTAAACCCTGGACGTCCAGGCATTAACGTAGAAACTGGATGTGAATGCATACTATAGACGATGATCCAGTTTATTACCAAATATTCCATTCTTTGAACAGGTAACTTTTAATGATTCGGCGGTAATCATTTATCCAGGCTGTCAGCTTAAATGAAAAAAGATTAAAACGTAAAAAAGCCTGTAATCATGATTTATGATACAGGCTTTTTAAATTATTGAGAGCGTTTAGTTATCAGTCATTAATTTATTCAGCGATAATTCGTCTGAAGAAATTGGCCAGATATATCCGGCTTCTGTGGCTGTTTTTCTTGGCGCACTTCCTTTTGCAGGAATAGGTAACAACAGACGCGTTAGATCAGGTCCTCTTAAACCCTCTCCCAGGAATTCAATTCTTCTTTCCTGAAGTAATGCATCTGTAAAAGCCGACACACTACCAGGAGCGATTGTAGTTGTCGCATCGGAGCGCTTACGTACAGCATTGATTAAAGCCAGTGCTTGTGGATCAATTGAGTTTGTACTACGCACACGTGCTTCAGCAAGATTCAGCAAAACTTCTGCCCATCTGATTACAGGCACGTAATCCGTATAAGGATTTGGCGCCACAAATTTGGCTACGAATTTCTTCGCTGCTGCAGATGTAAATACAAGTGACTTTCTTGCGTCTGTAGCTTTCCAATCTGGATCTGCGACAATCCCTGATAAATTAAGCGAAAACTCTGTAGTACCCGGTGTAGCATTTGTAAAGTAAAAATACGATGCCAGTGAGTTCTGTGTTCCAGGATAATCCAGCGGACTAGCCGAAGTAGTCATTGGTAATGAAAAGATCGATTCAGCCGTTGTATAAGGAGCCTTAAAGATACTGGTAACATCGGCCACCAATGCGTTCGGCACGTTTGCCGAGGCAGTAAAAGGTGCCACTGCTGGAACGATTTTATTCGCTTCAGTAATCACTTCTGCCCATTTACCCATTGACAGATATACCCTTGTTTTTAAGGAAATTGCTGTGTTTTTATGAGCTCTGGTAGTATTCAGCAATGCTGAACCGTTGGTGGAAGCAAGATTTGTTTCCGCAAAATTCAGATCATCTAAGATCGAAGCATACACTTCAGCAACAGTACTTCTGGCCTGATCTGAGAATCCTGGACCCGTAATTCCGGTTAACCTCAATGGTAGTCCCGGTTTACTACCCGCTCCATCAGCATACGGAAGAGCATAAAGTTGTAAAAGACTATAGTACGTTAAAGCGCGGACTAACCTTGCTTCAGCAATATATTTAGCGCCTTTTTCCGTTCCTACGACCGCTGTTCCCTTGGCATTCATACCATCTATAAAGACATTACATCTGTTAATGGTTAAATAACCTTGCGACCATAATCCTTTAACTGAAGTTGTACTGTTTGCAAGATTTAATGACCATACATCAGAGGCAGTAACAAGGTTACCAGTTTCATTAATAAAGTCTTCTCCCCTAACATTTCCGTAAACAAGGTAACGTCCTCCATATAGTTGTCCATTTTTTAATGACCCATAAAGAGAATTAGCCTGGCTTTCTATCCGGAATTCCGTATCAAAAGCGTTCTCTGCTGCTACAGAGGTTTGAGGTGTCGGATTTAACAGTTCCTTTTTGCAGGAACTAAATATAAAAGCCGCACACAATACTGATATATATAAATTTCTTTTATTCATGATTTAATGTTTTAAAAACCTACGCTTAGACCTACTGTATATGTTCTTGCATTAGGACCAGAGTTCCTGTCAGAACCTTGTCCGGAAGCGGTAAGACCATTAGAAGAAACTTCAGGATCCGGACCAGGATAATTAGTAAGAATAGCCAGGTTTTGCCCTGCAACATAGACTCTCAGATTACTAATACCCGCTTTACCCAACACAGATTGTGGTATTGTATAACCCAGACCAACGTTCCTCAATTTAAGGAAATCACCTTTAAATACATTGAAATCTGACGGAATAGTATTACCATAAGAAACATTGTCCCCATAAATAGCTCTAGGGAAATCTGTTTGCTGACCAGGAGCAGTCCATCTGTTTAACACATCAACGGCATTGTTCCAATAACGTTGATCATGTAATCCAGCATTGGTACCATAAGAAACATAGAATCCTAATTGATAAGTCAACATAACATTCAGATCGAAGCCTTTATAACGGAATGTATTATCAAAGCCTCCATAAAATTTAGGTGCAGTGTTTTTATACATTTTAGCGTCATTACCCTGTGTAATTGCCGGAGCTCTTGATCCATCATCCAGGTAAGTCCAGTTAGACTCTCCTGTTGGAACAATGTGCTGATAAGTCACCGCGCGTCCGGCACCGTTTAAGTAAATTCTTCTACCAGTTGCCGGATCTACCCCTGCAGTTCTCACTACATACAAGTAACCTACCGAATAACCAGGAGCCGAACGGTTTACGTTTTCACCGGTAGCTGTTGAACCTGTAGGTGTAATAATCTCATTTAATCCTGGTGCAAGAGAGGTAACTTCATTTTTATTATAGGCGATATTGAAATTACTAGTCCAGGTAAATTCTCCACCTGTAATTGGTGTAGCGTTAATTGCAAACTCGACTCCTTTATTATACATGGAGCCTACGTTGGTTGATATAGTAGTTGGAACCCCTGCAGAAGGCGACTGAGCCACATCTAAGATCAGACCATCGATGTTATTTTTGTAATAATCAATTTCAAAGCTCAAACGGTCTTTTAGGATACCGAAGTTAATACCAAAGTCCGTTTTCTTACTAGTTTCCCAGGTAAGCTGAGTATTACCAGCAGCGTTGTAAACAGAAGAAGGAACTCCACCATATAAGCCAGATCCATAAGTTGAGAAAGTCGGGTAATTTCCGATTCCAGAAATATTACCAACTTTACCATAACTACCTTTAATTTTGAAGCTACTGAAAACATTATTTAGACCAGAACTAGCCCAAAAATCTTCTTTAGTGATCTCCCATCCGGCAGATGCACCCCAGAAAGTACCTTTCTTAACACCTAAAGCTGAATACTCGTCCTGTCTTACATTCCCACTCAGGAAATATTTACCTGCATAGTTGTAATTCAAGCGACTAAAGTAAGAGAGTAAATAGTTTTCTCCAAAAATCATACTGGAAGCATTGTTCAATTGAAAACCTGCCTGAACAACATCGTAGTTAGGATCAGTTAAACCTTGACGGTCAATACCGTAACCTGTAACCGTGTTTCTCTGTTGCTCCTGACCTAATAACAGACTGAAATTATGATCAGAGAAACTATAATCTGCCTGAGCTGTATTAGTCCAAGTCCAGTTTTTTCTCTTTCTGAAAATACCTAAAGCTTCACCAAGCACTCCCTGACCCGGACCGTGAATTGGATTATAAAAAATATCGTTATCATTATTCGAGTAATCAATACCATACAATGATTTCAAGGTTAACCATTCAACCGGCTTAACCTGGATGTATGCATTAGATTGGATACGATCAATTTCATTATTTTCTCTGTTCAATGAAAGCACCTGAGCAAAGTTGTAGAAACCTACCTGGTTACCTGCAACGATATTATTCATCGGCCCTACAAAAGTGGCACCCAGGTTATAAGAACCATCATTATTAAAAGGCGAAACGTTAGGTGAGTTAACCACAGCAGTTCTGGCAATACCCGAAGTACCGTAGGCTTCACCGTTCATAGATCCAGAGCTGATTGCAGCTAAGTTTTTTTCGTTAGAAAACGATAATTTACCCCCGATAGTGATGTACTTATTAACTTTACTATCAATATTAAACAATGCATTCAAACGTTTAAAATCGTTTTTCTCATAGATCCCCTGTTGGTTGGTATAACCTGCACCTAAATAATATTTAGTGTTTTCTGTACCGCCAGAAACGTTAATATTGTGGTTTTGTGAAACTCCGGTACGATAGGCGTAATCGTACCATCTCGTATTGATTGGTTTTCCATCAGGTCCGTTAGTTAAAGCAAATTCCGGTAGACGGGAAACTCCATTTACACTGATATTTACACTTCCCTTTCTGATGGCATCAGCATTAGCAATGGCCTCATTTTTATAATCTGTGTATTGGAAGGCGTCCAGCAATTCTGGAAGACGGTAAGCAGTTGACCATCCTACCCAGGTACTGTAATTTACCCGAGGAGCACCTGTTTTACCTCTTTTTGTCGTAACAAATACAACACCATTTGCAGCACGGCTACCGTAAATTGCAGTTGATGCTGCATCTTTAGCGATATCAATACTTTCAATATCATCAGGATTGATACTTGCTAAAGGATTAGATCCACCTGCAGTTAATGCATCTACAGTAGTCGTGATAGCGATACCGTCGATTACAAATAATGGTTGTGAACTTAATGAAATAGAGTTTGTTCCACGGATTCTGAATACCGGTGGTGAGTTTAATACACCTGTCGCATTACTGACTTGAACACCCGCTGCACGACCAGAAAGTCCTGCTTCCAAACTTTGAATTGGTTTCTGGGCTATTGAAGCACCACTTACTGACGATGTACTTCCAGTTGACTCACCTCTTTTTTGAGTACCATATCCTACAACAACGACGTCACTTAAGGTTTTAGCGTCATTTTGCAGCGTAACTCGTAAAACGTTTGAGCTACCGACCGCAATTTCCTGAGAGATAAATCCCAGCGAAGAAATTTCCACTACGGTAACATTTGATGGAAGTACTACAGAGAATTTACCAGCAGCATCCGTTTGCGTGCCGCCTTTGACCCCTTTGAATTTGACAGTTGCACCTGGTATCGGCGCATTATCCTCTCCGGATATAACTGTACCTGAAATTGTCCGGTCCTGTGCGAAGGCAAAATTTGCGCATAGCAGCATTACGAACAAACTTTGTAAAAGTTTTTTCATAAAAATTTAGTTTAGTTAATAATAGTTGATGAAGCAATATAATAATTGGGTTACAATACAATATTCTTATTATTGCATCACAATAGATTATGACTAAACTATGACACTGAGAAATATATTTTTACATGGTTTTTGTGATTCAAACGAAAACGCAGTTTTTTCGAAGAAAGGGCCAAATTATATACTTAAATCAACTTTTTTAGCGAAAATGGAAGAGATTTTCAGACAAAAAAATGAGATAAATTTGAATTTAGCGGAGCACATGAGACAGATGATCAAAAAACACATCTCATTACCTAAAAATATAAAAACAAACCTGAATCCAGAGACTAATTAGTCAGAAAAAATACAACACAAACATCAAAACACCTAAACTTCACAATATAAAGCTGACTATATCTGATATAAAATCAGTTGAGAGCAGTAAAACAGAAATTGAAAAAGAGCACTAAATGGTATGAAAAGATAAAAACGATGACATTAAAACAAAAAAAACGGGTCAGATTTTAAAAATCTGACCCGTTTTGAGGGCCTTTTGTGATCGTATCGAATAATTTACCTAATTATACTTCCGTTATTATGATTATTTAAAGGCGAAACAAATGATAATTCGCCATCTGCATTCTCAGACATTAAAATCATTCCTTGCGAAACAACGCCTTTAATTTCACGCGGTGCCAGGTTCACAAGCACACTAACCTGTTTTCCTATAATATCTTCCGGTTTAAAGTATTCAGCTATACCAGAAACAACTGTACGCTGATCTATCCCTGTATCTAATGTCAGTTTAAGTAGTTTTTTCGTTTTCTCAACCTTCTCAGCTGCAATAATTGTAGCTACACGGATATCCATTGCACTGAACTGCTCAAAATCTATATTTTCCTTTGCAGGAGCGGCAACAGTATTCGCTTTGATATTGTCGTCTTTACTTTTATTTAATTTATCAATCTGAGCCTGTACTTCGGAATCTTCTATTTTCTCAAAAAGAAGAACTGGTTCATTCAACTGGTGGCCACGAACTAATAAGTTCATTTTACCAGCATCTTCCCATTGATGACCACCATAGCTCAGCATCTTCATTAGCTTATCGGCCGTAAACGGTAGGAATGGCTCTATCAGAATCTCTAAACTGGCAACAATCTGCAAACTGATATTTAAAATAGTTCTGACACGATCCTCGTCCGTTTTTATAACTTTCCAGGGTTCAGTTTCCGCAAGGTATTTATTACCGATACGTGCAACATTCATCACTTCCATAAGCGCTTCCCTGAATCTGTATTGCTCAATAGACGCGCTAATTTTAGCAGGAGCTGCTGCCAGCTCATCAATTACCAACTGGTCTTCAGGAGTAACGTTCATCAACATAGGCACCTTTCCACCAAAGTATTTATGTGTAAGCACGACAACCCTGTTCACGAAATTTCCAAAAACAGCAACTAATTCATTATTATTTCTGGCCTGAAAATCTTTCCAGGTAAAATCATTGTCTTTAGTTTCAGGTGCAGTTGCTGTAAGTACATAACGTAATACGTCCTGCTTATCTTTAAACTCGACAAGGTATTCATTTAACCAGACAGCCCAATTCTTTGAAGTAGAGATCTTCTGACCTTCCAAATTCAGAAATTCATTTGCAGGCACATTATCAGCCAGTGTATAACCACCATGCGCCATTAACATTGCAGGAAATATTATACAATGGAATACGATATTATCTTTTCCTATAAAATGAACGAGTTTAGTAGAATCATCTTTCCAGTAATCTTCCCAGTTACCCTTCTGCACTTCCTTCTGGTTAATATAATATTCCTCAGATTTTGGATTCCATACGTCAAGACGTGCATACTCAAATAACTCACGTGTCGCAGAAATATAACCAATTGGTGCGTCAAACCAGACATAAAGCACCTTCCCTGCAGCATCTTTCAAAGGCACTTTAACACCCCAATCCAAATCCCGGGTCATTGCCCTCGGCTGCAGACCTGCATTTAACCAACTTTGGCATTGCCCATATACGTTTGGTTTCCACTCCTTATGGCTTTCAATATAAGTACGCAGTTGGTCTTCATATTTTTCGAGCGGCAAAAACCAGTTCTTGGTTTCCTTCCTGACAGGAGGCTCACCCGACAAAGTAGATTTGGGATTAATCAAATCAGTAGCATTCAATGTGCTACCACAGTTCTCACATTGATCTCCGTAGGCACTTTCGGAACCACATTTTGGACAGGTACCTGTAATATACCGGTCTGCAAGAAAAGTCTGTGCCTTTTCATCATAGTATTGCTCAGTCACTTCTTCGGTAAACACCCCTTTATTATAAAGAGTCTCGAAAAAATCAGATGCAGTTTGATGATGCATTTGAGAAGAGGTTCTGTGATAGATATCAAACGAAACGCCAAAATCACGGAATGAATCTCCAATGATTTTATGATATTTATCTACAACTTCCTGTGGACTCACACCTTCCCTTTTAGCCTTCAGTGTGATAGGAACTCCATTTTCATCAGATCCGCAAATGAATTTTACGTCCCTGTTATTAGCTCTTAAAAACCTCACATAGGTGTCAGCTGGCAAATACACGCCTGCAAGGTGACCAATATGAACCGGACCATTCGTATAGGGTAAGGCCGCCGTAACGGTATATCTCTTTATTTTACTATTATCCAAAACTATTTTTATTATTTTGTCAAAGATATTGATTTTAGCTATGATTCAACTGCCACCCGGCCTAAAAAAGGGAGACAAAATTGCAATTGTCTGTCCTGCCAAAAAACTAAAGAAACCCATTGACAATGCTTTAGATATTTTGCGAGGCTGGGGACTGGAAATAGTTGAAGGTAAGTCGGTACAGTCAGGCTATCACCAATTTGCAGGCGACGACCAGCTACGCACGGCAGATTTACAGCAATATCTGGACGATCCGGAAATCAAAGGTATAATTGCCGGACGAGGTGGGTATGGAACCCTCAGGATCATCGACAATCTTGACTTCACGAATTTTCTCGCTCATCCTAAATGGGTAGTCGGCTTCAGTGACATTACCGTCCTGCTCTCTCATATTCTGGCCCAAACGAACACAGCCTCTATACATGGACAGATGCCCGGAACTTTTGAAGATGCCAGCCGGGAATCCTTAGAAAGTTTAAGAAGAGCACTATTCAACGAAGGCAACACCTATGATTACAGCAGCAGCTTCCCGAACCGTACCGGAATTGCAGAAGGTATACTCGCCGGAGGCAACCTGAGCATACTTATTGCTTTAGAGGGTTCTGTATCTGCAATAGATTATAAAGATAAAATTCTTTTTCTGGAGGATGTAGGCGAGCCTGAATACAGTGTAGACCGTATGCTTAGGATATTAATCAGAAGCGGGAAATTAAACGACTTAAAAGGCCTGATCATCGGTGCATTCAATGAAATACCGGAAGAGATTATTCCATTTGGCCAAACCCCGGAAGAGATAATCCAGGAACTGGTGAAAGATTATCATTTTCCAGTCTGCTATAATTTTCCATGCGGGCACATAGCAGATAACAGGGCGATGATAGTTGGCAAGACTTGCAGACTAAAAGTAGAAGGACAAGAAGTGTCTTTGATAATGTAAAGATTAAGAAAGTATACATAATAAAAAAGAGCCTGAATTATAATTCAGGCTCTTTTTTATTATGTATTAATACCAGATTAATAACCCGGATTCTGTTGCTCAGCAAGTAAAGGATTTGCATTTACTTCTGACAGCGGGAATGGCCATAAGAACCTAAAGCTTGTGCGTGGTATAGCAACTCTTGCCGGCGCTGCAATCGCACCGCTTGAAAACGCGGCTGCAGTTACCTGGCCTGGATTCAATTTAGCAGGAATACCACCAGCTCCGTATTTCGCATCAAGGGCTAAACGGTGCAGGTCCGGCCATCTTCTGCCCTCTCCCGCGAACTCAACGCGTCTTTCATTTAAGATCGCAAGAAGTAAATCAGCTGGAGCAGACGTGAATTGGTCAGCAGCAGGAACAGATCTGTTTCTAACAGCATTTAATAAATTTAAAGCTTGTCCTGAATTACCGATACGTGCATCTGCTTCAGCAACATTTAATAATACCTCAGCATACCTGATAATTGGAGCCCAGTCGGACTTAGTTGTCGCATCCCGATATTTGAAAGTGAAATAAATACCATTTTCAGCAACTTGTAATAATGTTTTTCTTAAATCGCCTGCTTTCCAGAAGCTAGCATTGTAAAGATTTGGACTGGTAGAAACCAAAGTTCTTCCACCTTCAGATGCAGGTAATAACATGCTTGCTAATGCACCATTTACATCGCCGTTAGATGCGGCACTGTTAGCGATTGAGAAGATCGATTCCGAATTAGCTTTGAAATTTACAAAAGGCCCGTCAGGGCTATCCGTAAGTTTATAGCCTCCAATTGGACTGGTAAACACACCAGATCCGTTGGTTCCTAACTTAGTTCCTTCAGTGATCACACCTGCCCAGTCACCTTTATGTAGTAAAACACGTGTTTTTAAAGCAATTGCAGCTCCTTTTGTCACCCTGGAATAATTAGTTCCCTGGGCCAGATTACTCTCAGCAAAATCAAGATCAGCTAAAATTTTGGTATAATCTTCGGCAACAGTTCCTCTTCCAATTTTACTAGCAGCTTCAAAATCAGCACTTGATTTAATTGCCGTCTCGCGATAAGGAACACCTGGTTGGCTTCCGTTACCATCTGCATAAGGGTTTGAAAAGTTCAGTAATAATTCATGATGCGCAAGAGCTCTTAGGAATCTAGATTCACCTTCATAAGAATTAGCTTCAGCTTCAGTAAGAATACCTTTAGTTTTTGCAGTTCTCACCCCATCAATAACAATGTTAGCCTGATTAATCAGGTTGTAAAGATTATTGTAATGATTTACATTATTTGCTGAAGAAGTGTTTTGCGTCGCCTGATAAGTAATCTGATAGAACGTTGCCAAATTTACCATGTCTTCTCCGCGCATTTCAGCCTGCTCAATAGAAGCAGCACCAAAAGGATAACCTCGCCCGCCAGCACCTTCGTAAGTACCAACCGCGGCTTGCTGATATACCCCGTTCATTGCTAATTCAATGCTAGATTTATCATCAAAAGCAGTCTGATCACTCAGTGCGTCCTGGGGTTGTATTTCTGTGAATTTTTTGCATGACGTTGTAAACAGTACTAATCCTAACCCTAAGATTAAAAACTTGTTCAGGCCACTTTTATATTTATATGTTATTTTCATTTTTCAATTTTTAAGGATGATTAAAAGCCTAAATTAATTCCCATGGTATAAGTACGAGGAACTGGATTTGTGTTATAATCTACTCCAGGAGCTCTATTCTCACTGGCAGTAGTACTGTAGCCAGTTGCTAATTCAGGATCCAGTCCAGTGTATTTGGTAATCACAAAAGCATTTTGAACCTGAGCATAAATTCTTAGGTTAGTGATTTGCAATTTGGTTAAGAATTTAGGAGAAAAAGTATATCCCAATGAGATATTCTGAGCCCTTAAAAATTTACCATCTTCTAAAAATCTGCTGTTTAAATTCCCTGTCTGTAGAATCAATCCATCATCAGAATAAGAGACTTTAGGAACATCAGTGATTTGACCTGGAGTTGTCCAGCGATTCATGATCTCAACACCATTATTTAGGAATTTGGTAGTGTTTAAGGCTTCTTGTCTGGTTACGTTATAGATTTTGTTACCGCCTGAGAAAGTTAACATGATACCTAAATCGAGTGATTTATAAGTAAATGTATTATTTAATCCACCGAACCAGGTAGGATTAGCCTGACCTAAGATTCTTTTATCCTTTCCTGTTAAAGCTTCTCCTGATTTTGACATATCGCTTGGATTTGCCGGATCGTAAGCATACCACTCATAATCGTCAACATTAGGCTGGACAATACTACCATTCTCTTTGTAGAATAATGGATTTCCATTGGCAGGATTTACGCCAGCAGCTTCATATCCATAAAAAGCACCGATTGACTCCCCAACTCTTGTAATATTATAAGTGTTGATCAAATCAGCATTTCCGTCCGCAAGTGCAGTAATTTTGTTTTTTACAAAAGTTACATTCAAGTTTGTTGTCCAAGAAAAGTTCGTATTTCTAATGTTAGTACTTGTGGCAGAAAATTCCCAACCTTTGTTATTCATGCTACCAACGTTAGCAGAATATCTGTTACTCGGAACGCCATAAGAAGCGGGAGTTGGGACAGCCAGGATTAAATTATCAATATTATTTTTGAAGTAATCGGCACTGAAACTAATTCTGTTATCGAACATGGTTAAATCCAAACCGATATTCACTTTTTTACTTGTTTCAAATGATAAGTCCGGATTACCTAATCGGTTAAAATTGATACCACTTACATCTCCGTACTGAACCGGGGCAAAAATACCTACACCTGGCAGACGTCCAATTTCGACGTTACCAACTTTAGCATAACCACCACGTAATTTCAAATCATTGATAAATTTCAATGCATCAGATTCAGCAAAGAAGTTTTCTTTTGAAATTCTCCATCCAACGGATGCTCCTGGTAAAGAAACGTCTTGATTTCCGATAGGAAGATCTGAGATTTTATCTCTTCTGATTGATGCTGATAAGAGATATTTGTCAAGATATGAATAACTAACACGTCCGAAAACTGATGCATAAGCAGATTCATAAGATCCACCACCATAGAATTGGTTAGCCAATGTATTAGAAATGATATTGCCGTTTTTAGCAAAATAGGCAGCAGACAGATTCGTTCCCTGAGCCTCGATAAAACGTTGTCGTGTTTTTTGGAATTCAAGACCAGCAACTACATCTAATTTGTGATCGCCAAAAGTCTTAGAGTAATCTAAAGTATTTTGCCAGTTATAGCGGAAGGTTGGTGAATAAAATTGATCAACAATACCGTTTGATCCTCTTCCGTCACCGTGCGTAGGATTCCAGTACAGATAATCTTCACCATGCAAATAATTGATACCAATTTGTGTAGTTGCATTCAAACCTTCAATAATTTTAAGTTTCGCAAATGCGTTACCTGTCAGATTTAATGCCTGCGAAGAATAGATGTTATTTGCAAGAACATATGCAATATTAGGATAATTATCGTCAATGGTCTTTGTATTTGCACCAGGGCCTAAAACTGTTTGGTCAGCACTTAAGTTGTATGATCCATCGGCATTTTTAACAGGTACGTTTGGTAAAGCTCTGATAGCAGATGCGATATTACCAGACAGCGCAGCAGAACCCGCACCATCATTTAACCCATTATTCTTTGTATAAGTAATTGCGGTATTTACCCCTAAAGTCAGACGGTTATTAAATGCCTTCTGTTCAATTTTTGTACGGAAGTTGTATTTACGCATATCATTATTGACAGTGGTACCGGTGAGGTTAGCATAACCTAATGACAAAAAATAGTTTGTTTGTTCCGTTGCACCACTTACGGTTAAAGCGTGGCTCTGTTGGAAACCATTTCTTAGAATTTCCTTTTGCCAATCCGTATTAACCGCTGAACCATCAGCATTAACGGTAGGGAACGCAATTGGTTTTTCTCCATAATAAGCATACTTTTCGTTACTGATCTCAATAAATTGGTCTGCGTTTAACAGGTCATATCTTTTCGATGGTGTTGCCAGAGCGAACCATGAATCGTATGTAATTTTTGCAGCACCCGATTTCCCTCTTTTAGTTGTAATTAAAATTACACCGTTAGAGGCTCTCGATCCGTAAATAGCGGTAGCAGCACCATCTTTTAATACATCATAGCTTTCAATATCATTAGGATTGATATCTGCCAACGGATTGTATTGTGTAACAGCACCTTGATCTCCGGCGATATATGGAACACCATCCACAACATATAACGGATCACCGCTGCTTGAAATAGAGTTCGTTCCACGAATACGGATACGCGCAGGCTGACCTAAGATACCACTAGTAGTTGAAGCCTGAACACCAGTTACCTGACCTGCTAGTTGTTTATCGAAACTAGGGCTGGCAAGATTTTTAATCGCTTCCCCTTTTACCGATCCAACTGAACCTGTGATGTCTTTACGTACCTGAGTACCGTAACCTACTACAACTACTTCATTAAGTCCTTTACTATCATCTGCCAATACGACATTTATTACAGATGATGAAGTAATTGGCCTGTTTTGACTAGTGTAACCAATAAAGGAGAATTGTAACGCAGTCGCTCCTGAAGGGATACTGATAGAATACTTCCCATCACTGCTTGTAATTGCGCCGCCAGCTGCGCCAACGATTTTAACACTTACACCGGGAATGGGCATATTATCCCCTTGTGAAGTGACTGTACCAGAAACTGTTCGGTTCTGTGCTATAGCGAAAGCTGACATGCACAGCAACACGAACAAACTTAGTATAAGTTTTTTCATGTAATTAGGTATTTAGTTAATTGTTTAGTTAATTATCTAATATAACAATTGCATGACTAATCTTTGCTATAAAAACACCTGCATGAGATTTCTGACAATTAAATGACACTAAAAATACTTCTGCATCTATCGGCTCGTAATCCGGAATAAAAAAAAGGCTATCATTCTCATGATAACCTTTTCTAATAATCTCTTTATGAAAGACTTATTTATCCCACCAAACTCCAGTAAGAATAGTTTTATAAGGAACGGGTACACCAGGACCATTTTCCAATGCCTGACGGTTTAAGTTAATCTCCAATTGAGGATAGGAGAATCTTCTTGGAAATACACCTCCGGTTCTGTTTACAGTTGGGGCAGTTAAAACAGGAAATCCTGTTCTTCTCCAATCAACCCAAGCTTCATATGGCCCCTGGAACATGGTAATCCATTTTTGCTCCATAATTCGTTGTAATGTATTATTATATGCCACGGTTGGCTTAGCAAGATAGGTAGAAGCATCACCAGCACTAAGGCCTAATGAAGTTATATCCGCACTAACTGCTGCATTATAAGCTACACCTGCAGCCGCTGTATTACCAGCTCTTTGCTGAATCTCAGCAATGATAAAGTTTTGCTCAGCATAACTTAAAAACAGAACAGGAGAATTAATTGATGCATATGCACTACCAGATCTTGAATATCTAGTCAAATCGCCATCTTCATTACCGCTACCAGGAATATTACCAACATATTGCCCGGCTAAACCACCGCTAGGAATTGCATTGAAAAACACTGGGATTCTTGGGTCAGCCAATTCTTTCATTCTATTTATAATAGTTGCAGCAATAGCATTATCACTTCTACCGGATAGTTGGTCAAATTGATGAATTGGGTTGGCAGCACTTGCACTACCACCAAATGTCACCCCACTGTTATCTGCATTTGAAGTCATCAATACCGGATTAGAATTCAGGAAAGTTAATGCCGCAGCAGGGTCAATCTTGCTTAAATGGTTATACAACCTCAATTTTAACGCATTCCCAAATTTCTCCCACTTAGCGATATCTCCACCAAACATCAAATCATCCACTGTACCTGGTTTTTCACTTCCAGCGCCCGATTTAACATTAGCAATACCGTCAGTGATTAAGGTAATCAATTGTGGATAAATAGCTTCTTGTTTATCGTAGGAAGGATTTACATTCTCGACACCGCCTAGTGCAGTTGAAAAGGGGATATCACCATATGAATCAGTCAAAACACTATAAGTATAGGCTGTTAAGATTTTAGCCATGCCTACATAAACTAAATCACCAGATTCCGTTCCTTTTACAGACAGATCTGAAAGATCCTGCAATACTCCCGCATACATTGAGCTCCAGATAGCATCAGTGGTCGACGGAGACAGATCAAAACGAGCATAGTCTAGCGGTTGAGTTCTGTGACCAGCGTAATGCTGAATAACAGATCCACCAATTCTATTGATCGATCCGCCAAGCGTGTAAGCCAAATTAACCTGGGCAGAAGGTAACACCATTCTCAAGGGCACCTCAGTCGGATTATTTGGATCTTCATTTATATTTAAGCCTTTTTTACAGGAAGATACACTGATCAAAAGGACCATTAAGCAGGCGGCCATAGCACGCATGCCTAAAAAGTTATATGTTGTATTTTTTTTCATTAGAATATTTTTTTTTATTTCAAGGTGATGGTCAACCAGGAGCATGAATCATCTAGATACTCCTGGTCCATTCATTTTCCTAATTAAAATACTGCCTTTAAGTTCAGACCAAAACTTCTGGTCGTAGGGAATGCGAATCTTGTTGCACCCTGACCGTTACCAGTACCGAACGAACTAGATTCAGGATCTACGTGTGGAACATGTGTCCAGATAAACAGATTACGGCCATATACACCAACCGTTAGAGACTTAATACTCTTCTCTTTGTTTAAATTGAAAGTATAATTCAAATTAGCCTCTCTTAATTTAACCCAGTTATTTTTATATACGTATTCCTCATTACCTTGATAACCAGAATAATAATTTCCATCTTTTTTAATTACCACACCATTTGCCTCTCCGGTATCTCCATTTACACCCGGGAAGATAAAATCTTTTTCACGATCAGCTGTACCTTTGGTTACACCATAAAAGTCAAGACTTTCTTCCGTACCGTTGTACATGAAACCACCTTGCCTGGTGTCAATTAAGAAATCAAAACCGATACCCTTGTATTTGAAACTGTTTCTGATACCACCAGTCCAGTCAGCTTCTGTATGACCAAGGTTGATACCGTCAACAAATGTTGGTAACCCGTCATCATCAGTAATTACTCTTCCTTGTTCATCTCTGGCATAACCTTTACCTATGATTGTACCATATCTCTCGCCTTTAACAGCATAAATACCAGGATTACCTGAGAATCCACCCAGGTAGATTTGCTCAACACCTGGAAAAGTCTCTAATACTTTAGATCTGATTCTACTAAATGTTACATTAATGTCCCAGCTAAAATCGGAAGATCTGAAAGGAGAAGCATTCAAGCCGATTTCAATACCTCTTGAACGGGTTGCACCAGAATTCAGAACTGCATTTGTTGCTCCGCTAGCAGGAGAAATATCGACCGCAACAATACCGTCTGTATTTTTATTTTGAAAATACGTTACATCTAAACCAATACGGTTTTTCAGGAAGCGCAATTCTGTACCAAATTCAAATTCTTTCGTCGACTCTGGTTTCAGGTTTGCATTTCTGATTACGTCAGAAACGGTAAACCCTGGAGTTTTACCATCGAAAGGAAAATCAATACCTGGTGTTGAACCATCTCCGAACGAAGATTTAGCATAAGTATTATAAATTTGATAAGGATCTGCATCTCTCGTTGTTTTTGCAAAGCCAGCTCTGATTTTACCAAAAGATAATACATCAGGGTTTATTCCCAAAACTTCATTAAATACAAATGCAGCGTTTACACCTGGATAGAAATAACTTCTGTTATTAGTAGGTAAAGTAGAAGACCATTCATTTCTACCTGTAATATTCAAGAACAAGAAATTTTTATAATCAAACTTCAAATCAGCAAAGGCGCCAATGGTTCTTCTTAAACTCATGTACTCGTAATCAGGACTAAAAGAAGCCACATTATTCATTGTAGCATAACCAGGCAAAGATAAAGCAGTACCTATTTGTTGCTGAATATGTGATTTACGCTGATTATAATCCTGACCTAAAGTAGCTGAGAAATTGAAGTCTTCAGAAATTCTTTTATTGATATTCATCAAGAAGGTTGAAGTCAGCTCCTGACGGAAAGTATTTGTATTTGTCAATGCTCCATTCGGGTTACTACCAGTATTCATATCAGCGAAAGATTTGCTGATATCGTTATAGTAGTCATTACCTAGGCGGTAAGAGAAGTCTAACCATTCATTCGCTTTATAGGAAGCATTTACTGCACCCGTCAGACGATCTGTTTGTGTGTTATTAAATGTTTTGTTAACTGTCCATAACGGATTATCAAATGCACCACCACGGAAGTTAATCTGAGATCCATCGGGACGCTCGTAACCATATTCTTTTATGTTCCAGGTAACTGGCATTCCGAATAAGGCAAAAAACGGATTACTACCACTTTGTCCAAGAGATGCTAAATCACCCCAGCTTCTTGTATAACCAACGTTAACGCCCACTGAAAGCTTTTCGGAGATCTTATTATTCACGTTTAAACGAACATTCGCTTTATTAAAACCCTGATTAGGTACAATAGATTGTTGTCTGGACTGACCCGCAGAAAAGTAATAGTCACTTTTCTCAGTTGATTGTGCAACTGAAATATTCGTGTTAATTAAACTTCCTGTTCTCAAAAAGTCTTTTCTAGGATCATAAGCCTGCAAGGTTATATTTTTACCTGCTGCGGGACTATATACTTCCTGACCGGTAATTCTTGGCCCGAATGAACGGGAAGTACCTTCTGTATATACAGCGGGATCACCAGCATCGGGAAAGTTACCTTGTGCGAATTCAGTTTGGAATTCCGGCAGATTGATAGCGTTATCTAAAGCAAAGTTACTGTTGAAAGTAATTACAGGTTTACCTTTACTTCCTTTTCCAGATTTGGTTGTGATCAAAACCACCCCATTGGAACCTCTGTTACCATATAATACTGCTGCAGCACTACCTTTCAGTACAGTCATAGTTTCAATATCATCCGGATTAATATCCGCAGAACGGTTAGGAGATCCTACACCTTCAACTTCATTTGCTGCACTGTTACCATCATTGGCATTACTGATCGGCACACCATCAATTACAAATAAAGGTTCATTGTTTCCGCTGATAGATTTGTTACCACCACGGATTACAATCCTTGCAGCTTGTCCCGGAGCACCACCACTGCTTACAACCTGTACACCAGCAACTTTACCATTCATAGAGTTCAGGACGTTTTGGTTACCAACGTTAGCGAGTTCATCACCCTTAACCTCAGTTACCGCGAATCCTAACGCTTTTTTCTCTCTTCTGATACCTAAAGCTGTGACAACAACTTCATTTAAGCCCTGGCTGTCACCAACTAAAGCAACATTAATTACACCAGAGGAATTAATTGGCTTGTTTTGTGTAGTATAACCGATAAAAGAAAATTGAAGTGCTGTTGCACCAGAAGGTACACTTACTGAATATTTTCCATCACTTCCTGTTATTGCACCACCTGAGGCGCCGACGATTTTAACACTTACACCGGGAATTGGTAAATTATCTCCCTGTGAAGTGACTGTACCAGAAACTGTTCGGTCTTGTGCAATCGCGAACGCAGACATGCACAACAACACGAACAAACTTAGTATAAGTTTTTTCATGTAGTTAGGTATTTAGTTAATTGTTTAGTTAATAATAGCGCGAATATAGATCATTTGGATTCCCTTTTTTATATAACATGTTTGAATATTAGACAAGAATGACTTTCAAATGACTCGTTTCTTATTTAACTATATGTTAACCCCATAATAATACTGTATTGTCAAGAGGCATATAAATGCTTCTTCCATCTTTCCTGGAAGCTGATGGATTTTCACTTAATCATACACATTTCTGTATCAGCAGTCGTCATCGTATGCAGAAATCTAGCAGTCAAATGAAATTTGACCAAATAAAACGAACAAAAATCCCGAATAATTTTGACTTGCTAATCCATAATGTAATTTTACTCCTTCAAATTACGTAACGAATGTCACAGCTTGAAGTCCTTTATCAGCATTACCTTTCTCACCCTGAAATTTGCACAGACACCAGGAGAATAACTCCAGGCTGCCTGTTTTTTGCGTTAAAAGGAGATAAATTCAATGCAAATGACTTTGCATCTAAAGCGCTGGAGCAAGGGGCAGCGTATGCAATTATAGATGAACCCGCCTATCAGCTCACAGCACAATACATATTAGTGCCCGACGTTCTGCAAACACTACAGGATTTAGCCAAACTTCACCGCAGCCATTTAAATATACCAGTGATTGGATTAACGGGGAGTAATGGAAAAACCACGACAAAAGAATTGATCAGAGCAGTACTGCAGGTTAAATACCAAACATTTGCAACCAGTGGAAACCTGAATAACCATATTGGGGTTCCGCTATCTTTACTCGCAATAAAACCGGATACCGAAATTGCAGTTATAGAAATGGGTGCGAACCACCAGAAAGAGATTGCATTTTTATGTGAGATTGCTCAGCCAACCCACGGCCTCATCACTAATATTGGAATGGCGCATCTAGATGGATTTGGTGGCTTTGAAGGCGTTAAAAAGGGAAAAGCAGAATTATTCGGCTACCTTAAAGCTCATGATGGAACTGCCTTTATTAATCAGGACAATCCCGAAATCACAGAAATGGCTCAGCGGAACGGTCTTGAAAAAATAATTAGTTATGGCCAAAAAGAGGGTAATCTGATCTCTGGAAAATTAACTCAGTCAGACCCCACCCTTGCTTTAGCTTGGCAAAAAGACGGCTCTGATTATAAAGTACAAACGCAATTGACCGGCGCCTATAATTTTGAGAATATACTCGCAGCTATTACCATAGGAACAACATTCGGCCTGGAGCCAGCACAAATTAACATGGGATTATCTGGTTATACTCCATTAAATAACCGGTCTCAATTATTAAAGACAGGAACGAACACTGTTATTTGCGATTTTTATAATGCCAACCCAAGCAGTATGGAGGCTGCAATCCAGAACCTGAAAACTATGGATGCCAGCAAAAAGACAGCAATTCTGGGAGATATGTTCGAGCTAGGTAATGAATCAACCGAACAGCACCTGCGTATCACGAAACTGGCAACTACTGCAGGATTCAGTCAAGTCATATTTATCGGGCAGATGTTTTATAATGCAGATAACACCACTCCCGAAAATCACTATTTTAAAACACCAGAAGAAGCAGTCCGGTGGCTTACAGCAAATCCAGAGTCAGAAAGTCTCATTCTTTTAAAAGGTTCTAGAGGAATGGCGCTCGAAAAGCTGCTGCCATTATTTTAAAGAGACACTAATACCGGCGTCACTTATCTCTTTAAGAGGATTGTCGCGCATATTCTGTTCAATCTCGATTGTGTAATTACCAGTCTGGACAAAATGATAATCCGTTAATAAAGGAAGTTCATAAGTATAAAGGTTACCGGAACCGGTCCCTCGCCAACGTCCATCTTTCTCTGCGAGACGGTATTCGTACCTGCGGGTCACTTTTTTATGATCGGGCCCCGTCAGATGCATCAGTATATAGATATTCGAATAGCTGTAGTCCGCTGTAATTCTTAATTTGAAGCGTATATTATAGGCTATTGCCGGATCCTTTATCGCGGCAATAGCTTTTATCTTTTTCACATAACTCCAGTTGCGTTCAGGCAGCCTTTCGTTCGTATCAATCAGGTTATCCGTATGGCACCCGCTCACGATAGAAAATAGCAACCCTGCAAACAAGCAAAAAAACCAGTTATTGATCTTCATTTTTAGGTTTATCCGTTGGTTTGTTCCTTCTTCGGTTATTCCTGTTGCGGTTATTCCTGTTTCCGGCAGACTTTGCTACCGTTCCATCTTCTGCTTGCACAGCTTCAGTTATTTTTTTAGGTTCTGCAGGTTTACGATTCTCTGCCGGTTTACGATTCTCCGTGCTTTTGTTCTCAGCATTACGATTTTCAGCGGTTTTTGCCGGTTGTGCCGGCTTTTTACCTGCAGGTAGCGGTCCTTTTACAGGGCGTTCACCTTTCGGCGCCGTAGCTTGCTTATTCTTATTATTATTTCTGTTGTTTTTATTTTTCGGCTTGTCATCCAGACGTGTTAAACTATCCTGACCAACCACATTCTCATAATCCGGTATTTTTTCCACCAATACTGCCGCAGCTAATTCAACAGCCTCATCTTTCAGATTATTTGGTTTCTGACCCTTTTTGTTCATGGCCATAATCTCTTTAACCCGATCCACTTTAAGCGGAATCCAGTCTTCCTGATTCGGATAGCAGAACCACATAATTTTCTTGAAAATGTCGGTTTTTTGGTGCCTTGCGGTACCAATCTCAGTCTGCAGATTCTCCACACGATCCGGAATATCCTTTAAAGCATCCAGATAAGTATCCAATTCATAATTGAGGCAACATTTCAACTTACCGCATTGTCCGGCAAGCTTTAAGGTATTCAGAGAAAGATTTTGATATCTGGCAGCAGCAGTAGAAACGGTTTTAAAGTTTGTAAGCCATGTAGAACAGCACAACTCCCTTCCGCAAGAACCGATACCACCTAAACGGCCTGCTTCCTGACGCATACCAATTTGACGCATCTCTATGCGGATACGGAAAGTTTCTGCCATTTTTTTGATCAGTTCACGAAAATCTACACGGCCTTCTGCTGTATAAAAGAAAGTCGCCTTTGTTTTATCTCCCTGATAATCAACATCACTAATCTTCATAGACAGGCGCAGATCCAGCGCAAGCGTTCTGGCCTTATGCATAGTTTCCCACTCCAGATCCTTCGCGATTTTCCACTTTTCGACGTCAGCTTCAGTCGCCTTCCTGTAAATCTTTCTGGTTACCTGATCAAGAGGTGTTTTACGCCTTTTCATTTGCATTCTGACCAGCTCACCGGTTAAGGAAACGTGTCCGATATCATACCCGCCGGTAGATCCCTCTACCGCGATAAGTTCACCTATTTCAAGATAAATATTATCATTATTCAGATAAAACTCTTTTCTCGCGCCTTTAAACTTTACTTCGATAACCTGAAAAGGTTTATAATTTGAGGGCATGTCCAGGTTGGACAGCCAATCGTATACTTCCATTTTCTGGCAGCCTCCTGTAAGGCATGAGCCATTACTTTTGCAGCCGGAAGGGGCGCAACCGCCACCAGTAGAACAACTTCCACATCCCATAACTAATTGTATATATATTGAGTCCCTTTCGGGAGCGTTTTAAATTTGATAATTTTTACCAGTTGTAAAGATACATCTAAAAATAGTATTTTAGGATTAGCGTTCCTTTCAATATGATAATGGGCCTGCTCAAGCACCTCAATGATAGCTTCAGCCATTGTTAGGTCCAAAACTTTTTCACTGAGCTTCTTCGCCGTTTCCAAAACATTTTCCGGTAATTTAACTAAAGCTTCGGCACCACTGAGCAGCAAACTGCATTCTCTAAGAAAACTGATCCCGTATTTTAGGAAATTTTTCTGATTTTCCCTTCCCCAGCCTGCGGCCTGTTCCACAAAACTAATTAGATCAGGTACCTTGTTACCATAGCCCATCCGCAGCCATTCAGAAAACAGAACTGCATTATCATTCTGCTGGTGAATAACCATTGATTTCGCCTCTATCAAGTTTCCATCTGCAAGAAAACTGTAGGTAGCCGCAATATCTCTGTCCAGGTTATAATGAGTACACAGATGCTCAACCACAGTTGCCGAAGGCAGTTTAGGTATCTTCACAATCTGAGTCCTCGATAATAAGGTCGATAAAATTTGTTCCTGATTGTGTGCAACCAGAACGAATAAAGTATGAGGTGGTGGTTCTTCAATAATTTTCAGCAAAGAATTCCCCTCTTTTTCTAAAAATTCGGGTAACCAGATAATTAAAACCTTGGTTTCTGCCTCAAAAGCTTTGAAACTTAATTTTTTGATGATATCATGGCATTCTGCGATATTAATATTCGCCTGTTTGTTTTCCGCGTTCAAGCGCGATCGCCAGAGATCAAGGTTTACATATGGATCTTCCAGCAGCATTGTTCTCCATTCATCGAGTACATCTGTTGCAACCCGCACATCTTTCGACGCAAAAAACGGATAAGAAAAATGAAGATCCGGATGAATATACCTTTCGTACTTTCTGCAGGAGCTGCAGACACCGCAACTATCAGTGTCAGATTTATCTAAACAATTGATATACTGAGCATAGGCAATAGCCAGCGCCAAAGAACCACTCCCCTCCGGAGACAGAAATAACTGGGCATGACTCATCCTGTTTTCAGTGACAGTCTGTATCAATTGCTGCTTAATTTCCTGTTGTCCTACGATGTCTTTGAACTGCATTTGGTGCAAAATAGTAAATTTATAACAATCTTTGCAGCTATGTCCCGTATTATCGCATTTGATTATGGCACCAAAAGAATAGGTATTGCCGTTACCGATCCCCTGCAAATTATTGCGACAGGGCTAGATACTGTGCACCCTAAAGATATCGTCGAATATCTCCATAAATACCTATTGACAGAAGCTGTAGAAGCATTTGTGATTGGCGAACCGAAACAAATGGATGGTACCCCGTCGGAATCTGCTCAGCATGTCAAAGGCTTTACCACTATTCTTAAAAAGAACTTCCCGCTAATCCCGCAATACCGGGTTGACGAAAGGTTTACCTCAAAAATAGCTCAGCAGGCGATCATGCAAAGTGGCCTTAAAAAACAAGACCGCCGAAATAAAGAACGGGTCGATACGATAGCCGCCACGATCATTTTACAATATTTCATGGAGGAACACCGTTTATAAACCAACTTATGAGCCTGATACAAGAAGACTTAAGCCAGCTATTACTTCAATTCTGCGAACCAGAATCTGCTTTATTACAGCGGATAGACCGGGAAACCAATCTTAAGGTATTAATGCCGAGAATGCTTTCCGGGCACTATCAGGGCCGCGTACTCAGTATGCTCAGTAAATTGGTGAATCCACGCAGAATCCTTGAAATCGGAACTTTTACCGGCTATGCAACATTGTGCCTTGCAGAAGGCCTGACCGATGACGGAATTTTATATACTCTTGATATTAATGAAGAACTGGAAGACCGTGTAAGGGAATATTTTGAAGAAGCTGGTTATACTGGTTCCATTCAATACATTCTCGGAGATGCCAGTAAAAGTCTTTCTGAAATAGACGAAACATTTGATCTCGTCTTTATAGACGCAGATAAAAAAAATAACGGAACTTACTATGACCTCGTTTTTGACCGGTTGAGACCCGGAGGTCTGATTATAGTAGATAATGTCCTTTGGAGCGGTAAAGTACTGACGAACCAACAGGATAAGGATACCAGAAACATCAGTGCTTTTAATGATAAAATAGCAGCCGATCCCAGGATAGAGAAACTCATTCTTCCCGTACGTGACGGCTTGTTTATAATCAGAAAAAAATAAAAATGATTAAAAAAAGTTTATTACTGACCCTATGCTGCCTGTTGATTACAGCAGTTACTGTCAGAAGCCAGTCCATTCAGGACTATGTAGACGAACACACAGATTACGCACAGGAACTTATGCGCGAATATGAAGTCCCCGCCAGCGTTATACTTGCGGTGGCAATCCATGAATCAGCAGCCGGTAAAAGTAAAGTTGCCCGCCATCTGAATAATCACTTCGGCATTAAAGGCTCCAATAGTAATACTGCGATCAATTCCTCTTATAAAGATTATGGAACCGCTGCAGACTCTTATACTAATTTCGTCGAGGTGCTTCAAAACAGATCCTCATTCAGCAGATTATTTGATCTTTATGATCAGTATGATTATGCAGGCTGGGCAAGAGGTATACAAAGAGGTGGCTATGCAAGCAGCCGTACCTGGGCTAATCAGGTAATAGCGATTATAAATAAGTACCAGCTGTATCAGTATGACGATAGACCAGCAGACTACGTCGAGCCGGTAAAAGTTGCCCCGGTTCTTAAAAAGAAAAGCTATACGGCTAAAAAACGCACCAGAAATAACCGCAGCAACAGTAAAATGTACACCGTAAAAAAAGGAGATAATCTCAATAGGATTGCGCTTTCAAGAGGTACAACTGCGAAGGCACTGATGAAAAGAAATGGATTAAAAAAATCAGCACTGAAACCTGGCCAGAAGCTTAGAATTTAATGACACCTGCACCATTGAAAACAAAACATACTTGATGAAAAAATTACTTTTATCGCTAACTATAACCTTGCTTATCTTTTCCGGCTGTAAAACCAGAAAATATCACCGTAATAATAAACAGATTGAAAAAGAGGCAAGTAAAGCAAATGCAAACTTCAAAGACTACACTACGCTCAGTTATATCGCTGCATTTAAAGGCGTAGCCATCGAAGAAATGAATACATATGGTGTCCCTGCCAGCATTACACTGGCACAAGGTATCATTGAGTCCGGCAGCGGTAACAGTAGCTTAGCTAAATTCGCCAATAATCATTTTGGTATTAAGTGTACATCTGAATGGAAAGGGAAGGCATACTATAAAGACGATGATAAAAGTAACGACTGTTTCCGTGTTTATAAAGACGCGAGGGAATCCTATAAAGATCACTCCGAATTTCTGAAGCGTAAAAGGTACAGTGCTTTGTTCGAACTGGACAAAAATGATTATGTTAACTGGGCAAAGGGCCTGAAACAGGCTGGTTATGCAACAAATCCACGATATCCCGAGATGCTCATCAACCTGATTGAAAAATATCAGCTGCACCAGTATGATCAGCCGGAATCTGAGCCTGAAAAAATCAGAAGAGAAGACCGGGTATTTACGGAGATCAATGCTAACATTCCAAAAGAAACTAAAAAATTCCAGCCGGTAGCACAGCCCCCTTCAAAACAGATAATTAACACAACAGAGCCTAACTATACCGTGGAAAAAGGTGATACCCTTTATAACATTGCAAAAAGATTTAATATGACCGTGGACGAATTGAAAGCGTTGAATAATCTGAATGACGAAGGAATTAAGATCGGACAGAAGCTGGTTGTTGTTAAATAATGTTATTTTCTGCAGGTATGGATTATAATACAGGTAATTTTACCGGCATGAAAATACTGCTGCTGCTTACGCTTATTCTATGGGCAGGGATGGTTGCTAACGCACAAATAAAACCTGTCCAGGGCTTTGTGGTAGATAATGAATCAAAGCAAAGACTCGCTAAAGTATATATATATAATTCCCATAACGACGAAGGAATATATAACAACCAGAAGGGAGAGTTTTCGACTCAGGCTGTAGTTGGGGATACTCTGTTTGCTGCTTTACAGGGGTATGGTATTGATACACTTGTTTATAAAGGAACGAAGACTATCTTCTTTCAGTTAAAACCACTTGCCGTACAATTACGGGAGGTCTCCATTATAGGCAGCGCACTGACACCAAAGCAACGGCATGAGCAAAATACCAGGGCATACAAGTATGCGACAGACCTGGGGAGCTCTAAAGACCTGCTTAACCTGAGCTCTCGCGGTGTAGGTCTGGGAATTGACGCCATTTATAATCTTTTAAGCCGTAAAGGACGAAACGCCAGACACTTGCAGGCTATTCTGGAGCGCGATTACAAAGAGGAAATTATAGATTACCGGTTTAATCCGGCCTTCGTAAGCCGCGCACTGAGAATTAAAGATTATGAGCTCACAGATTTTATGCAGCAATACCGCCCGAGCTATGACTTTGTACTCGCTGCATCGGACTATGCGTTTATTGTTTTTCTGAAGAATAATTATAGCACCTATAAAAGGAATCCTAAAGCTTTACGCCTGCCTCCCTTATTGAAGGTGCAACTGAATGCAAACCCATGAAATATTGGAAAATAGTTTTCAGTCCGCTTCCTGCGACAGCGATGGCGATCTATCCTTTCATGCTGTTTAAATCGCGGAACCAAATTGATAACCCACTGTTAATCAATCATGAAATGATTCATTTCAGACAACAACTGGAATTATTAATCCTACCTTTCTATTTACTGTACTTGATCTTTTATCTGATTAATCTTGCAAGGTCAGGAAACCATGATCAGGCCTACAGACAAAGCTGCTTTGAACAGGAAGCCTATGCTAATGAACAGAATTTCAACTACCTGAAAGTGAGGAAAAGCTATGCATGGCTGAAATTTTTATTCAATTCTAGGCATCAATAGGAACATTTTTCTTTTCTTTGTAACGATGAGAACTATTTTCGGATGTCTGTTTATTTTGTTTGCAGTTTCAGCACAGGTTCAAGCGCAGGACGTAGATTCTGTACCTGTCAATATTAAAAACTATGATCTTAAACTCAAACGGAGCCCTTTACCGGTTCTGAATGGTATTATAGATTTCAGACCTGTAGACATCAGTCCGGTCGTCATCAGCTCAAAAGTCAACTATTGGAAAACAACTACAGCTATAGGCATTAATGTCAATCAGTCTTCATTTAGTAATAACTGGACTGGTGGTGGAGTTAACTCGCTGGCCGTAGGAGGATTGGTTAATTACAAAGCAGAGTACGTTAAAGAGAACTATAGCTATGTAACGGAATTAAATCTGCAGTACGGAAAGATCAAAAACCGTGATCAATTACAAAAGAAAACTAATGACAGAATTTTCTGGGATAATAAAGCAGCCTTCCAGTTGTCTAAAAACTGGTATTTCTTCGGTTCCCTTACTTTTGAATCTCAGTTTGACAATGGGTTCTCTTATTCAACTATCAATAATGTAGAAACGCCTACCCTGATCTCCAAATTCATGTCTCCAGGTTACCTGACCCAATCAATAGGTTTTGAATACAAACCAAGCAAGTTTTTCTCCACCAGAATAGGTACCGGTACCGCGAGACAGACATTTGTATTGGACAACGAGACTTTAAATGCAGCAAAAAGAGAGAGAGCATTTGCAGCTAATCCAAATGAAACACCAGAGAACATAGAGAATGCAGGCAAAACAGACAATTATGGTATTGCTTATAATAAGAGCTTTAAAAATGATCTCGCCTTTCAGGTTGTTACAGCATTCGATAAAGACATTTTCCATAACGTAAATCTAAAAACCCGTTATGCCTTATTTATCCCTTATGATGACTTAGGGCAGATAGATCACCGGCTGGACGTCGCTATTACAGCTAAGATCAACCGTTTCATGAATGTCTCCTTAACTGGTGTGGGCCTGTATGATAAAGATACAGACCCTAAAATTCAGGGAAGTCAAACCCTGGCTATGGGCCTGATGTTTGTTTTCCCAAGATAACTATCTCTTTTTCTTCAGATCCAGGTAATCCAGATAGTACAGGACTTTCACCGAAAGACTATTATTCTGTGGTCCGGAAAGGATAGCGTCGAGGTTTCTTGTATATTTCTTCCGGTATAGTTCTTCATATCCTTCCGCAGAATTTTTATAGGCGACACTCAGCTCGCTCCCTGGTGCAAACTGCCACTGATAGATGAGGTCAGCATTGAAAACATTATAGACCCGGTTAGTGCCCGCTGGTGGTTCGCCCGTTAAAGGAATCAAACTGCCATTAGTGTCCAAAGTATAAAATGATTTATTTCTACGGTCAGACCAGTAGTGTCGCACCACCAGTGTAATCCCCATCAGGTTATTGAAACTATATTTTGCATCAATCGAATTTTCCATCGTGTGCCTGTCATAAGATGAAAAAATAATATTACTCCCGCTGTTCTGCACCCAGCCTGCATAATTAAACCGAGGCTGGTAATCTATGTCCAGTCCAAAGGAAATCTTATCATTCAGTCTGAAGTTTTGAAATAAAAATGCATCATAAGCTTTTCCATTCAACAGTAAATTTTTCCTGTAACCTACATTTCCACCGAAATTATACGCTTTCGCTTTATTAGGATTTACATACACTTTAACACCGTAATTCTCTCCGGTCTGAAACACCCTTCCTGCATTTCGCGACTCATAGAAATCCTGCCCCTTACGCTGCCAGTCAAAATTAGTTTCTACAGACCAGAAATTTTTAAACTCAACATAGTAGTTTCCGTCAACTCCGAAATTCTGGTAAGATCCTGGCTTATACAAGCGCGAATATCTGAGATTACTCCATGCCTCCCACTTATTATACCAGGAGCTAGGTTTGTAAACCTGATAACCATAATTGAATTGCTGATCAAAAAAGTTATTGTTTGTAAAGAAGCCCATATCGGACGGATCAAATTTTGCGTCTGCAATTTTCTGCAGATAGAACCAGGTCCAGGTACCACTCTTTTTACCAAACTTAAGCTCTGTATTGAACCCTTTTCTGCTATTTTCATCGCCGACGCCGGTAAGCAAGCTCATTTTAGCCGCACCATTTACAAAGTAGCGGTTAGCTTTATCATTCAGGTTGAATAAAAATGCAGACACATTTGCATCGTGGGCATTTCCCCGGCGCAGTACATTGGTATTAATCAGCGTGATGGAACTGTTATTTTTTAATGACTGATCCAGCACAAAAACATTGTAGTTTGTTAAAGGCTGACTTTCTAACTCCCGCTGATTACCCTGCTCGCCCTCAACCAAAGTCTTCATGCTACTTGTGATTGCATTAAACAGTCCTATTCCCAGGCCGCCAGCTGTTCTACCCGAAATTTTAGTTGCATTTAAAACTTTAGCCTCCAGTGGCGACTTGATTATCTTTTCCCCATCCCGAAGATCTCCCGATACATCTTTAAAATAAGAAGGAATAGATCCAATTCTTTTCGAATAAAACAGATCCCCTTTATTGAACAATTCTGTCCCTTCGGTAAAGAATTGCCTTCTCTCATCGAATTTCACTTCAAAGGGGGTCAGGTTCAGAATCCTGTTATCAGATTGGATCTGTCCGAAGTCCGGAATCAGCGTCATATCCAGTGTAAAACTTTGGTTTATGCCATATTTTACATCCATTCCTCCATTAAAAGCCATTACGGTATTTTTAACATTGGGTGTATTAAAAGGATAATGCTTCAGGTAGGTCGAAAGATATGGAGAGAAAGATAACCGGAGCCCGGGTTTAATCCCTTTAATTCCCTCCCATAGACCCGCCTGATTGATGAACCCACTGACTTTAGGATCAACTTCATTCCAAAAAAGCTGCTGATTTGCCTTCTGCCTTTTACGGTTAAAATTAACGCCCCAGCTCTGCACGTCTTTTCCTGAGAACCTCAAAGCTGCGTAAGGAATTCTGATTTCCGCACTCCAACCGGTTTCATCACGCTTAACCTTGCTCTCCCAAACTGCATTCCAGTTAGAATCCTCATCTCCATTCTGTGAATACTTAGCATCAAACTGAACACCTGCGGCAGTGACATAAAAGCCATTTCCATTCATGCCGTCCATAAATGTGTCAAAGATAATCCCTATGAAATCTGCGTTACCGATATTATCACGGTTAACAAGCTCATGAGCAATACTATCCGGATGATCGTACATTCTTGCCGCTATGTAGACGGCATGATCATCATAGATCATTCGCACCTCTGTGCGTCTGTCATGCTGCTCTTTCCTTCCGGGTACCGGCCTGTTTTCGATAAATTCCGAAGCGGGTATCACCTGTTTCCAGGCCTCGTCAGCCAAATCGCCGTCGATCCGGGGCGCTGCTATAGTACGAGTAGCCTGTAGTTTCCGTTTAATGGGTAGACTTTGGGCAGACACCGTACAAATGGCGAAAGAACAAAGCAGGCTGAGCAGCATTAATTTCATGAGAGCGAATTTTCTATAAGACGGAGCCGAAACTAAATAGTTGCAGCACGGCAAGATAAATTTCAAACAGGAGCAGCTCCGTTTAATTTGAATTGTCAGGGCACAGCAGCACGGCAAGATAAATTTCAAACAGGAGCTCAGTCTTTCAGTGTAATTTAATAACTTTGTAGCTTACAAAAACGTGAACACTAAGGTTAAACAAAAATGTTTGAAAATTTACAGGATAAACTAGACCGGGCATTTAAAGTTCTCAAAGGACAGGGAAGCATTTCAGAAATCAACGTGGCAGAGACCATGAAGGAAATTCGTAAAGCTTTGCTGGATGCCGACGTAAATTATAAAACAGCCAAAAGCTTTACAGATGACGTCAAAGAAAAAGCACTTGGTCTGAATGTACTGACTGCTGTTTCCCCTGGTCAGTTGTTAACTAAAGTCATGAATGACGAGCTGACCGCGCTGATGGGTGGGGAAGTTACGGAACTTGACCTTAAAACTAATCCAACCATCATTCTGATTGCAGGTTTGAACGGAGCAGGTAAAACTACATTCTCCGGAAAGCTCGCAAATTATCTGAAATCAAAAGGAAAAAAACCTTTACTGGTTGCTGGCGACGTTTATCGCCCAGCGGCGATCGATCAGTTACAGATCCTTGGAGAACAGATTGGGGTTCCGGTTTATGCAAATTTAGAATCAAAAGACCCCGTTGCAATTGCAATGGAGGGTATAGATAAAGGAAAGAAAGAAAATCACAATGTTATTATCATTGACACGGCGGGCCGTCTGGCTATCGACGAAGAAATGATGAATGAGATTTCAGATGTAAAACTGCATACAAAACCGCATGAAATCCTGTTCGTAGTTGATGCCATGACCGGACAGGATGCGGTTAATACTGCAAAAGCATTTAATGACCGTTTAGATTTTACAGGAGTTGTCCTTACTAAGCTGGATGGTGATACCAGGGGTGGCGCAGCATTATCCATTAAATCTGTTGTTAACAAACCGATTAAGTTTGTAGGTACAGGAGAAAAAATGGAAGCCCTGGATGTATTCTATCCGGACAGGATGGCTTCGCGTATTCTAGGCATGGGTGACGTCGTTTCCCTTGTTGAGCGTGCTCAGGAGCAGTTTGACGAAAAAGAAGCAGCAGAACTTCAGAAGAAAATCCGTAAAAATAAATTTGACTTTAATGACTTCTACAACCAGATTCAGCAGATCAAGAAAATGGGTAATATGAAGGATCTGATGGGTATGATTCCAGGGGTCAGCAAAATGATGAAAAACGTGGAGATAGAAGATGACGCTTTCAAAAATGTGGAGGCAATTATCCAGTCTATGACCAAATACGAAAGAGAAAACCCAGACAGCATTCAGCAAAGCAGAAGATTACGCATAGCTAAAGGCTCAGGAAATAAAATTGAAGAAGTAACCAAACTGATTAAACAATTTGAGGATATGCGTAAAGTAATGAAGCAGTTCTCAAATCCAGCTGCTGCAGCAAAGATGATGCGCAATATGCCAAAGATGCCACAAGGCAGAATGTAAATGTTTTTTTAGAATCCTATTGAAAGGGGCCGGATCTTAAAGATTCTGCCCCTTTTTTATTAAAACTAACAGCATTTGTTTAAAGCATAATACATTGGCAGCTGAACCTATTGATTTATGCTGACCAAGACTTACACCTGTGCAGTTTCTGGCGTCGATGCCCTCACCATTACCATAGAAGTCCATATTGGCAGTGGCAATAAATATCATATTGTTGGTTTACCAGATAATGCAGTAAAAGAGAGCCTCAAGAGAATTGAAAGCGCATTGCAGAGTTCAGGATACCGTATGCCCCGGCAGAAAATTGTTGTTAATCTCTCGCCCGCGGACATCCGCAAAGAAGGGACAGCTTATGATCTGCCGCTGGCTATAGGCATATTAACCTCTTCAGGTCAATTAGAGGTTCCCAACCCGGATCAGATCGTTATTGCGGGCGAACTCTCTCTTGACGGCAGCATTCACCCTTTAAAGGGAGCCCTATCAATGGCATTACAGGCCCGACATGCTGGTTTCACTACGCTTCTGCTTCCTTTGGAAAATGCCGCAGAAGCAGCGGTGGTCGGAGAGCTGCAAGTATACGGCCTGAAAAACCTGAAAGAGATAGCTGAATTTTTCAAATATCCGGAAAGACAGGAGCCCGTAAAAGTTAACGTCAACGCACTCCTTAATCAACAGCAAGTTTCAATAGCTGAAGACTTTGCAGATGTAAGAGGGCAGCAAGGCATGAAAAGAGCCATAGAGATCGCTGCTGCAGGCGGCCATAATCTAATTCTAATTGGTCCGCCTGGATCCGGTAAAACAATGCTTGCCAAAAGATTGCCCGGGATTCTGCCCCCTTTGAGCCTGCAGGAAGCACTGGAAACCACGAAGATTCATTCTGTTGCGGGTAAACTTCATACCGGCACAGCTATGCTTACAGCCCGTCCATTCCGTAATCCGCATCATAGCATATCAGATGTTGCGCTTGCAGGAGGAGGAAGCAATCCGCAGCCAGGTGAAATTTCACTGGCCCACCATGGTGTATTGTTCCTTGATGAATTACCTGAATTTCGGAGAAGTGTATTAGAAGTAATGCGGCAGCCGCTTGAAGACAGAATGGTAACCATCTCCCGAGCCAGGCAGACAGTCGTTTATCCCGCAGGTTTTATGCTCATTGCCGCTATGAACCCATGTCCCTGCGGTTATTTTAACCATCCGGAGAAAACCTGCCATTGTACCTCTTCGCAGGTACAAAAATACCTGAGCAGAATATCCGGACCACTTTTAGACAGAATAGATTTGCATCTGGAGGTTACTCCGGTAGATTTTAAAGATTTAAGCAGTCAGGAACCTGAAGAAAAGAGCTTGGACATCAGAAAACGAGTAATCTTTGCCCGTAAAATCCAGGAAAAGCGCTTTGAGCAGGATCATCGTATATTTTGCAATGCGCAGATGCCTGATCGGATCGTACGGCAACACTGCAAGCTGGACCCCGTCAGTAAACAATTGATCAGAAATGCGATGGAGCAATTAGGACTGTCTGCCAGAGCCTATGACAGGATTCTTAAAGTTTCCAGAACTATTGCCGACCTGGAAAACGCTATAGCAATACAACCAGCACATCTGGCCGAGGCTATCCGCTACAGAAGCCTCGACCGGTCAGGATGGGGATCCTGAGCTTATAATTCGTCTTCAGTATCCCAGTCTTCTTCTGCTTCCTCTTCCTCTGCGTCCTCTTCTTCTTCCGGCTCCGGAACGTAATCATTGATCGCTGCACCGATAGCATTGACCTCTGCATCTTCCTCAAAAAGAGGTAACGCCGTTTCCGGATCAAGTTTCAACCACTGAGATTCTGTATCCTTCTGAATCTGCAAATATTCCTTACCGTCTTTATAAACTATATAATTATCATTCCCCTCAGGAAATATGGCATAATCTGTTTCTCCGATTGTTAAATCAAAAGGTTCCTGCATAATTCTTGTTTTTTTGCTGAATGTACTTTCAGGCGTCAAACTTAGATAAATTCCTTTTTATGTACAATACAATTGCCTTGCATATAAAAAAGATTTATCAGTCTCTCCTCAACCGAGGAAAACATTATTCATAGAGGAATACACTTATTTTGCAGCTTTCAAATCCTTGATAAATGCAATAAAACGCGGGTCCCCGTAATTCGCTGCACCTGACTGGTTATAGGAAATCCTTCCCCTCTTGTCCAAAACGACGGTTGTTGGTAAAGCCCCCTTAAAAAGCACATCCGGAACCGCTGTCTCCGAACGGAAGGCTGGCAACATGTATTTCCTTTTCTGCATGAAGCGGACAGCTTTTTCCAGATCCCCGTCAGCATCGACGAAAATAAAAACCACCTCAGGATCGTCCTTATAATGCTGATATAATTTCTTTATCGCAGGAAATTCCGCCAGACAAGGCAGGCACCAGCTTGCCCAGAAGTTAAGGAACACCACCTTTCCGCGCAGATCACCGAGATCTATTTTTTTACCATCGACACCCCTGAACTGAATTCCTGCAAGTGGATCTTCCGTTCCGGAATTTTGATATTCCAGCGATAAGCTTCTTTCCGAACCAGCATTTGTTGTCATCCCAGCCAGGAGCAGGACGAAAAAGATCAGACATTTAGTCTGACGGATGTAAGGAGTCATAGGCTTTATTAAATTTTGTGATTAAACTATTAGCTTTAGCCTGATGAACAAAGATACCAAAATAGAAAAAGACAATTATCCTTATATAAAGCCCCCACAGGCAAAAGTAATTTCGCATATCCGCGACATCCATGGGGAACAAATTCCAGATGACTATTATTGGATGATAGATTATTTTAAAAAAGGTCCGCAAAGCGATGCTGTAATTTCATACCTCGAACAGGAGAACAAATATCTGGAGCAGCAGTTGGCGCATACCAGCCACCTGCAGGAAGAACTGTTCCATGAAATGAAGGCACGGATACAAGAAAAAGATGAGTCAGTACCCGTTTTCAAAAACGGTTATTTCTATTATACCCGCACAGAGACAGGACAGCAGTATTATAAATATTGCCGGAAGAAAGGGAGTCTCGAAGCTCCAGAAGAGATTCTACTGGATATAGATGAACTCGCCAAAGACCAACCCTATTATTCAGCGAAGGGCTTTACCGTGAGTCCGGACAACTGTTTACTGGCATATGCGACAGACAAAGTCTCCAGAAGGCAATATACCATCTGTGTTAAAGATCTAACAACAGGCGAAACTCTTGCAGACCAGATTCCTAATACCGCAGGAGACCCAGTTTGGGCAGCGAATAATCAAACGCTTTTTTACACGGAAAATAATCAGGAGACATTACTCAGTGAAAAAATCAGGAGGCATCAGCTGGGAAATGATGTCCTGGAGGATATTACTGTGTATGAAGAGAAAGATCCTGCAAATTATATCGGCGTAGAAAAGTCTAAATCCGGAGATTATATCCTGATTTATTCCTCTGCCACTCTTTCATCAGTAGTTTATACAATTCCAGCCGGCCAGCCACAGCAGGAAATAAGATGCTTTCAGCCCAGGGTACCAGAAGTATTGTATCAGGTTCATCCACTGAAAGACAGATTTTTGATTTTAACTAACTGGGAGGCCCCTAATTTCCGGCTGATGGAATGCGGTCTCGATACAACAGATATTTCCGCCTGGAAAGATGTCATTCCTCACCGTAGCGATGTGCTGCTGGAGGATATTTCAGAGTTCGAAAACTTTATTGCTATCGCAGAAAGGAAGCAAGGCCTGATCAAAATAAGCCTGATGCAAAACGGAAAAGAAAATCAAACTATTGCATTTTCTGAGCCTGCTTATATGGCCGGAATAGGCGCTAACCCAGATTTCCAGAGCAACAAACTCCGTTTATATTATACATCAATGAAGACGCCCATGTCAGTTTATGATTATGAGATCAGTAGCGGATCAAAGACTTTATTGAAACAACAAACTGCAGGAGCAGATTTTAACTCCGATCATTATACTTCAGAAAGGGTGTTTGCCTTGGCTGCAGACGGTACTGAAATTCCAGTTTCAATCGTTTATAAAAACGGTTTAAAAAAAGACGGGAAGGCACCTATGCTACTTTATGCTTACGGCTCCTACGGACATAGTATTGACGCTTCCTTTTCGTCATCTACGCTAAGCCTGCTTAACCGCGGGTTCATTTTTGCCATTGCCCATATTCGCGGTGGACAGGAAATGGGCCGGCACTGGTATGAGCAGGGAAGAACGATGCAAAAAATGAATACGTTCACCGATTTCATCTCTTGCGGTAAATATCTGGTTGAAAGAAAGTACACCAGCCGCAGCCATCTGTATGCTCAGGGAGGAAGTGCAGGCGGTCTGCTGATGGGTGCAATAAGCAATATGGATCCCGGCCTCTGGAATGGAATTATAGCGCAGGTTCCTTTTGTAGATGTTGTTAACACAATGCTGGATGAGACCATCCCGCTGACTACAAACGAATATGATGAATGGGGTAACCCAAATGAAGAACAGGCTTACCGGTACATGAAAAGTTACTCACCTTATGAAAATATAAAAAAACAGGATTATCCTAATATGTTGATTACAACTGGTCTCCATGACAGTCAGGTCCAATATTTTGAACCCGCAAAATGGGTCGCTAAACTGAGGGCACTTAAAACGGGCAATCAATTGCTTCTATTAAAAACGGACATGGATTTTGGGCACGGTGGTGCCTCAGGAAGGTTTGATTATCTTAAAGATATCGCCCTCAATTACGCTTTCTTGTTGTCCCTGGAAGGATTTCCAAATTTAACCAAAGATTAACCGAATCATGTGCTGGTTTCGTCAAGGTTTGCTATATACTTTGTTCACTGTTTCTTCATAGTTCCTTCATTGTTTGTTCATTCGACATTGGAGGAAATATGAACGAACATTGAACATAGTCCGAAGGTTGTTTGTTACAATAAAGAAACATACTTTATCTTCCGCCGATAATTAAACTGAACCGGAAATCAAGGTTAAATAACCGGAAAACCGGGCACAAAAAAGGGGGTCACGTTATTTTTTACAAATAACGTGACCCCCTTTTAATTTTATTCAGCGCAGCTTAGATCAGCTCAACACTACGGTTTACAAAATCTGTCAACTCTGCACCGGTAAGCATTCCCTGAGACAATAATGCCAGGTCAACAGCTTGTTTAGCTAACGCGTTTTGCTCAGCGGCATCGGTAGATTGCAAAATGCGGTTTACCAGTTTATGGTTTCCATTGATTGCCACTTTGTAGCTGTCCGGCATATTGCCATAGAAACTCATACCACCACCCATTTGCGCCATTTCTTTCATGCGACGCATAAATTCATCCATAGTAACAGTTACGGGGAATTCATCTGGATTTAAACCAACAATTTCAACCGTGAAACCAGGTTTAACAATTGCTTTCTCGAAAACGGACTTTACCGTTGCAGACTGCTCTTCTGTTAATACAGATTCGACAGCCTCATCTGTTTCGATTAATTTACTTGCTACGCTTGAATCTACACGTTTTAAAGTTGTCTTTTCCAGTTTGTGTTCCAGAGAACTCACAAAGTGTGTGTCAATGGCTGAGTTCATCAATAAAACATCATATCCCTTTTTATTGGCAGCCTGGATGAAACTATCTTGTTTAGCCGGTTCAGTCGTATAAATATAAACCAACTGACCATTTTTATCTGTCTGTGCGTCTTTAACCTTGTCGCGATATTCGTCAAGAGTAAAGTTTTCTTCTTTTGTATTCGTTAATAAAGCGAAATCTTTGGCTTTGTCGTAGAACTTCTCTTCGCTTACCATACCATATTTTACAAACAGGCCGATATCGCTCCATTTTTCTTCATAAGACTTTCGGTCTTTATTGAAAAGTTCAGCCAATTTATCTGCAACTTTTTTGGTGATATAGCTATTGATTTTTTTCACATTGCTGTCTGCCTGAAGGAAACTTCTGGAAACATTTAACGGAATATCAGGTGAATCAATCACCCCATGCAATAACATCAGGAATTCAGGTACGATATCTTTAACTTCATCAGTAATAAATACCTGACGGCTAAACAATTTGATTTTATTACGCTGCATATCGAAATCATTCTTCACTTTCGGGAAGTACAATACGCCAGTAAGATTAAACGGATAATCCACATTGAGGTGAATCCAGAAAAGAGGGTCCTCAGCGAAAGGATAAAGTTGTTTATAGAAGTCCAGATAATCCTGGTCTGACAAATCTGCAGGTGCCTTGGTCCATAAAGGAGCCGTGGTGTTAATGATATGATCCGTCTCAACCTCTTTTGTTTTTGGCTTGCCTTCCTCATCTTCACCATCAGGTAAACTCTGAGTTTCTGTCCCAAATTTAATTGGCACCGGAAGAAACTTACCATATTTATCAAGGATTTCATTCAATTTTCCTTTACTCAGGAATTCTTCAGATTCTGAATTGATATGCAGGATAATATCTGTTCCACGCGTAGTCCGTGTTCCAGCAGAAATCTCATAAGAAGTACTACCGTCACATACCCACTTAGCAGGCTCAGCACCCTCCTGGAAAGATAAAGTCTGAATTTCTACCAGGTCGGCAACCATAAATGCAGAGTAAAAACCTAACCCGAATTTACCAATGATTTCATTAGCATCTTTCGCGTCTTTGAACTTCTCAACAAATTCGCTTGCACCAGAAAATGCAACCTGATTAATATATTTTTTAATTTCTTCTGCTGTCATTCCCAGACCATTATCACTAATTGTGATGGTCTTTTTCTCCTCATCAAGCGCAACTTCAACCAGGGGATCTCCCAGTTCGCCATTATATTGCCCCAAAGCAGCTAGTCTTTTAATCTTTTGTACCGCATCAACCGCATTAGAAACCAGCTCACGGAGGAAAATCTCGTTGTCTGAGTACAGGAATTTCTTAATAATTGGAAAAATGTTCTCGGTGTGTATAGAAATACTACCTTTTTCTTCTATGCTCATATGTTAACTCATTTTTAAGTACAATAGCCTATCATCAAGGGATGTTCCAATTTGTTAAGCCTTGTCAAATTGACAGTTGAATAAAAAAATTTATATTGCTTACATGAAGAAATACCAGAAACTATATGCGGCCGGTCTTATTTCTGCAGAGACACTTAACCGGGTGATACAGCTCCAGGAAAAACCGGTCTTTTCCCTGCACCGGGAAATCAGGATGATACTGTATGCGGGTATTCTTATGTTAAGCACAGGTCTCGGCATTCTTATTTATCAAAACCTGGACAGTATCGGACACCAGGTAATTTTAGCCTTAATTACAGCGATCACAGCTGGTTGTTTTTGGTATACATTTAAAAACCAGTCCCCATATCAGCAGGAAAAGCAAAATTCAACTAACGTTGCTGCGGATTATATCTTACTGTTCGGTTGCGTGAGTTTGCTTAGCTTACTGGCCTACCTGCAATTTCAGTATGATTTTTTTGGTACGCGGTATGGACTAGCCACTTTTATTCCTACAGTAATCTTATTTTTCATGGCTTATCGTTTTGATCACCAAGGTGTACTGGGTATGGCAATTACGAATCTGGCCCTCTGGATGGGCGTATCTATTTCTCCTCAGGTGCTATTCGGCCTGACCAGAATTAATGAAAGCCCATTAATCTGGACCTACGTTTCTTTAGCGTTATTACTTATCACTGCAGCGTATTTAAGTGAATGGTTCAGGATAAAACCTCATTTCAAATTTATTTACCTCCATTTCGGCTCACATATTCTGCACTTGAGTATGCTCACTGCATGGTTCGCTTATTCCGGAAGTTATAATTGGATTTATCTGCTACTGACGATATTCTCAGCCGCTTTGCTATATAAAAACGGTAAAAGGGAGCAATCATTTTACCTGATCCTGATCCAGCTGTTTTACGCCTATATTGCAGCTAGCATATTATATATGGACTCGTTAAAATGGATCCACCTCAGTAGTGACCCTTACTTGTTTATACTTTGGTTTATCATCTCTCCAGTGCTACTTGCCCGTCATATTTATCAACTGCATAAAAAACTCAAACAGTAATGATCGTCTATCCTTCAGAAAGCGTTAAAAATCTGCAATTGATTCAACAGATACAAGATGAAGCAGCATATACAGGTATTACCGCTGCCGAGATCGGTGCCATAGCCAAAGCCCATCCGGTTACCTTCTATATACCCACCTTTTTAGTCAGGGCGGGCCTTTTTCTTTTAACCGTGGTAATTGTATTTGCAAGTAGCGCGCTGCTCTCACTACTTTTTGGGGGATTGATGCGTGACAAAAATTTACCTTATGCCCTGCTTCTCTTCGGCCTTCTTTGTTATCTTGCGCTGGAAAAAGTTTGTAAAAAATATCAGCATTATCAGGCGGGTACAGATGATGCACTGACTCTCCTTTCCTCTGGATTTTTGCTCACCGGGGTCCTTTGGCTGCACGAAATCAATACGCAGAGCTGGTCACCCTCCGCGTGGTATTTATTTGCGTCGCTGTCGACCGCTGTAATCAGCTTATGGTATGTTATCCGGTTCGCAAGCCCGTTAATGACAATAATTTCCGCTTCCGCACTTTTGATGGCATTTTTAACTGCATTGCATATCCTGAATCCTTCCGGTATTTTACTCATACCTTTTGGTGCATTGTTTTTTGCTGCGTCACTCTGCTATCTGGTTCTGAATACAAAGATGAAAGCTATTTTAACGGTGTACAGTTCATGTTTAGCTGTTCTGATACAGTTCGCTGTGTTTACCGCCGGACTCGCTTTTAATTACTACGTCGCAGACCAGACCGGAAAAGAACTCTCTGGTACTACATTTCAGGTCCCGCTCCCCTATTTCTTCTGGGTCTGGACATTTGTTTTTCCATTAGTGTGTATTGGCTATGCCCTAAAGAAACATTCTCGGATGCTTCTGAATTCAGGGATAATTCTACTAACTGCAACCGGTCTTACCTTTAAATACTACGACACTTTAGTACCTCTTGAATACCTGCTGAGCGGTGCCGGTGCATTACTGCTATTAGTCAGCTGGCGACTGCTAAAGTGGCTCAAAAACCCGAGATACGGGTTGGCCGGTCAGGTTCCTTTTCCACAGAATAACACGGATCAGGAGCGGGTCGATTCTATTATCATCTCGGCCACTTTACCTCAACAAAAACAGCACTTACCAGATCGATTCGGCGGTGGCAATTTCGGAGGAGGTGGTTCTTCTTCAGATTTTTAGATCCTAAATTTACAATCGGGTGGCGGATTTATGCCGTATCTTTGCGCCGAATGGAATATAACGTACACACATTGCCCAATGGCATCCGCCTGCTGCATGTACCTGCTGCTTCTACAATTTCACATGCCTGTATTATCGTTAACAGCGGCTCCAGGGATGAAAACGAAAGCCAGGCTGGTCTCGCTCATTTCATTGAGCATATGATCTTTAAACGCACAGAGAAAAGAAATACAAATCAGATTCTAAATAGACTGGAAAGTGTTGGTGCAGATCTCAATGCTTATACCACCAAAGAATATACCTGTATCCATGCTTCCTTCTTACATCCTTATCTGGGCAGGACGCTAGAACTTTTTCATGATATCGTATTCCATTCAACTTTTCCGGAAGATGAAATGGAGAAAGAAAGGGGTGTTATACTTGATGAAATCGCTTCTTATCTAGATCAGCCGGAAGAAGCTATCTATGATGATTTCGAGGACATGGTCTTCAGGGATCACAGTCTGGGAAGAAACATTCTGGGCACCACAGAAAGTGTAAGCAGACTTTCGGGGAAAGATATCAAAGATTTCATTTCGGCTAATTACCGCACTGATCAGATAGTTGTGGCTGTGCTTGGAAAATACTCCCTTGATAAAGCGGTTAAAATCTTCACTAACTACTATGAGGCTGTACCAGCTAATAAAGGTTCGCATAACCGGATCGCGCCTTCTGCCGCACCAGTAATTAAAAGGGTAGACACCAAACCTATTATGCAGGCGCATACTGTGATCGGTTCTACTGCCTATTCGTTGTACCATCCCTTCAAAACCGGTCTGTTATTGCTGAATAACCTGCTTTGCGGAAACGCGATGAGCTCAATCCTTAATCTTCAGCTCCGGGAAAAACATGGAATAGCCTACAGTATAGAGTCTGGCTATAGTCCGCTTTCCGATACGGGTATATTTACGATCTATTTCGGAACCGATAAGGAGAAAGTAAACAAGGCGATCTCGCTGATTGACAAAGAATTTAAAAAACTGCGTTCAAACCCCCTTACCGAAATTCAGCTCCGAAAAGCAAAACAGAAGTTTATCGGACAGATCGCACTTGGAGAAGAGAATAGAATCGGTCTGATTGTATCCATGGCCAAAAGCCTGATCGACTATGACAAAATAGACAATCTGGATACTGTCTTTGCAAAAATTGAGGCTGTTACCACTGCTGAGATGGAGCAGATCACTGCTGAAATACTCAACGAGAAAAATTTGAGTGTGTTAACTTTTTACCCTTTAACCTAATATTTGTACTTTTGCACCATGAAATTACCAATCGTAGCCTACGGAGATCCTGTTCTGAGAAAGGTCTGCCAGGATATCAATCAGGATTATCCGGAATTAAAGAAACTGATCAGTGACATGTTCGATACCATGTATGCCGCTTACGGTGTAGGTCTTGCAGCGCCACAAATTGGCCTTCCGATCAGGTTGTTTATTGTAGATACCGGTGAGGACGAAGATGGGAAAGAAGGCTTTAAAAGAGTCTTTATTAATGCCCGGATTCTGGAAGAAAAAGGAGAGCCATGGGCATTTACCGAAGGCTGCCTTAGTATCCCGGAAATCCGCGAAGATGTAATGCGCAAACCTGTTGTTGTCGTGGAATACTATGATGAGAACTGGGAATTACATGAAGAAGAATTATCAGGAATGCCGGCGAGGGTTGTACAGCATGAATACGATCATATTGAAGGTAAATTATTTACCGATACCTTGAGCCTGCTCCGTAAAAGAATGTTAAAATCTAAACTGGATGCAATATCAAAAGGTGATATCCGCGCAGAGTACAAAATGAAATTTCCGCAACAACGCAATAAGAAACGTTAATTATTCTCTTTACGGCTTTTATCGCCGCTAAAGATTTGCTCCATAAGTTTCCCCCAGGCGAAGGGATTGAGTAAAGGCGTGGTAGGAACCATATTTTTGTTCAGTGCCCTTTCCTGGTCTAACCTGAAATTGGCAGATGAAATTTCCCGAGCATCCCTGGGTAAATACTCAATCATTCCGCTGATAGAACTGCCTGACAGATTTTTTCTTGCAATTTCTGTATCGTCATCTGCTATTTTAAGGGCCATAAAGTCTTTAGTGAAGTCTTCTATAGTCGCCCATGGGTAAACCTTTACTGCAGGTAGATAAACGATCTCTGATTTCATTTTAACCATAGCCGTATATTTGACGTCCCTTACGTCAGAAGGAATCACTACGACCTGTTCGCCGTAACCAATCGCGCTATAAAGAAGCGTGTCACCGGGATGTGCAACGATAGAAAAGAAACCTTTATAATTTGCCGCATATTTCTGATCCTTATTTGACTGATTGGTTATGGTCACATATGGCACGACGAAGCTACTATCCTTGTCGGTAATAATGCCCGAAAACTGAACCAGTCTCTTCCCTCCCGGCGCCTGTTGCGCGAACAGGCCGGTGGATAAAAAGAGAAGGGCTAGTGTGAAAATATATTTCATGCAGGCAAAAATAGCGCTAATCAGCGCAGCAACTAGTTAAAGAATGTTAAAATCCTAAACTGGCTCGGAAAGATTAACAGCCTCAACTCCGGTGATCTGTGGAACAGCTTTTAAGATCGCTTGTTCGATACCAGCTTTCATTGTCATGAAACTCATTTTACAAGAACCGCAATTACCCAAAAGACGTAATTTCACTACGTTATCTGCAGTAATTTCTTCAATGGCAACGTCTCCACCATCAGCAATCAGATAAGGGCGAATAGTTTCAAGGGCCTGTTCAACTTGTTGTTTTAACTCCATAATATTTTATAAAATCTAAATTTAGTGAATTTTTTAGCAATTAGCGGACTTTGCATTATGTATGGCTATCTGCTGAGCTATTTTACCGGCAATTTCTCCAAAAGCCAAAGCAGTTGGCGTGGTTTTATCCAAAGAGATCGGCTCACCGTTATCTCCCCCTGCTGTGATTCCCTGTACCAATGGTATTTCACCCAGGAACGGCACATCAAATGACTTCGCCAGCTCTTTACCTCCGTCTTTACCAAAAATATAATACTTGTTATCCGGCAACTCCTCCGGAGTAAAATAAGCCATATTTTCTATAACGCCTAAAACAGGGATATTGATACCCGGCATTCTGAACATTGCCAGACCTTTACGCGTGTCTGCCAGTGCCACCTGCTGCGGGGTTGTGACAATCACAGCACCGGCTATCGGAAAGCTCTGGGTAATGGTAATATGAATATCGCCCGTTCCCGGCGGAAGATCCACGATTAAATAATCCAGTTCACCCCAATCTGCATCATTAAACAGCTGTTTAACCGCATTGGAAGCCATTGGTCCTCTCCAGGGCACAGGCTGATCAGGATCTGCAAAAAAGCCGAGTGAAAGTAACTTAATACCAAATTTTTCTATGGGCAGAATCAGCGTTTTACCATCAGCTGTTTCTCTTGCACTCGGTTTTGCACCCAGCAAACCAAACATTGTCGGAACAGACGGCCCATAAATATCAGCATCAATCAAGCCAACTTTTGCGCCATCAGCCGCAAGTGTCACGGCAAGATTACTCGCAACGGTTGATTTACCCACCCCGCCTTTTCCGGATGATACCAGAATAATATTCCGGATTTCATTCAGCTGACTTGTATCTGCTGGTTTCGTTACCCGGGATGTAATATTAATATGAATTTCCGCGTTCTTGTCAACAAAATGTTTAATCGCGTTGGTACAGGCATTTTTTAGCATATCTTTCATCGGACATGCCGGAGTAGTTAACTCCAGTGTAAAGCTTATGTTTTTATCGTTTATGCTCAGGTCTTTAATCATGTTAAGCGTAACCAGATCTTTTTTAAGATCAGGATCTTCTACATTTCTTAAAGCCGACAAAACTTGTTCCGTGCTAATTGTCATTGCCCAAAATTAACAAAAGCCACTCACAATTAATTGATTTTAGGCTTTTTAAGTGTAATTTTAACACGAAATATACATTTGTCAATCCAGACCAGCTATTTTAACAGGTAAATTTAAAGATGCAGCTACCTCAAATTAATATTCCGCAAAAATACATCAAAGCCGGTGCATGGGTACTTGGCATTCTGGCCGGCATCCTGATGGTTACCGGTGTAATCGCTTATAGCAAAAGGGAGGCCCTACTCAAACGGATGATGGCCAGCGCAATAAATAAAGCTGACAGAGATTACGGTCTGGAAATTAAGATTGCGCAGGCAGGATTCAGCGGATTAAGCACTGTTGAACTTAAAGACATCTCTGTGGTTCCTAAAGACCGTGATACGCTCTCCACAGTAAAAGAACTGAAAATCGGTGTAAAATTATTCCCGCTTATTTTTGGAGATGTAAAGCTGGCTGAAGTGATCATGCACAGTGGTAAAGTAAATATTGTCCTGCGTGACAGCCTGACGAATCTGGACTTTTTTCTGAAAAGAAAGAAAAAAGATAATCCGGATGCGAAAGCGAAAATCGAATTGAACGAAATTGCCCATGACTTGTTAAACCAGGTGCTCAACAAAATTCCTGATGATATGGAAATGAAAGATTTCCTTTTCAGCCTGAATGATAATGATACCGCAAAAGTAAACCTCCTCACGACCACTGCTACCATTATAGACGGAGACCTGCTCTCCACGATCAAAGTAAACGGCGATGCTGCAACCTGGCATATAAATGGGAAACTGAAACCAGGTAAAAAACAGCTTGATGTCTTGTTCTTTGCAGATAATCAAAAAGTAGAACTCCCATACCTGGAAAATAAACTCCATGCAAAGCTCAGCTTTGATACGGTAAGAACCGAAATGAAAAATGCAGCCTACAGTGGTGATGATTTTAAGATCACAGGTTCCTGGTCAGTAAAAAACCTGCTCATCAACCATCCTAAAATAGCTGCCGATGATATCGTTGTTTCCGCCGCAAGGATAGACGCCGATATGCTGATAGGCAAAAACTATATTGCACTGGACAGCACATCCAAAGTATTCCTAAAAAATGCAGTCCTGCAACCTTATCTGAAATATACCCTTTCACCTGATAAGATTTACGAAGTTAAACTACATGCTGATGAACAGGATGCGCAAGCGGTACTCGATGCTTTCCCGCAAGGCCTTTTTGAATCTCTGGACGGCCTTAAAGTTAAAGGTAAAGTCAAATATGATCTTAACTTTTATCTCGACAGTAAAAATCCGGACAGCCTGAAATTTAGCTCTTCTTTAACACCAAACGGATTTAAAATCCTGAAATGGGGTAAGACCAACCTGCAAAAGATCAACGAAACCTTTATCTATACTCCATATGAGTACGGTAAGCCCATGCGTGATATCGTAATTGGCCCATCTAACCCGAACTTTACACCGCTCGGCCAGATCTCCAGTAATTACAAAAATGCATTACTTACAGCAGAAGACCCTTCCTTTTTCTCCCACAAAGGTTTCGTGGAAGAATCAATCCGCAAATCATTTGTGATCAATTATAAAGAGAAAAAATTTGTACGCGGCGGAAGTACTATTTCCATGCAGCTGGTAAAGAATGTATTTTTGAGCCGCCAGAAAACGCTTTCCAGGAAAGCTGAAGAAATCCTGATTGTCTGGCTAATTGAAAACAACAGATTAATCAGTAAAGAGCGAATGCTGGAGGTCTATTTCAATATTATAGAGATGGGCAAAAACATCTATGGTATCGGCGAAGCCTCACATCAGTATTTCGGCAAAAGCCCTGCCTCGTTAACCATAGGAGAAGGTATATTTCTGGCTAACATCGTTCCGCGTCCAAAGATCGCCATGTTTAAATTTAACGGTGATGGTAGCCTGAAGGGCTACATGCTGCCTTATTTTAAATATATGGGCAGAATTATGGCTAACCGTGGTCTTACGCCTCAGGACACCAGCGGTTATGGTTTCTACAACGTCAGGTTACGTGAAGGGTTGCGGCAGTACTTGCTCCCGGATTCTGCAAAAGTAGATACAACTGCCTTCGATAACGATACAGATGCCCCCGTGGTTATGCAGGATGAGTCAAAAACGCTTTTTGACAGGCTTTTTGGAAAATCTAAAAAGGACACTATAGCCAAACAACTCAACCCTCAGGATACCGTAAAAAAATCACGCAGAGAACTACGTAGAGAGCGTAGGGAACAGAAAAAACTAGAAAAGCAGGACGAATAGCGCCTGAAGAAAAAATGAATACAATACAAGTTGGAGACCGGTCATTCGAAATTCTGATTGAGAATGAAACCATCAATAAAAAAACGAGATTACTGGGTATCCAGCTAAATGTCGATTACGAAGGTCGTTGCCCTATTTTTATAGGTGTACTGAACGGCAGTTTTCTTTTCATGGCCGATCTGGTCAAAGAAATGGAAATCCAGTGTGAAGTTGGATTTATCCGTGTATCCTCTTATCAGGGTACTGGAAGTACAGGTACAGTTAAGGAAATTTTAGGTCTTTCCGATCAGCTGAAGGGAAGGGACATTATCCTGGTAGAAGACATTGTTGATACCGGATTTACATTGAAGACCATCTTGGAAAAAGTATACGAGCAGCAACCTGCCTCAGTACAGGTCTGTACTCTTTTATACAAGCCGGACGCGCTGATTTACCCGCTCGAAGAACTCAAATATATCGGATTTGAGATTCCAAATGAGTTCGTGGTAGGCTATGGGCTTGATTATGATGGTCTGGGACGCAATCTGACCTCAATCTATAAAACAATTGATAACAGCTAATCGACTTCTGTAATTCGATAAATTTTTCACAATTTTGCAGAAACTTATTTATACATAATGACAATACATAAAGAAGGTTATACGACCATCGCAATTTCACTCCTTTTTATCTTCGTATTAAATGCGATCATTGATTACAGATTTGCAGATATTACCTGGTTGCGCTGGTTAGCCTATATTCTCTCCTTTGCTTTGTTCATTACCGTATTACAATTTTTCAGAAACCCTTCCCGTACTTTTACCAGCGGAAATGATCTGGTCATCTGCCCCGCAGATGGAAAAGTAGTTGTTATTGAAGAAACGAACGAAAATGAATATTTCAAAGACAAAAGATTACAGGTATCTATTTTTATGTCGCCGGTCAATGTTCACATTAACCGTAACCCAATTTCAGGCATTGTAAAATTCTTCAAATACCACCCGGGTAAATACCTGGCTGCATGGAACCCTAAATCTTCTACTGAAAACGAAAGAACGACTGTCGTTGTAGCTCATGAAAATGGTACGGAAGTTCTTTTCCGCCAGATTGCTGGTGCTTTAGCCCGCAGAATTGTATGGTATGTCAAAGAAGGCGACCAGGTAGAACAGGCGAAGGAATTCGGATTCATTAAATTCGGCTCCAGGGTTGACATTTTCCTGCCGGTCGGCACTAAGATTAACCTGGAACTAAATCAAGTCGTCAAAGGCGGTATAACAGTCCTGGCTGAGCTAACTAAACCGGCTTAACAGAAGCCCGGCGCAAAAAGACCGGAAGGCAAAAAAAAGCAGGATACCTGAATTCAGGTATCCTGCTTTTTTTTGCCTTCCGATTTATCTGTACACTGCAGGTATTTGAACTCATCAAATTTAATTAACTATTCTCTCTATAAATAAGCTGCAAGGAAGGATAGGAACCTCCCGAATAGCTCAATACAACCATTCTGCTGAAATGAGTGTTGTCCGGTAAATTATTTAATGGCGGACATGGTAAACCTTCGTTAACGGGAAAGAATGAGCACAAAAAAAGCCTCCCCGATTTGATCGGGAAGGCCTGTATATTTTGGAGTAGAAATTATACTCTTTTTGTCTTGATACGAGCGGCTTTACCAGTAAGCTCACGCAGATAGAATAATTTCGCTCTACGAACTTTACCGTGGCTGTTAACCTCAATTTTCGCAATGTTTGGAGAATTGATAGGGAAAATACGTTCCACACCAATACCGTTAGACATTTTACGAACAGTAAACGTCTCATTAGCACCTACGCTGTTACGTTGTAAGACCACGCCTTGGTAAATTTGAATACGTTCTTTATTACCTTCGCGAATTTTATAGTGAACACTCACTGTATCTCCTGATTTGAATACAGGAAACTCATTTTTTGCGATTACCTGCTCTTCAACAAATTTTACTAAATCCATGATTTTAAGCTATTAAGCCGACTTTTTTCTATTTAAAATCGGACTGCAATATTAGGAATTTTATTTTATAAAAAAAAGTGAATTTCGAATTTTTCCACATTCTTTTAGATTTCCACAATAATTGTGATGCAGCCGGTTAGCTAAAAAAAAGCCAGCGATTGTTAATATTGGCCTTTAAATAATTCTACAAGGCTTTTTCCATTCATTTTTTCGTTCGCGAGCACTCCGTTTTCCATCCCAAATAAAATTTCAAGTTGCTTAACTTTTTCATAAGGAATATCTTGCGGCTCATCGCTTTTAATTTTTCTGTAATTATGAAACGTGTTCACTGATACCTGCAGTATTCCGGGAATTTCCCGCAGTGCAAAACGATACTCTTTAACCGTTAATTTATCCAGCACTTCATTAATTTTGTATTTATCCATCGGTCATTGAGGTTTAAGTTCTTAACGCCTATAAATATATACAAATAACAAAAATAATTAACTATTAAATATATTTATCTTCTTTATAATTAATCTTAACCTGTAAGTTTTCAGTATTTCCGTTTTAAATTACTTTAATCTTCCAACATATCCGGACGTAGTCTCCTGGTCCTCTCCACAGCCTGCTCATGCCGCCAGTCATTAATCTTCTGTTCATGGCCACTCAAAAGGATATCGGGTATCTGATGTCCTCTCCAGTCTGCCGGACGCGTATATACCGGCGCATCAAGCAAGCCTCCCTGGAAGCTATCAGAAAGCGCCGAGGTCTCATCATTAAGTACACCGGGGATTAATCTAACAATAGCGTCTACCAGTACAGCAGCGGGAAGCTCCCCGCCCGATAATACATAATCACCTATTGAAATCTCACGGGTCACATAAATATCCCTGATCCGCTGGTCAATCCCTTTATAATGACCACAAAGAATAATAACATTTCCTTTTCCAGACAATTCATTCGCAATGGTCTGATTAAGCGTTGTGCCATCAGGTGTCATGAAAATAACCTCATCATATACCCGCTCTGATTTTAAAGCTTCTATGCAAAGCGCAAAAGGCTCTATCGACATCACCATTCCGCTACCCCCACCATAAGGATAATCATCAACACTACGTTGTTTATTCGTTGAGTAATCCCTGAGGCTGTGTACCACAATCTCGGCAATTCCTTTTGTTTGTGCGCGCTGTAAAATAGAATGCGCAAAAGGACTTTGCAAAAGATCAGGCAATACAGTTATTATATCAAAACGCATATCCTTAAGTTGTTAAGTAAATATCCAGCAAGCCTTCAGGCAGATTAACCAGCAATGTCTCGGCATCTTCATCAATTTCCACGATCATATCTTCATTTAACGGAAAGAGAATCTCCTTTTGCTGATAAGAAACCGTAGCTACAAACTGCTGCGGGTATTCATTCACTTCCAGAATCTTCCCTAACTCGCCTTTATTTTCATCCGTTACCACAAACCCTTTCAGATCAGTATACTGGAAATCTTCGTCATCGCGTTCAGGAAGTTTAGTCAGCGGCAGATAGATTTTTTTCCTAAGCAGCGGTTGTGCCTTATCAATATGGTCAACATCATCAAAATAGATATTGGCAGTCTGATTAGGCTGCATTTTGAAGCTGGAAACAAAGAAGGGAACCATTTTGCCATTCATATCTGCAAAGACCACATCAAGATCGAGCAGTTCAGGTTCATCATATTCGAAATAGAGCTGAACTTCCCCTTTCAAACCTTTTGTTTTGGTAATATAGCCGATATAGAATGCTTCTTCTAACGTCATTTAAACAGATTATGTGTTGGAAATAAAAATAGCGAAGAATGCCTTCACAAGAAGGATTCTTCGCTATAAACAAAAGATCAAACGACTAAGCTTGTTCTTCTTTGTTTTCTTCAGTTGCCGGAGTTTCTTCAGCAGCTGTTTCAGCTACAGGAGCTTCTTCAGTCGCTTCTTCAGCTACAACTTCTTCTTCTACAGGCGCATTTTTAAGGGCAAGAGCTGCAGCACGATCTGCATTTTTCTTAGCCTCAGCCTCTAAAGCTGCTTTTCTAACTTCATCTTTAGATTTAGTCAGTCCATCTTTTTTACCTTCGATTTTGTTGTCTTTCGCTGCTAACCATTCTGCAAATTTAGCATCTGCCTGGTCTGCAGTTAAAGCACCTTTTTTAATACCACCTTCTAAGTGTTTTTTGTATAAAACACCTTTGTAAGAAAGAATAGCACGACAAGTATCCGTAGGTTGAGCACCTTTGTTAACCCAGTCTAATGTTTTTTCAAAGTTAATTTCGATAGTAGCAGGATTGGTGTTAGGGTTATAAGAACCTAAACGCTCAATGAATTTACCATCTCTTGGTGAACGGGAATCCGCTACCACTACGTGGAAAAAAGGTTTACCTTTTTTACCGAATCTTTGCAATCTGATTTTAGTTGCCATTTTTTTATAAGTTTATGTATTCAACATAGTTCCCGGAGCTGTATGCTTGCGGGGACGCAAAAGTAAGTAAAATACTACAAACTAACAAGATGCCTGAATTTTTAAACCTTTAACCCCAATATATGAGAATCGCTATAGATATGGATGAAGTCCTGGCAGATCCAATCAGCAAATTTGTAAGCAGATACAATCAGGATTACAACGTCCCGCTGGACCTGACTATGGAGCCCGGTTATGAATTTTTCCACCATATTCCGGAAAATATCAATCATAAATGGTATGATTATATTAACGAAGCCGGATTTTTCCGGGACCTCCCTTTAATTGAGGGCAGTGTGGAAGCTGTGAAAAAACTTCAGGAAGAGCATGATGTTTATATCGTCTCTGCAGCCACAGAATTCAGGAATTCATTAGTTGACAAATATGACTGGCTTTCAGAGCATTTTCCATTCATCTCATGGAAAAACATTGTTTTCTGCGGGAATAAAATTATTAAAGCTGATGTGCTGATCGACGACAGAATCAAAAATTTCGTAGATTTTGACGGTAGAAAATTATTATTCACTTCCCCGCATAATTTACTGGTGACAGATTACGAACGAGTCGATAACTGGCAGCAGGTACTAGAAAAGATACAGCAGCAACCGGCTGCAAAATTGTAACAATATTCAACTTTAATGATCATAAAAATAAATCATATCTTATGTTAGTCACAACAACAAATACTATTGAAGGCAGAAAGATTGTGAAATATCTTGGCCTTGTTACCGGAGAAACTATTATAGGCGCAAATATCTTTAAGGATTTGTTTGCCGGAATCCGTGATATTGTAGGCGGACGGGCAGGCTCTTATGAAAATGTGCTCCGTGAGGGAAAAGACACTGCCGTGCGTGAAATGCAACAATATGCAGCAGCCTTGGGCGCAAATGCAATAATTGGAGTAGACCTGGATTACGAAACCGTAGGTAATGGCGGAAGCATGCTGATGGTAGCAGCATCTGGAACAGCTGTGATCCTTGAATAATACGAAAACAGATAAATCGTATCATAATAAAGGCCCATCTTATCCAGACGGGCCTTTATTATAACCGGCAAATCGACTAGAGAGATAATATCTCCACCAGTTTAAGCCATGCCGGGCTAATTTCTTCTGCATCGATATGTTTAATCGCATGATCGAAAGGGGTGAATACAATCTCTCTGTTCACCTGTCCAACGATATCACCGGAACGACCTTCCATGAGACCTTCAACTGCAGCGACACCAAAACGGCTTGCCAGTACCCGGTCCATACAACTTGGCTTACCGCCACGCTGGATATGCCCCAGTACAGAAACCCTGATATCATAATTAGGAAAGTTTTCCTTTAATACCTCGCCAACGTTAAAGGCTCCGCCTATCTCGTCGCCTTCTGCAACGATGATAATTTTAGAGGATTTATCCTTACGCCCGTACTCCAGTCTTTTGATCAGGCCTTCAACGCCCATATTTGCTTCCGGGATCATGATTGCTTCAGCACCCACACCTATCCCGCTTCGCAGTGCAATCAAACCGGAATCCCGACCCATTACTTCCACAATAAACAAACGATCATGTGATTCTGCTGTATCCCTGATTTTGTCAATCGCATTAACAACGGTGTTTATCGCGGTATCATATCCAATTGTAAAGTCGGTACCCGCCAGATCATTATCTATTGTTCCTGGCAGACCTATAACGGGAAAATCAAATTCAGAAGTAAATAAGTTTGCTCCTGTAAATGTACCGTCACCACCAATAACAACCAATGCATCAATTTCATGCTTGATAAGTTGATCGTATGCACGCTGACGGCCTTCTTTAGTTTTAAAATCCTCACTGCGGGCAGTTTTTAAAATGGTTCCCCCGCGCTGAATAATATTAGCTACAGATTTCCTGTCCATCGGAATAAAATCTCCGTTGACCAGTCCATCGTATCCTCTGAGTACGCCTGTAACGTTCATCCCATAATAGATTCCCGCTCTGACTACTGCCCTGATAGCAGCATTCATTCCGGGCGCATCGCCACCTGATGTTAATACCGCTATGTTTTTAATTTTGTTCATTTAGTCTTATTGCTTTGAGGCTTTAAATTTATCAATTCCAGTCTGTAAATAAGCAGCATATTTTGCCGCATCAAAAATAGCACCCTGAGGGGTAACCAAAGGCTCCAGATCATGTCCGCCTAATACATAGAACGGTTGTGAGTTGGAATTATATCTGCTTGCCTGAAAATCACTATTCCACCTGCCCAAATCATCGGTATTTGTTCGCAGAATTTTGGAATAATGCACCTTTTCGGCTGGCATTTTCACTGATCGTTCATCTACATATAACTGGATCAGCACATATTCTTCTTTAATAATCCGGCCAACTTCAGGGTTGATCCAGACTTTGTCTTCCATTTTCCTGCAATTTACACAGGCATGCCCGGTAAAATCAATAAGGACCGGTTTATTTACTTTCTTCGCATATTCCAAACCTTCGTCAAGATCGAAAAAAGCATTAAAACCTAAAGGCGGATGTAACACATCCTGGTATTTAACCGATGCAGGGAAACCACTGCTGCCTGAAGACGGTTCTGCTGCTCCACGCCCAAGAATAAAGTCTTGGGTATTCATTGGCGGCGCAATACCGCTCAGAATATTCACCGGTGCTCCCCATAGTCCAGGAATTAGGTAAACTGCAAAAGCAAACGAAAATATAGCAAAGAAGAGCCTCGGTACAGAAACATACGGAACATCACTGTCATGAGAGAACTTCAGTTTGCCTAAGATATAAATTCCCATTAAAAAGAAGATCACAATCCACAATGCAAGGAAAATTTCACGATCAAACCATTCCCAGTGCCATACCAGATCTGCTGCAGATAAAAATTTTAGGGCTAATGCAAGCTCCAGGAAACCCAAACATACTTTCACACTGTTAAGCCAGCCACCAGATTTAGGCATACTGCTCAAGAATCCCGGGAAAATAGCCGAAAGTGTAAATGGAAGTGCTAGTGCAAGCGCGAAACCAAACATGCCAATAGCTGGTGCCAGAATTTCGCCTTTTGAACTGGCCTGTACCAGCAATGTGCCGATAATAGGTCCTGTGCAGGAGAACGAAACCAATGCAAGCGACGCCGCCATAAAGAAGATTCCACCCAGTCCTTTACTGTTGTCTGCCTTCTGATCTATCTTATTCACGAAAGAACTTGGCAGCGTAATCTCAAAAGCACCAAAGAATGAAATGGCAAATACAACAAGGAGAATAAAGAAGGCAAAGTTAAATACTCCACTACTACTCAATTCATTAAGCTTTGCAGAACCGAATAATAAAGTAATCAATAAACCAAATGCTACGTAAATCACGATAATGGAGATCCCATAGATCATAGCCTGGAATATCCCTTTTTGTTTACTGCCGGCTTTCTTAGTAAAATAACTGACAGTCAGCGGTACCATCGGAAAAATACATGGCATCAGAAAAGCAATAAAACCACCCAGAAGCCCCTGTATAAATGTCTCCCATAAAGTTTTCTGCTGATCATCTTTATGTAAGTCATGCCCTGCAACGCCATCAGTTCCTGCATCTGCAGCGACAACACTGGCTGTATCTTTCTTCAAAGAATCTGTGCCCTTTACAGAATCTGCTAGCTTCTGCTGTGCAGCCGCATCTTCTGCAGAACCGATTTCTGTAAAAACAATATCATCGGAAACTTCTGTCGTATCCTGCTGCTGTATCCGCGCGAATGCAGATACCTGAACTCCTAATGCCAGTGTAAGCATCAAGGCGCAGATTAGCATAATTCTATTCAATGTGTTCTTCATAGTTCAATACAATTCATAACCGGCAGTCCCTCCGGAAAGGCCGTGAAATTACTTATAATTTCTTGTTTTAAAAGTTTTGACCCCCTGCATAAATTTAATTTGACCTTACATCCATAATGAATGACCTTGTCCCAGAGGCTCATTCAGACCAGTTTACATTAGCCGTAGTTCCGCTAAATGTTTTAGCGGGCTTTTCCTTGGTTTTGTTCGGGTCTTGTTAGAGTCACATTCGGATGCGCCCCTGGTTGAGTATATGAAAACCCCACAGACTACCCACACCGAACCCACACGAAACCCACAGGACACCCACAAAATAGTGTTGAAGATCTGTGAGGCGGTATAAAATGGTGGAAAAATCTAAACCATGGCTCTTTCCAAACCAGCATAACGGAAATAAAAAAAGTGCCTGGTATTACCAGACACTTTCCTGTTTATATTAATAGTAGCTAAACTCTATTTAACTGCGACAGAGAACTTCACTTCATCAGGAGGAAGACATCTTGTTTCGTCACAAACCATAAACTCAATGGTACCGGAAACTATCGTATTCGGCTTTTTCAACTTGATTTTTTGCTGAAATACAACCTGTTTTTCAAAATAACCAACATTCATATCAAAAACCTTCTCGAACTTTTCAATTGGTTTAGGTTCTGAAACCGCGCCGACTAAGGTGAAATCTTTTGAAGGATTAATTTTAACGGACGTCTTAACCGGCCCTCCAGGCTTAACGTGCTGGGAGTAAATATGCCATCCATCCTGAATAGTAGCTTTCAGATAAATGATCGCTTCTGTATTACTAACCTTTTTTTGAGCATAAGACCAGGTAACCGGTGTTTCAATCTGGGCTGAAGCTCCCAATACTGTAAACAGGCATAAGGCAAATACTAACATTACTTTTTTCATATTCTTACGTGTATTTAGTTGATCTTTAGTTCTTTTTATGCAGAAACTCGATCTCTTTAAAATCAAAACGCTTTAATCCTGCACTAGTTGTAAGCTCTAGTTGCCCTCTCTCAGCTATTCCTGTAATCTTCCCTTCAATTATCTCGCCATTTTGTCGGTATAAAGCATTCTCACCGTAGAGATATAAATCTTTGACATAATCGTGATAAAGGCTATCTACAGGCCCTGTTCGCAGTTTGAGGTAAGCGAGTTCTATCTGTACACAAACACTTCGCAGCAGAAGATCAAGCTCAATCGGTTTACCGGTAATTATTTGCAGAGATGTTGCCCGGGCCCCAAGGTCACCGTCGAACCTGAGCTGATTTACATTCAGTCCGATTCCTATCACAGATGCCTTAATCTGGCTTCCTGACAGTGTATTTTCGATCAGTACACCACCTAGTTTACGGTCATTAAAGTAAATGTCGTTGGGCCATTTGGTTTTCGCCCCCTCGCCACACAACTCCCTTAAAGTATGCATTAATGCAGTGCTGACAACCATGTTTAAGCGGAATTGCTGATCCGGAGTAATGAAATCAGGCCGCAGCAAAACGCTGAATGTTAAGTTTTTTCCCGGCTCAGCATGCCATGTATTTCCCGCCTGTCCGCGTCCGCCATACTGATTGTCTGCCATAATAACAGTCCCCTCGGGTAATGGCTCGGAATTTGACATTATACCTTTCATAAAACTATTGGTAGAGTCAACAGCTGATAATTTGATCAAATTTTGACCAACAAATGATGTCGGAAAAGTGTTATTTTGCAATAGTGGATTTTGTTATAATAGTTTATCAAAAATAAATACTTTTAATGGTAAAAAAGAAAATAGTACCCCTTTCTACCTACCTTTCAGAAATAGCCGTTCATGGCATACAGGAAAAAAAGGGACACGATATCGTTCGTCTAGATTTACGAGAGCTGAATAGCTCTGTATCGGACTACTTCATCATATGCAATGCTGATTCTGCAACACAGGTCAGAGCGATTGCAGACAGCGTAGAAAAAGAGATTTACAAAAGTACAGAGGCTGAGCCCTGGAAAAAAGAAGGAATGGATCATGCAGACTGGATAATACTTGATTATTTTGATGTAGTTATTCATATCTTCAAAACTGAAAAAAGAGACTTTTATGGTATCGAGGATTTGTGGGGTGACGCACAGACTACTACCTATCAGAGCGCCTAACCGACAAAACTTATATATTTTTTGATTCCAAGATGAAAGAGAAAGAAAATACGAAACCCAAGCTGATCAAGAGAATTCCAAATATTCCGAAAAAACCTCAAAAAGGTTCTAATTTCAATATCTTCTGGGTTTACGCAGCTATCATAGTAGGTTTGATCCTTGTATCGGTGTTATTTACCAATGACACCAACAAAACGATCACTTACAGAGAATTTGAAACAACGATGCTGGCTCCTGGTGATGTACAGAAAATCGTTGCTTATAAATACGAAGACCTGGTTAAAGCTGATGTTTACATCAAACCAGAGTTACTTAAGGAAGAAAAATACAAGAAATATCTGACCAAAAACAATTTTGGTTCCGCAGGTGGTCCAACTGTATCATTCACCGCAGGATCAATGGATGCACTGGATAATCAATTAAAAGAATCTCAGAAAGAAATTCCTGCAGACAACCAGATCCTTGCCGAAAAAGAAACCAGACAAAGCACTTTTAACTCCTGGTTCTTCACGGTAATTATTCCGCTGTTACTGTTTATCGGTTTCTGGATATTTATTATGCGCAGAATGGGTGGCGGTGCCGGTGGTGGTGGTGGCCAGATATTCAATATCGGTAAATCCAAGGCTACGCTTTTCGATAAAGAAAGTCAGGTAAACGTTACTTTTAACGATGTTGCCGGTCTTGAAGAAGCTAAACAAGAGGTTATGGAAATCGTTGATTTCCTTAAAAACCCTAAGAAATATACTAATCTGGGTGGTAAAATTCCAAAAGGAGCTTTATTAGTAGGCTCTCCTGGTACAGGTAAGACTTTACTGGCTAAAGCTGTTGCAGGGGAAGCCCAGGTACCTTTCTTCTCCTTATCCGGTTCGGATTTCGTCGAGATGTTCGTCGGTGTCGGTGCATCCCGTGTACGTGACCTGTTCAAACAGGCTAAAGATAAAGCTCCTTGTATCATCTTTATTGATGAGGTGGATGCGATCGGCCGTGCGCGTGGGAAGAACAGTATGATGGGCGGAAACGATGAGCGTGAAAACACCTTAAATCAGTTATTGGTTGAAATGGATGGTTTCGGTACAGATTCCGGTATTATTATTCTGGCAGCTACAAACCGTCCTGATGTATTGGATAGTGCGTTATTACGTCCGGGAAGGTTTGACAGGCAGATTTCTATCGACAAACCAGATTTAGTTGGTCGTGAACAGATCTTTAAAGTCCACCTTAAACCTATCAAGACTGATCAGGTTGTGGATGCTAAGAAACTTTCAGCACAAACACCTGGTTTTGCCGGCGCTGAAATTGCAAATGTATGTAATGAAGCAGCTCTGATTGCAGCAAGAAGGAATAAAGAGTCTGTTGACATGCAGGATTTTCAGGACGCAATTGACCGTGTTATCGGTGGTCTGGAGAAAAAGAATAAAATCATCTCTCCTGAAGAGAAACGTATAGTAGCTTACCATGAAGCTGGACATGCCATTGCAGGCTGGTTCCTGGAACATGCAGATCCATTGGTTAAGGTATCTATCGTACCCCGTGGTGTCGCAGCTTTAGGTTATGCGCAATACCTTCCGAAAGAGCAGTTCCTGTACACTACAGAGCAACTGACAGATGGAATGTGTATGACTATGGGTGGCAGGGTTGCAGAAGATCTTGTTTTTGGAAAAATCTCTACAGGTGCTCAGAATGACCTGGAAAGGATTACCAAATTATCTTATGCTATGGTTACCATTTATGGAATGAACAGTACAATTGGTAATGTATCCTTCCATGACCCGCAAAATGAGTACAATTTCAATAAACCTTATTCAGAGAAAACTTCTGAGCTGATTGATATTGAGGTTAGAAAATTGGTCAGCGGTGTTTATGAAAGAACAATGCAGTTACTAACTGATCAGCGCGAAGGTTTAGAAAAACTTGCTGAAAAGTTACTGGAAAAAGAAATCCTGTTCCAGACTGACCTGGAAGAGATTTTAGGTAAACGTCCGTTCGAGAACAGAACGACTTATGACGAGTTCGTAAATGGTACAGGCGACCAGAAACCAGCTGCTGAAGGGCTTTTACATGAAGGTGTAGGTGAAACTACAGATCCATCAGCTCCGGTTGCGCCAACGCAGTCTGAGTCTTAAATTATAATTTCTTATGGAGCCGTCAGTGTGATCAACCACACTGACGGCAAATCCATTTCTATATGCAAGAGAACATATCTTCCAAAGAGCTGATGTTAAAGAAGATCAGGAAAGCCCTGCTGGAGAAGCGGGACAATCCTTATCCCAACCTGGAAGAAAGTCCGCTCTATACGCCCACTGATGAAATCCCTGAAATTATGTTTGCCGAACAGCTCACTGCTGTATCCGGTAATTTTATTTTTTGCGAAAACGGTGTGGATTTTATAGAGAACATCCTTGAACTCGCAGATAAGTTTAAATGGAGAAAAATCTATTGCTGGGAGCGTGAGCTGCAGGCCTTGCTTTCTACTTATGAATTCCCCTTTTATAAGACCGATAAAGACTTTGAAATGGCTGAAGTCGGTATTACTATGTGCGAAGCACTTATTGCACGCAACGGCTCGGTATTGCTTAGTAACCAGAACGAATCTGGTCGCAGGCTGAGCATCTATCCGCATCATCATATTGTTATTGCAAGAACCGGACAATTAGTCATGGATTTGAAGGACGGATTTCAATTGCTGAAGAATAAATACGGTAGTCAGATTCCTACAATGATCAGCACAATTACGGGCCCAAGCCGTACGGCAGACATCGAAAAAACACTAGTTCTGGGGGCGCACGGACCTAAAGAATTATTTGTATTTTTAATTGACGATTTCTCATAAATTTTTAATTTCCATTTATTAGTCTTAAATTTATACTACATACTAAAATGGTATACGGTATAAAATGAGCAATAAAGAGCATCTATCAACAGTTATTACGGGCACCGGGAGCTATATTCCAGAGAAAATTATTTCCGGAAGTCACTTTTTGGAAACTAGTTTTTATGACAATGGAGTCATAATTGAAAAGGCAAATGCAGAAATTATTAGCAAATTTTCGGAGATTACGGAAATTAATGAAAGACGTTATGCAGATGACCATTTACTGAATAGTAACATCGCAGCAATAGCAGCATCTCGTGCTATTAATGACGCCAAAATAGACCAGGAGAGTTTGGACGGAATAATCTGCTGCCATAACTTCGGAGATATCAAAGCCGGTGAAAACCGGATGGATATCTTACCATCACTGGCAGCGAAAGTTAAACAGCTTCTTGAAATTAATAACCCCGATTGTGTAGCATTCGACTTAATATTCGGCTGCCCCGGATGGATTCAGGGCGTTGTGCAGGCTCACTATATGCTGCAAAGTGGCGATGCAAAAAAAATCCTGGTAATCGGCGCAGAAACTTTGTCGAGAATTGTGGATCCGCATGACAGAGACAGCATGATTTTCGCAGACGGAGCTGGTGCCGCCATATTAGAAGCAAAGCAAACTGAGAGAAAAACGGGTATTATTGCTCATAAAACTCAGACCTATGCAGTAAACTACGCCAACCTGCTTTACATGGGTAAAAGCGGAAATCCAGATAAAACAGACGGCAATATGTATCTGAAAATGAATGGACGTAAACTTTATGAGTTTGCCGTAAGTCATGTACCCCAGGTAATAAAAGCCGCCATAGATAAGGCCGGAATTGACATTTTAGATATCAAAACGGTTTTCATTCATCAGGCGAATGGTAAAATGGATAGTGCAATTATGAAACGAGTCTTTAAACTTTATAATCTCGATACGATTCCTGAAAACCTTGTTCCAATGACAATTTCCTGGCTTGGGAACAGTTCAGTAGCAACAGTCCCTACCCTGATAGATCTGGTACGTCATCAACAAATTAACGGATATGAAGTGAAAAGCGGCGAGTATGCGATCTTTGCTTCTGTTGGCGCGGGTATGCATATTAACGCAATAATTTATCAGTTTTAGGAAAAGCCATTGATAAATGGTGCAATTTTCGCTACCTTGTGGTAACCAACGAACCACAAGATGAAAAAGATATTTTACCTGCTGCTGCTTGCCTGTGTTTCAGTTTCCTGCAAGTCATATATGCTCAGCACCGTTGCAGCTGATTCTCCAGCGGAGATGACCTCCAACGGTGTATTTAAGCTGGAAAATGATAGCGTGAGAATCACCTATAATTTTGCCGGTATGGACGCCCCTTTAAAGATTGATATCTACAATAAACTGAATGATCCTATTTATGTTAACTGGAATAACTCAGCTCTGATTATTAGGGAGAAGGCTTATAGCTTTATCCAGTCAGATATTAAAATCAGCGGTAACACCAGCAATGTTTCAGAAAATAACAGGCGTTCTTTATATAATTATAGCGAAGGATCACTAAACGCATTAGCTACGATACCTAATAATGAAGGATTTATACCCCCTGCGTCACAAATCACCCGTGAAATCACTGTATTGGATGCAGCTAGTTTTGATCCGTTCCCTAAAAGCGAATATAAATCGGCAGCCTGGAATTACAGTGATGGAACAGGCGTACTCTATGTTAAACAGGCAGATTTCGATGCAGATAATTCACCCTTGAAATTCAGAAGCTATATTACACTTTATACCTTAAAGGAAAATAAACCTGATAATTTTGTCAGCACCGGAAATTTTTACGTGTCTTCAATTGCACGTTCAGGTGCTAATCCAAAGAAAACCAGTGAATACGAAGGAAATCCCGGTAATGTAATGATGACTTCAAAAATAACTGGTTTTGGTAAGACAATGACCGGGGTTGCGTTAGTTGGTGCTGTCGGTGGTCTGGCAGCAGCAGATGCTGCATTAAGCGAGAAAAATAACAACCGCAATAAATCAGTTAACTAAAGATCTTAAACCCTCTTTGGCCTGGGATTCGATGCTATTCTCATATTCATGATTTTTCATGGCTATAGCCTCGTTAAATGCGGCCTTAGCTAAAGCATTTTGTTTTTTGCCGGCATATATCTTGCCCATCAAAAGTGCAGAGTTTGCTGCAAAATAATACTTCAGGTTCTTTCCAGCCTGTACTGCCTGCTGATAATCCTTTACAGCAGCTGCATCTTTATTCAATGCGTCATTAATCCTACCCGATCTGTAATAATATTCAGCTTTATCCCGGCCGGCTTTCAGCCTGTCTGGATCCATAGCACCGGTCAAAGCCGAAGCCCTGCTGTAATATCCGCCATCAAATAGTAATCTGGCCTTCAATAATTCCTGGTTTGGCATTTCTTCGCCCGCCTCATTAAGCGCCTGCTTATCCTTTTCATGATAAGAATTGCCACTCGTCTTTACTCTGCCCATATACCCATTATAAGAGCCTGTATCGCCATTTAACAAACTTATCCAGGCTAGATGCAGATTAGCATCCCGAATATAGTTAACGCCTTTATTTAGCTGTAGAAACTTTTTAAAATTCAAAGCCGCCGACAAATCCAGTTTATTCAATTTGGCAGTTCCCATTAATAATTCCAGGTAAGGAAAGGACTGATAGGTATCAGAAGCCGGTCTTGCTGATAGAATGGCTATGGCTTCGTCGGTATGGCCATTTCTTGAGCAAACATACGCACGCAGGTAAGATTTTAGCAGGCTACTATCAGCGATACGAGCGGTAAATTTCATGGTTTTTGAATAAGCATCCGGTGATTTCACAACATCTGAAAGCACATAGGCATAGTAAAATATCACCTCCTCATAAAAAGGCTCATCGGTCGATTTAGGTAAGTTTATTGCAAGCCGCTCCAGCATAGCAAGCCCCTCTCTTACATTACCCCGCAGACCGAAAGTCGACAGCGTACTTTTCATCATACCTTCAGGCAAGCTGCCTATAATCACATTGATCAGACCAAGCCCCTTAGCATTCAGCTGAAAGCCGGGATATTTCTTGTTATTCTCCTGCAATTGTCCATTTGCTTTTTTTATCTCCCGCGCGGCACCAAAATATTCACCATAGCGACTTCTGAGCATAGCCCACTGCAGGTTAATTTCGGCCTGTGCATATAAATAATAAGGAGAGCCGGCATTATCATCCGCAATCTGACTTAACCTTTTTGATTTCATTTCTTTCATGCGGTCGAAATCTATTTTGCTTTCTGAGGTGATTAACTGAAAATAGTCAGCATAATTCTCCAGCAAGGGCACAATTGAGTTGCTTGGGCGGACTTTTCTTTCCTGAGCGATCAATTGCCTTGCTGAACTTAATTTAAGCTCAAAAATCAACTGGTAAGCTTTGAGGCAATTTGCATTAAAATCAAAGTTAGCCATCGCATTTAGTGGCAAAAGCAAACTGAGCATTAAAAGAAATCGGAGAGAAAAAGATCGGAGGCTAGAATTCGCCGGCATAGAATTATTCGCTTTAAAAGATAATTACTCAACGGTATTTTGAGCGCTTTTGTTTTAAAATGGCATAAAAAAACCGGTCAGTTAGGACTGACCGGTTTTTTTAATTGGAATTAAACAGCCTAAACTGCCTCTTCCTGCTCATGAGTTAAGGCCTCATCCACAAGGATTCTACCACAGTGCTCACAAACGATAATTTTCTTACGTTGACGAATATCTAACTGACGTTGAGGCGGAATCTGATTGAAACAACCTGAACATGAATCACGGTCAATCGTAACAACCGCAAGACCGTTATTAGCGTTGCTTCTCAATCTTCTGTAGGCAACTAATAATCTGTCTTCAATTGCAGCTTCAGCTTTCTCTGATTTTTTATTTAAAGCCTGCTCATCTTTTTCAGTTTCAGAAGTGATTGTTTCCAGTTCACCTTTTTTAATGTCGAGGTCATTCTTTCTGGATTCTAAATCAGCTAATGCTTTCTCATAGATTTCAGTTTTAGAAGCAATTTCAAATCCATGCTCTCTGATCTTTTTCTCACAAACCTGAATCTCCAGGGACTGGATTTCCACTTCTTTGGTCAAAGCATCATATTCCCGGTTATTCTTTACTTCTTTAAGCTGGCCATCATATTTCTTGATCAGGTTCTGAGCTTCCTTGATCATGTTTTTACGTGTTACAATCGCATCTTCGGTTTCATCCAATTCAGCTTTGAATTTTTGTATACGTGTTTCCAAGCCTGCAACTTCATCTTCCAGATCTGCCACTTCCATTGGTAATTCACCACGGATCTGACGGATTTTGTCAATTTTAGTATGTAAGGTTTGTAATTCGTATAAAGCTTTCAGCTTTTGCTCTACAGTTTGTTCCATTAAATGAAATAATTTATGGGTATAATTATATTAAACTAATTATCAGTAATTGAACTGCATTTTAGCTTGTGTACGGAATTATTCTCCGGCAGATCTGGTCAAAATATAACCATTTAAGCTGCTGAAGCTCGCAAAGATAAGTATAATTTTCAATTCATGTATACAAATCACTATTAATCTGCTGATTGTAAAATGAATTCCCAAACCTGGATAGTTGCCGCAAATGTGGTGTAATACAGGCATTTCAAACACTTAACGTTAAAAACGGCTCTTCAGATCGTCGGCTCCGGAATTGTTGCTTTTCCGGCCGCCTTCCGAGCTGCCGAACCGGTAACTCAGAGAAAACACCGCAGCCCTGCTGTCAGGACGACGTAATCCAGAAACCTGAATACCACCATAATCTGTTTCATAACGCGTTTTTTTGGATTGGAAGATATCGGTCACCAGCATTTTCAAGGTACATTTCTCGCTGAACAGGGATTTCTGAAATCCTCCGGAAACCATATAATAGCCGCCCATTGTATATACACCCATACTCATTTTAGATTTATATATTCCGTTCAGTTCAGCTTTCCAGTTATTACCGAGTTTAAACGTGTGCTGACTATCAAATGTGAAACTAGTTCTGTCGAGCCGGAATTCTACATTTTCATTATCTATTTTAAACTCGTTTCTGAAAACATGGGCAAATTGTGTTGATGTCCACCAGGAGGTAAAATTCAATGTCCCGGTAAGACTCAGGCCATAATTTACAAATTCAGCGGCATTCTCAGGCCGCTGGTACACCAGGCTTGCATCTCCGCCAATCAGCTGGCTAATCACATCGGTACTTTTGCTATAAGTTAAAGTTGTGAACCAGGCCGAACGATATGCATGGCTCAGCTCAACCGTATTTACCAGCGAAGGCCTCAAATAAGGATTACCCTCGTCATAAGAGAACGGGTCGTCATAGATCCGGAATGGATTGAGATCCCAGTACCCGGGCCGCTCGAGTCTCCTACTATATCCCAGCTGAAGCTTATGATTTTCTTTGAATTCACGGCTCAGGAAAACACTTGGAAACAATTGAAAATAATCGCGCTTTACCAGAGAATCCGTTTCAATCTGGTGTCCCTCTGTTGCGGTGTACTCACCCCGTAACCCTGCCAGTAAACTCCATTTCCCCCAATCTTTTTTTATGCTGAGATATCCCGCCTGAATCTCCTCCCGGTATTTAAAGTGGTTTCCAGAAGCCAGATCTGCTACAAATTCGCCGTTAGCCAGCGTGTCATAACGCAGGATATTTTCAATTTTCACTTTACTGCCTTTCCAGCCCGCATCAATCTTCAGGTTTTTAGCTAAAGGCAGGCTGTAGTCCAGTTTACCCGCAATAATGGAGTTGTCAGAAGGTAAATCTCCGCGACGCTCAGATTTGCTAAGCATAGTGGATCCGGATGCGTCAGAATAAGTTGTTTTCAAATCCTGATTCATCCTTGAAAAATGAGTTACGTAGTCGATATCAGCCTTCAGCTCATGCCCGTTTCCATTAAATTTATGTACGTAATTCAAATTGTATTGCCTGTCCTCCCACTTCTCTTTCCCAAAAATATAAGTCGCGGCATTACGGGCAAGCTTACCATCTGCACCATATAAAAGATTAGAACCGGGCTGCGTGTCCGGGTATTGCCCGTCACCACCACTAGCCACAAAACCGATCGTATTCGCTGAATCGATCGTATAATCCAAACCGGCTTGAAAATTTGACGACCGCAGCTTAGCGGAAGACTCATCCCTTTGCAAAGATCTGCCTGTAATATTACCCGCACCATCGGCGAACAGGCGATTAACTTCGCCTGAACTCTTCAAATTCTGATGATAGTAAGTGTAATTTCCAAAGACATTCAGCTTATCCGACCGGTAGTTCAAACTACCGCCCCCGCCTAATCTTGCGCCGCGTCCGGTTCCTCCATTAGCCGACAACGAACCGTTTAAGCCCGCTTTGAGGCTTTTCTTCATCACAATATTCACGATCCCACCTTTTCCGGCGGCATCATAACCTGCCGGTGGGTTAGCCATAATTTCAATTTTGCTGATCTGTCCGGAAGAGGTGCCCCTGAGCAGGTTGGCCAGCTGGCTGCCCGACAAATAAGTTGGCTTGCCGTTAATCATAACCATTGTCCCGGGCCTGCCTTTTAAACTGACCGACCCATCGTCAGAAACCGTAAGTCCCGGCGCTTTAGAAAGAACATCGAGCGCAGTTCCTCCTTCGGCCAGGATACTGTTTTCCACATTCAGTACGACACGGTCCAGGCTTTGTTCAATCTGTGCCTTGCTACCCTTGATATTAACCGTCTCCAATACCTGCTGATCAGGAACTAACCGGATATGTCCAAAGTTATGGAATTTACGCTGTTCGTTGAGTTCCAGCGCAGCACTAAAATAGTTGGTAAACCCGATATAACTGATTCTGACGTAGTATTTTCCAGCAGGGATATCACTGAGCTCGAAACCTCCCTTTTCATCACTCATAACAGCCTTTACTTGCACAGAATCCTTTACCTTAAATAAAAAGATACCTGCCGAAGCTACCGGATTAAGCAGCTCATCAGACAACCGGCCTTCTAGCCTGTAAGATTGCGCAGCAGCACCGGAGATCCCGGCAAATAAACAAATTAAAAAGATCAAAGATTTCATAGATGATTAAGCGTTATTTTTAGCTAGGTTATAAAAAAGGGGGATGCCTGATACGGCATACCCCCTGAATGATTAATATTTTAGTTTAGAGAATGCCGTTACATTATCGGCCCCTTCGATATGCACGCCTTTTTTACCAGTAGCCGTTTCGGCATTAATGATATAGACATAGTATTGTTTCATATCGTCTTCCAGCACATAGCTGATGGTTTTCCCATCGCCTTCATAGTATACGTGCATTTTAAAGGACCCTTGTTCGTGCTCTGGCACATCCTTCACATAAGTAACCGTTTTACTGTTGATATCTACAATAGCTACCTTCACGCGTCCGCCCGATACATCACCGGTTTCTGCAGAAGTGTAAATTGTCATCAGGAACTTACCATTAGCAATGTACTCTCCCCTGGCAATTTTGAATCCGGTAAGCGCTTCAACATCAAAGAAATAATCCTTATCAAATGCTTCTGTACCCTTTTTTATTCTTAGGATACCTGAATGGTTTTTTGATTTAATATTATTGATACTTCCAGAAGTTGCCCAGACATAAGAGTCACCATTTTCAATTTGCTTAAGCCCCTGCATACTGCCCCAGTTACCGATAAATCCGGTTCTGCCATCGGAAATAGTTTTCTCATACTTCATCTCCGGATAACTGAAAACAGCTACCCATGCCGTATCAAGACTGCCGTAATTCCCCTGCCATGGCGCAGCGCCGGCACCCGCCGGTTTAAACTTATAATACGGCATATACAGCTTGTTATCTACCTGGAATAAACCCGTCCATACTGCATTTTCGCCTGTACCGGTAATCTTATTCATATCTGTGACGCTTTTACCCGAAACCTGCATATTGACAGCATCAAAGCGGAACAATTCACCAACCCCACTTGATCTCGGATCGCCCCCGCCTACCCAGGTATCCTGATTTACAGTACCCGAAACACCGGTACGGAAAGTTGTCACTGTTCTGCCTGCGATTCCGATCTCTCCATCTTCATAAATACGGTAAGGCGTAACCGGCCCCAGATTATTATAAGCCTGCGCGAAAATTGTGTTATTCTGTAAGACAAAGGAATAAGCGTCCGTCTCTACCCCGTTATTTCTGGAAGACACTTTCCCTGTGGTAATGTCATCTGTGCTGACAATATACGTTCCGGCACTACCGGATGCTGCCGATCCCGAGTATACAAATACATATTTACTGCGTCCTGTTCCCTCCGGGTTTGTTGGTCCGGTTACTTCCGGTGTATCTTTTGATTTACTGCATGCCCCAAGCAAAACTGCCATTGCTAATCCTGCTGACAATAGGAAATTCGAAGTTGTTTTCATTTTTGTTTTGTTGTTATTAAAAAGTATATGTTTCCCTTTAGGGTTTGTTGCCTTGATCAGAGGCTTCTAATAGAATTTTTTTAAGATTGTGCTGGTTTAGCCGTAGTTGAAAAGTAGTATCTCAGCTTCAGATTGAAGGATCTGCTTGGCTTCTGCAGTTTAAAATTATCGTATAAAATCGCGTCGGTCAGATTGAGACATTCCACTGCAACATTATATTTTCCGCCCTTCACAGTATAGACCATACTGGCATCATGCGCCCATTGAACCGGTATGTCGAGCTTCGTATTTTTAGAGCCCTGACTAGGCCAGAATAGATAAAATCTATTTACATACATTAAGTTATAAGTTATAGATAAACGGTTTCCTTTTTGAAAAACATTATTAAAATATAGGCTGGAAGATGCATTACCAAACAAATAAGGCGTATTTGGGATACGGTCACCATAGACTACGCTTGGCACCTTCGAACGTTCGCCGGAAGGCAAAGTCTCAAATTCCGTATCATTTCTCAGATTTTGGTAAGTAAAACTAGTATTGATACTGAACCGGTCCCGGTAGGCATAACGGAGTTCTGCATCTACCCCCCTGTTCTTTACATTTGACTCATTTGTGCTCATCTGAATATACTCCCCATTTGTACCTCCAGGTAGTAGTAAAGAGCGGATATAATCCTTCGCATTTCGATAGACAAAACTCGCCTGTAAAGACACGAAATGGTCCTGATTAAAAGTCTGCTGATAAGTCGCGCCAAGATTAATATTCTGGCTGCTTTCCGGCCGCAGGTTACTATTTCCGCGCTCGTTGACCATGTCGCCAAACAATTCCGTGTTTTCCGGCAACCTGTAAGCCCTTTCATAAGAGCCCTTCAACTGCAGTTCCGGCCAGAGAAAGTAAGTTCCCGCAAAACCATAACCCGATTTAGAAAAGTTGCCCTTACGAATATGAATCTCATGCTCCATCTGCCCCGTCTCCCGGTTAAATTCACTGGTAGCATCATAACTTACGTTTTGCTGATAATAGTGCTTTAAAAACGCTGTAGCGTTGAATCTTTCACTAAATTCCGCCCTGTAACCCAAACCTGTAATGTATTTTCTGGTGATTTTTGGTTGACGGTCGAATATATTATCCGGATCGAGCCTGTTTTTACCCTTGCGGTTAAATGTGCTGAAAAGCTCATTCAGGGAAAAAGAATGCTTTTCATTCAACTGATAATTCAAAGCCGCATTCACAACACCGTTGTTATTTCTAAACTTATAATCTGTATAACTGCTCTCACCTCCCGGACGGTCTGGATTAGCTGGATCTTTAAAAACAAATGTTCCGTCCCAGGTATAACGTTTATATGCTGTATCCACACTCCTTTCCTCACCGAAATTGAAGTTCCCGTTCAGACGCAGATCCAGACCTTTAGTAAATAAGTTCCTTTTAGTGTACTGGATTGCCGGCTGCAACAGGTTTCCGGACCTCCATCTTGATCCGTAGACATCGTACATCCGGTTACCAGTTTGAATATCTGCACGGTTCTTTCCGAAAGTTCCCCCCAGCAAAAGCAGGTCAGCAAACTTCTTTCCCCTGAAACCCGCTTTAAGCACCACTGTCTCATTATGATAGCGATCATGAAACCGACGTACCCGGGCAGGATTATTTAAACCGGTTTCATGGTCTACCACATCTACATTTACCCAATAATCATTGTCAGAATAATTCTGAAATGCATTGAGCTGTACAGTAAAACCAGAAGCGGCAGTATACCCTGCATTCACAGCAGATTTGTGCGTATTAAAGGATCCAAAAGAATAGGAAGCATCTATATAGGTCCCCGGGTTTGAATTCGTGACGATATTTACGGCGCCGCCGAGCGCATCCCCACCCAGCCATACCGGAACCACACCTTTATAAACTTCGATGCGGTCAGCAAAGTTGACAGGGATATTGTTCAGCTGAAAAGACGACCCGAAGTTATCCATTGGTACCCCATCTAAGAAGAATTTGATCTGTTTTCCGGAAAAACCATTTAGACTAAACCGAAAATCGGAGCCCACCCCCCCGGACTCGCGAACTCTAGCGCCCGAAACCCTGTTTAGCACTTGCCCAATATCCATAGTCGTATTACTCAATGCCTTCGCATCAATGGAAACTACAGCATATGGTTGCTTATTAACTTGCTGGCTTTTGCTGAGGCCGAGTACTGAAACTTCGCGCATTTCACGCCCGCCCTCCTCGTCTAATGAGAAATTAATGGCAAGCTGCTGATCTGCTGCCAGGGTTAGCGTTCGATGGCTTTTGAGATAACTCATTGCCTGTACAACGACAGTGTATTCACCTGCCGGGAGTGCAGAAAAACTGAAACGACCCTGACTATCGGTAACTACCGTTCTCTGCAAAGGCAACAACCTTACAGTAACACCTGAAAGTGCCCCATTAATCGAATGGACGACCTTTCCGTGAATGGTTCCGCCACTCTGCGGAGTTGCATAAGTATGAAATAAAAGGGCGCATAGAATCCCCGTCAGAAAAATTTTCTTAATTTGCATTGCTTTTAAATGAATCTATAATTTGAAAGAACCCCTTGGGTTTAAAGCCGTACAGGTACGAACTGTACGGCTATTTTTGAAGAGCAGATGGATTTGTAAATATTTATATCATTAGATTTCCCTTTCTATAGCACTACCTGATCAGACAATAAGCATTGCACTGTACCGGCGTTCTATAATAAAGTATCATACCAGCCCTTTTACCCCCACGTCTATTTAGAACTATTTTAAATAGACGCAATGAACAGACCGATAACAGTCTGCTAAACAGACTCAATACCACAAAAAAATAATAATAAATGATTACCTGACGGGTGAAAGGTTTAATGCAAAGTGTTAACGCGGATAGGTCTCCAGGCCCTTACGGATGAAATTTAGTGCCTTCGTTAACTGGTTTTCAACTGTTTTTTCCGAAATAAGCAGAGCTTTGGCGATCTCCTGGTTGTTCATACCTCTTTCACGGCTCAGTAAATAAACTTCTTTGCAGCGGCTTGGCAGAAGGGCGATCAGCTGATCGACATCTTCCTTTAAAAAACGGTACAGCACATCCTGCTCCGTATGATTGGCAGAATCCGGCTGTCTTGCTTTAATTTCTTCCATTTTACGGGAAGTCCTTAACTCATCACTATGCAGGCGGAAAACGCGGAAACGCACTGCCCTTACCAGATAGTTTAGAGCCGTACTTTCTGTCAATTCTAAACTTTCACGACGTTTCCAAACAGAAGTAAATACTTCCTGAACAACTCCTTCAGCCTGAAATCCATTCTCAGTATATTGCAAAGCAAGCTGATACAGCTTTTTCCAATGGCTTTCATAAAGCTTGAAAAAAGACTGCTCATCAATTTGTATACGTTTGGTTGAAGGATCAGTGCTCAATTTTACGTGATTAGTCAAATGCCAAAGGTAGCACAATTTAGAACCATTCAAAATTATTTACAATTACCCTTGAGAACAAATCGAAATAATTATCCATAAATTCACGGCTTATCATTCCGGTCCTTACTATGGAGAACAGAAGAGAATTCATTAAAAAAGCAGGTTTATTAAGTGCGGCATTAGGCGTATCAGGCTTGATTCCACCGGCAATACAGAAAGCAATGGCCATTAATCCCGCTTTAGGCAGCAGTTACCTGGATGCAGAACATATCGTGCTGCTTATGCAGGAAAACCGCTCCTTTGATCATACTTTCGGTACACTGCGTGGCGTCCGCGGTTTTCAGGACCCCAGAGCCATCCGCCTTTCCAATGATTATCCTGTATGGCTGCAGCGTAATAAAAAAGGGGAAACCTATGCCCCTTTCAGACTTAACCTCAATGATACCAAAGCGACCTGGATGAACTCGTTACCACATTCCTGGGATAACCAGGTAGATGCAAGAAATAAAGGCAGCTACGACGGCTGGCTGGACGCCAAAAGATCTGGTAATGAAGCTTATGCAGATATGCCACTAACGATGGGATATTATAACAGAGAGGATATCCCGTTTTACTACGCTCTGGCAGATGCATTTACTGTTTGTGATCATAGCTTTTGTTCCTCACTGACAGGAACCAGCCCTAACCGGTCTTTTTTCTGGACAGGAAAAATCAAACAGCAGCAGGATGAAGATTCGGTCGCACATGTATCCAATGATCAGATCGACATACCGGAACATAATACCTGGAAAACGTTCCCCGAACGATTATCTGCAGCGGGAATTGATTGGAAAATTTATCAGAATGAAATTAGTATAGGAGCGGGGCTCAGCGATGAAGAAGAAGAATGGCTGGCTAATTTCACCGATAACAGTCTGGAATTCTTTCAACAATACAAAGTGACTTGCCACCCAGAATACCTGAAATCCCTGGATCTGAAGATCCGTAAAATGGAACAAAAACCCGTAGGTGAACGGACAGAAAAAGACCTTAAAAATCTCGAAAACTGGAAAGAAGCTTTTAAGAAGGCTGCAGAAAATCCTTTATCGGCTCAAGATGCTAAAACTCAAGATCTCCATCGCAGAGCGTTCGTAACTAACAAGAATGACCCCAATTACCATAAACTTGAAACCATTAGCTATGACGCAGATGGAAAGGAGGTTAGTGCACAAATACCTAAAGGAGACGTGCTGCATCAGTTCAGGAAAGACACAGATTCAGGTAAACTGCCAGCGGTATCCTGGCTGGTTGCACCCTGTAATTTCTCCGACCACCCGAGTGCCCCCTGGTATGGCGCATGGTATGTGTCCGAAGTTCTGGACATCCTGACTAAAAATCCTGAAGTTTGGAAGAAGACGGTTTTTATACTCACTTACGACGAAAATGACGGCTATTTTGATCATCTGCCACCAGTAGTTGCGCCTAATCCGAAAGATCCTGAAACAGGACTGGTGTCTCCGGGACTAGACATCCGGGCAGAATATGTTTATGCGGGCCAAAGCAGCCGGGAGAGCCCGGTCGGATTAGGTTTCCGGGTACCAACTGTAATTGTATCTCCATGGAGCAGGGGAGGTTATGTGAATTCACAGGTTTATGACCATACCTCAAGCCTCCAGTTTCTGGAGAAATTCCTGAGTCATAAAACCGGAAAAACCATCAGAGAAGAGAATATAACGAGCTGGAGACGCAGCCTTTGCGGAGACTATAGCTCGGTATTCAGACCCTATAACGGAGAAAAGATTTCATTCCCTGAAGCGCTCGCCCGTGTTCCTTATCTGGAACATATTCATAGCGCACAATTTAAACCGCTCCCTAAAGGGTATCACAACCTGAATAGGGAAGAGATCACTCAGGCCTTAAAGAACCCGCAGAAGAGCCCGTTTATGCCCGGACAGGAGCTGGGAAACCGCCCTGCCAATGCACTCCCTTATGAATTATATGCAAATTCTTCCCTTGATCAAGAGAAAAAAGAAATCGGAATCCAGTTCAAATCGGGTCATGAGTTTTTCGGTATGGCATCCAGTGGCGCAGGATTTACCGTTTACGGACTGGAAAAAACCTGGTCATTTACCGCAGCAGCAGGGGATAGTCTGGAATATAAATGGCCACTTAGCCTGTTCCCGGAACAGCATTATCAACTGGAAGTAAACGGAGTGAACGGTTTCTACCGTGCATATCGGGGCACCGCACAGGATCCCGATGTGACTGTGCAGCTGGAATATACGCAGAATAGCTCTGGTACACCTGATGGAAATATCCGCCTGGTAATTAGGCGCCAAAAGGGAAATGCCCCCCTTCATTTTAAAGTCGCACATCAAGCTTATTATACACAAGTCGCTGAGCTGAGATTAAATGCGGGAGACAAAGAAAAAGCATTGGTTCTGGACCTGAAAGAAAGCTATTCATGGTACGATTTTATACTTTCAGAACTGACTCATCCGGAGTTTAGCCAGCATTTTGCAGGACACGTAGAAAACGGAAAAGAAAGCAGCAGCGATCCACAGATCGGTGCTGCTTAAATAATATTTTTCCTGCCTGATAATAAAGCTTATAAGAAATAACTGACTGGGTTTGTACTATGCGTCGTCTTGCGGGCAGAAAGCCCTGGGAAACGCGTTAAAATAAGATCCCTAAGCAGGTCACTGGTAAATTGCTCACTTTCAAAGTGCCCTATATCAGTGATCATTATTTTCCCATCAGCATCAAAGAATTCATGGTATTTAAAATCTGCGGTAATAAATGCATCAGCACCCGCGGCAATAGCCTGCTGCAGTAAGAAACTTCCAGATCCACCGCAAACGGCAACCTTCTTAATTTTCTTTCCGGTTGGGCGTGTATGACGGATCACTTCAGTCTGCATGCGTTCCTTTACCAGATTCATAAAATCGGCGGCATCCATTTCCTGCTCCAGCCAGCCACACATTCCTGTCCCTACAGTTTCCAGGCTGTTTTCCAATGCGTAAATATCGTAAGCAACCTCTTCGTATGGATGGTTTTCCAGCAAAGCCAGTAAAACTTTACGTTCCAGCTGAACAGGGAATATCGTCTCTATTCTTATTTCTTGTTCCCGATGAGCTATGCCCGGGCTACCGGCAAATGGAGAAGTACGTAGCCCCGGTAAAAAAGTTCCGGTTCCACTCGCATTAAAACTAACCTCTTCATAATCTCCGATATTCCCTGCGCCTGCAGCAAACAAAGCAGCACGGAGAGTTTCAGCCTGTGCTACAGGGCAAAAAGTAACTAATTTTTTAAGGATGCCTTTTCTTGGCACCAGGATTTTGGGCCTTTGCAAACCGAGTCTGTTGCAGATCATCCCATTTACGCCTCCCTGAACGCTATCCAGATTGGTATGTGCAGCATACAGGGCGATCCCATTTTTAATAGCCTTAAGCAAAGTCCGTTCTACGTAATTACCACCGGTCAGTCTTTTCAATCCTTTGAACACAAGGGGATGATGGGTAAGAATTACGTTGCAACGGTTTATTATGGCCTCTTCAACAATAGCCTCCGTACAATCCAAAGCTATCAGTACGCCTGTAATTTCAAGTTCCGGATCTCCGCAAAGCAGGCCTGAATTATCATAATCTTCCTGATAATTCAGCGGAGCAAATTCTTCCAGATATCTGGTCAGTTCAGCTAATTTCATAAGGTAAAGATACGATGCCTGCTTAATATTGCATAGATGAGCCTATTTTTACAAGCTGAAGGCTTTCAAACACCATTCGCTCATTATATTCTATGGCCAACCGCTTATGGTTAACCAGGTCGATAATTGTACCGATTGCACATAGTCCGTAAGTGAAAAAGTATAAGATTCCCATTCCGATCTGATTAACCAGGAATCGGGATAAGCCAGGCACAAAAAAGCCTAATACGCAGTAAAGCAGCATATCATCGGGATTTCTCCGTTTGCTTTGGTAGATCATCAGAAATCCATTCAACTCTCTCTCATTTAAACCTGTAGTCGCACTTCTCAGGTATGAAAATTCCTGTGGTGAGATGCCCGGAAGCATCATAAATGGTGAATTATACATTCTCTCCTCCTTTAACAATCAATTTTTTCCATTCGGCTTTAGCCAGTACATAAATCCTGCCGATTATAATCACAATCGCAGGCGCCCCCATCCAGTGCTGCTTAAAGCCGTCCCGCCATTCTCCTTGAAGAAAAAGCGTTATAGACCTGCCAAGTCCACATCCCGGGCACCATTCCAAACCAGCTGCTGCCAGCGGGCAAAGGGAAAAATGATTCCCCTGGTGTGGATAAACCGGTTGTGCTGCGGCAAGTAAAAGCATGGCGGTAATCCAGAAGACCAATTCAATTGGTATCCGGCTCATCCATTGCGCCTTAGCAGTTTTAAATTTTAGAGTCATAAAAGCAGGCATTGTTACATATTAGCAAATCATAAATATTACCTTTACTTCGTGAACATTCGTGACCTGATCAACAGATACAAAACTGATGAGCGCATCGAAGCGCTGGCAAAGGCCCTGAACGGGGGTAAAGGTAACAAATTGCAATTAAAGGGGCTGGTAGGTTCTGCAGATGCCACCGTAGCGGCAGCCACCTACATGCTTATGCATCAACCTCAGCTTTTTATTCTGCCGGACCGGGAAGAAGCTGCCTATTTTATGTCCGACCTGGAAAGTATCCTCGAAAAGGAAATTCTGCTTTTTCCTTCGTCCTTTCGAAAAGCATTTGATTTTACTCAGGTAGATACAGCTAATGTACTGGCCAGGGCAGAAGTCCTCAATGAACTGAACCATAATTCATCGTATGGCAAAATTGTCGTCAGTTACCCGGAAGCACTTGCCGAAAAGGTTATTGACAGAACAGTACTCGAAAAAAACACGCTGGAAATTACCCTGGGCATTAAACTAGGCATCGATTTTATCAATGAGTTTCTAATAGATTATGAGTTTGAGCGTACAGCTTTTGTATACGAACCCGGACAATTCTCTATCAGGGGCGGTATTGTAGATATTTTCTCTTTTTCCCATGACTTGCCATACCGGATAGAGTTTTTTGGTGATGAAGTGGAGAGCATCCGGACCTTCGAACTGGAAAGTCAACTTTCAGTCGAGGATGTCAAATCATTAACCGTTATTCCTAATGTACAATCTAAATACCTGACAGAAAGCAATATTAGTCTGCTGGAATATATCGGTAGAGATACTCAGATCTGGATTAAAGACGTAGAATTTACGCTTGATATCATTAAGACGGGTTATAAAAAAGCAGTTCAGCTTTGGAAAGCACTGCCATTGAAAGAAAAACAGGATAATGATGCCTGGATAGATCCTAAATTTGGGTTTGCAGATGAAAAAATAACAGGGGATACGCTACATGATTTCGCGTTGGTGGAGTTTGGTAAACAATTCTTCTTCCAGACAGATCAGGTAATACAGTTTGATACCCGTCCGCAACCATCATTTAATAAAGATTTCAATCTCCTGATCCATAATTTCAGGGAGAATGAAAAAAATAATATTCATAATTTCATCTGCAGCTCTTCAACTAAGCAAACAGAAAGGTTATACGCCATTCTGGATGATATAGATAAGACAGCTAAGTTTGTTCCGGTTCACATCCAGCTTAGAGAGGGTTTTATAGATGCCCGACAACAGATTGCGCTCTATACCGACCACCAGATTTTCGATAGGTATTATAAATATAAACTGAAAAGGGGTTATCAGCGAAGCCAGGCAATTACCATGAAAGACCTGCGAGACCTTAAATCAGGTGACTTCGTTACCCATATCGATCATGGGATCGGAAAATATGCCGGCCTGGAAAAAGTAGAGGTGAACGGGAAGACACAGGAAATGATCAGGCTCATTTATGCCGACAACGACCTCCTGTATGTCAATATCAACTCCTTGAACAGGATTGCCAAATACAGCGGTAAAGACGGTACTGCCCCGAAAATGAATAAACTGGGTACAGAAGCCTGGGATAAGCTCAAAAAAACTACTAAAAAAAAAGTAAAGGATATAGCGAGGGACCTGATTAAGCTTTACGCCTTACGTAAATCTCAAGTCGGAACAGCATTCGATCCGGACAGCTATCTGGAAACGGAACTGGAAGCATCCTTCATTTACGAAGATACCCCGGATCAGGTAAAAGCCACTGCCGACGTTAAGAAAGACATGGAGGCTCCGCATCCAATGGACCGCCTGGTCTGTGGTGACGTAGGATTCGGGAAAACAGAAATTGCAATCCGTGCTGCTTTTAAAGCTGTTGCCAATGGAAAACAAGCCGCTGTATTGGTGCCAACTACCATTCTGGCGCTGCAGCATTTTAAAACATTTTCTTCCAGACTGAAAGAATTCCCCTGCAAAGTCGATTATATCAACCGTTTTAAGACAAGTAAACAGATTAAAGAGACGCTAAAGCAAGTAGAGGAAGGTAAAGTTGATATCGTTATAGGTACCCACAGATTGCTCAGTAAAGACGTGAAATTTAAGTCTTTGGGCATTATGATTATTGACGAGGAGCAAAAATTTGGTGTAACTGCCAAAGAGAAGTTGCGTGCACTGCGTGTCAACGTTGATACACTGACGCTTACTGCCACTCCGATACCAAGAACACTACATTTCTCCTTAATGGGCGCGAGAGACCTGAGTATTATGAGTACGCCACCACCTAACAGGCAGGCGGTAAACACAGAATTGCATGTATTCAACGATAAATTAATTCAGGAAGCTATCCAATTTGAGCTCGACAGGGGAGGTCAGGTGTTTTTTATTCATAACCGGGTTAATGATCTGACGCAATTAGGCGGTCTGATTCAGACCCTGGTCCCGAAAGCAAAAATTGGTATCGCTCACGGTCAGCTAGACGGAGATGCGCTGGAAGATGTGATGCTGGACTTCATTAACGGAGAAAAGGACGTACTTGTAGCCACAACTATTATTGAGGCCGGGCTGGATATTCCTAACGCCAATACGATTATCATTAACCACGCGCATATGTTTGGCCTGAGTGACCTGCATCAAATGCGCGGGAGGGTAGGGCGGTCCAATAAAAAGGCATTCTGCTACCTGTTGAGCCCACCTTTATCGACCTTAACTTCAGAGGCCCGTAAAAGACTCAGCGCAATAGAAGAATTTTCAGATCTGGGCAGCGGTTTTAATATTGCCATGCGTGATCTGGATATCCGTGGAAGCGGAAATCTGCTTGGCGCGGAGCAAAGTGGTTTTATTGCTGAAATAGGATTTGAAATGTATCACAAAATCCTTGATGAGGCTATTCAGGAACTGAAATCAGATGAGTTCAAAGAGCTTTTTAAAGAAGAAACCAATAAACCTTTTGTCACTTTTACACAAATGGATACAGATCTGGAGCTTTTCATTCCAGACGACTATGTAACCAATATTACAGAGCGTTATAACCTCTATACCGCTTTATCAAAGTTAGAAAATGAAGCTGAACTTAAAGCCTTTGAAAGCTCGCTAAAGGATCGTTTCGGCACTGTTCCGAAGCCTGTAAAAACCATGCTCAATGTACTCCGTTTACAATGGGCGGCTAAAAGACTGAGTTTTGAAAAACTAAGTTTTAAAAAGGGTATTTTAAGAGGCTATTTCATTGCCGATAAACAATCAAATTTCTTTGATTCCACACAATTTCACAAGATCCTGCAGTTTGCGCAGCAGCATCCGGGAATGTGTAATCTTAAAGAAGTTAAAAATACACTGAGGATTGCATTTGAGAATCTGGATAGTGTGGACGATGCCATTGCTATGCTGGAAATGGTTGCCAATTAAAATATATGAATTCTGAAATACTGAATAAATTAATTAGTCAGACAATGCCTTTCGGCAAATATAAGGGCAAGCTATATTGTGACCTGCCAGAATCCTACCTGGTTTGGTTCCATCAGCAAGGCTTTCCCGAAGGGAAACTCGGTGAACTGCTTGGTACGATGTATGAAATTAGGCTGAATGGGCTTGAATACCTTTTACAGGAACTTAAAAAAAGACGTTAATTAGAATAAAAAAGGCGCTCCCTGAGTTAAGGAGCGCCTTTTTGTAAAATATGTTTATCGTGCCAGACCAGCCTTAAAGATACAGCTGGTTAAATAACAGTTTGAAAGTACCATGAGTCTGGGCACGGAAAGTAATCTCCGGACCGAAAGCCAATAATTTACCCTGGCCGACTTTTGCCTCAAAGGCAGTAACGCCATCCTGCAAATAAGCCTGTCCCCAGGCCCAGCCGCTTCTTAGAGGTGCAGGATTACCAAACCAGGCTAATGGCTTAATCTGACCGCCCGAAATAGCCTCAGGTGCGATTTTGAATACAGGGCTATTATCAAAGTAAACGTCCGCAGCTTTATCCATACCCCAATTCGATGGGTTTGACTGATCGAAATCCGCACGGAGCACGCTGCCCGGAATATAATATTTCTCCGCAGGAAGTCTGCGTTCGGTACCAGCAGCAGTCATTTCAACCAAAGCATTCCTAACAGGAAGCCTTAAATGATAAGCCAGCGCAGTGCTACTACCGATAGTCACTACATGACCACCTTTTTCCATAAATGCACGTAAAGCCGGAACAGATTTTTCTACAGAAAGTTTTCCTGTCCTGTCTTTAAATTCATTCGGCAGGTTTTCCGGTTCGGGCATCTGATAACGATTTCCGCCACCATCATTTGCAGCAGCCGGAACCGCTCCGCCGACCAGTATCAGCACGTCATATTTACTGTTCAGATTTCCTTTATCTATCTCTTGTGGAAAAACAACCGTAGCCTGATAATGATACTGCTCCATTAGCCATCTGATCCATCCCGACGGCATAGAACCACCATAAGTATCCCACAATGCTATTCTTGATGGCTTAAGCCTAACCAGTTGCTGCGGTTTAGCCGCAGCCGGAACCAGCTGCAAACCTAATTTAGCAGCAGAAGATTTCAAAACCTCCAGCGATTTACCAGCTGCAGGCACATAGAAAGAACCGTCTGCTGTATTTCTGTGCACTTCTGCACCAGCTTTCAAAAGGTCATTAACTACTACATAAGAATCATTTACAGCTGCACTTAGCTGATATGCTTGTGCCTTAACCGGCTCAGTACTTTCTGCTTTCAGTAAAGCTCCGTTTGGTAATAGAGTAAAGGGTCCTTCAAGCTGATCTGCAATCCGGTCAAATTTTACGTTCATCAGATAAGCCAATGTCCAGCCTGCAGCATCATAAGGCGCCACAGGAGGGCCGCCAGCGTATTTAAAATCATTTGGGTGATCCTGAGGTTCAAACATATCCAGTACGTGCGGACGGAAAGCCTGATCGGTTTTGACTATATAAGATCCTTTTGGATAATTTTTACCATTTACTTTAAATGCAGCACTAGCCTGGTGTACATCTACACCCGTTCTGATCAAGGCATTCAAAAATTTTACTGCAGTGGTAATATCGGCCTGGTCAGCAGGGATAATATAGGCCCTTGCATCTTTTAGCTTCTGATCTTTCATCACGGCATCATAATATTTTACCGGTAAGCCACTGCGGTTTACAGTAGCCAGTGCCGGATCATTTTTAGCCGCATCATTGATCGCCTCCAGTTTTTTAGGAGAGAATGACCAGGTATCAGTACCGCCTTTACGAATAGAGTTACTAGCCATTTTGTAGGTATTGAAAAGAATTTCATCACTGTAACGGCGGGCATAACCTAATACTGCGTAATTCAGCGATACAGAATAATCTATAGACTGTTTAAAGTGCCATTTTTGCGGCTGTGCAGGATTAGGTGAATCACTGTTTGGTAATAACCGTGAAGGAACCAGCGGTATATCAGCTGGTGTCGGACCACCGATAATTTCAGTCAGCAAACCCACCATATTATGGAAGTAGGTTGTGGTACGCAGTCCGCCGTTGTACCAGGTAGAGAATACCGAGCCATTCCGCTGGGTATATCCGGGCTTATCTTCTGTATTCATGCGGTTATGCATTGCTGCACCGACAGCATCAATACTGGTCATTAAAAGAGGGTCGAAAACATAATTAAACGGATCACGGTAAGGCGGCCCTGCGACTACTGTCCCTGCAGGACCAGCTTGGTGGTGATTATACATGATCTGCGGCAGCCATTCTACAAAAAGCTGTCTGCCCATATTCTGTGTTTCTTTCATATTCAGCATGAAAAAATCACGGTTATTATCATGCCCTATATACTTTTGATAAAGTGTGGGAACCCCTGAAATTGTTCTTTTCAACGGGTCTTTATGGCGCATATACCAGTTACTGATCAGCTCCTGTCCGTCTGGATTGGCATGGGTCATTAATACAATTACATGATCCAGAATACCGGTAGTTTCTTCATCATTTCTGGATGTCAGCTGATAAGCGGTTTCAATGAGCTGATGTATTCCTACAGTCTCATTAGCATGCAGTCCGCCATCAATCCACACCACCGCTTTACCTTCAGCAGCCAGTGATTTGGCCTGTTCAGAAGTCAGACCCTTCCCGTGGGCCAGTTGTCTGGAAATCTGCTGATAGCGATCCAGATGTTTCATATTCTCGGGAGAGCTGATAATGAGCATAAATTGCGCTCTGCCTTCTTCGGTTAAACCGATATTAACCAGCTTAGTCCGGTTAGAGGCAGCAGCCAGTTTTTTGAAATAAGCCTCAGTCTGAGTGAACGTGGCAAGTTTGTAGTCTTCGCCGATTGGAAATCCAAAATGGGATGCCGGATCAGGAACTGTTTGTGCATTAGCGAAATGGCTACTGCAGATCAGTAAAAGACAACATAATGTTTTTTGGTAGTGTTTGAGCATATAAGGGCGTGTTTAGGTTCACCCAAATATAAAGCAGCAAAATGCTATTTACTTTCAAGACATTGATTTGTTACAGAGACTCTTTAAGATTTAATTTTAATTAAGAATGAGCCACAGATAAGCATATACAAGCGGCGCAGCTATCAGCAACCCATCAAAACGATCGAGTAATCCGCCGTGTCCAGGCAGCAACTGACCAGAATCTTTTGCACCTAAACTTCTTTTCAGCATAGATTCAACCAGATCGCCAAGTGTACCGAAACTCACGATGAGCACCGCCATACCAGCCCAGGAAGCAAAGGTCAGTTCAGTAAAATAAAGGGAAATTATAAAAGAAACCAGCACACTGGTTAAAACACCACCAAAAAATCCTTCCCAGGTCTTCTTAGGAGAATGCCTTTCAAATAGTTTATGTTTCCCGAGTTTACGTCCAAAAAGGTATGCACCAGTATCACTTGCCCATAACATTAGCAGAAAAGCTAATGGAAAATGAAAGCTAAACTGCGTTTTACCCAGCAGGAAAGCCAGGGCATAAAAGAAACAAAAAGGTATAGTTACAAAGAAAAGTCCGCCAAAACCAAAAGCTATATTGCGGAACGGTTCCGGTTCATGCCTGTAGAGTTCTGTAAGAAAAAAGGCCGTGCATGCCGGTATAATCAACAGCAAATAATGCAGATCCAGGTCCAGCAGCATAAAGCTTGCAAGCAATCCAAAAATAAGTACATGCGTAGTCAGACCTGTAAATTTCTGTACTTTGATTCCGGACGGTTCTATAAGAATGTAAAACTCGCGCAGTGCAAACACGCTCAGTAAGAGATAAAAAACCGTAAACGTCCAGGCACCCAGATAAAGAGATGCCAACATAACTATAGTAAAGAAAAATGCAGTTATTGCTCTGGTTTTCATTCCGTTTCTATAGATAAAATATAGGCTTCAGCTGCTGCCGAATCTACCTCGTTTACGAGTACTTCAGCTAAACCGAAAGCCTGGTAAGAAGAATCTTTTTTGTTTAAAACTACAGCCGGAATATCAATTGCTATCAGTCCTTGCTTTACTATTTCTGCTTCCAGTGCATTACCGGAAGTGAATACTTTTACCCAGTTATTGTCCATTATTTATTCTTTTATTTTTTAATACCATCAGGCATATCACCGTCAAAAGTAAGCTTATCAGGTAACCATACCACTTAAAATTGAAATTATTATCTGCATTTTCTATAGGAAGATGCTTTACCTGCATATACCAGGCCATCGTAACTGCATAACCGTTATTCAGAAAATGCGCAAAAACGGCATACCAGATACTGCCTGTCCACCAATAAATATACCCGAACATTGCCCCTAATAATAACCTGGGCAGAAAGCCGAAAAACTGCATATGAATAGCGCTAAAAATAAATGCTGCCACCCAGATAGCGATATGCGGATTAGCAAACATGCGTTTAAATGAACGCTGTATTGCACCGCGGAATAAAAACTCTTCACCGATAGCCGGCAAAAGTGCAATAACTACGAGATTAATAAAGTAATCGCCCACGTTATTAACTTTCAGAAATGCCAGTGTAAGCCGTGTCGCTTCATCTTCCTTAGCACGCATCCATTCTTCTATCGGCTTAAGCCACTCTGGGAGCACCATCTGTTGATTCCATAGTGCAAGCCATTCTATAACCGGCATCGAACAGGCCATCAGTGCAGCTACAATTAATAAACCTCTTGCACCCGGTTTTTCTAAACCAATAAGTTCACTAATCTTTATATGCTCGAGTCTGGCGAGTAATAATGGTGGAACAAGGAATAAAAATATGGTTGTAAAAGCCTGACTAAGCTTAATTGCGCCAATATAAAGTTCAATTTCCTCGCCGCCACCTTGCATCGCGGCAAATGCATTCCCGCCATACAACGTATATAGCAGACCTATGGTTATAACGGAACTTAGCACCATACCCAGTAAAGCAAAACTGGTTAGCATAAGTAACTGTATATAAGGGCTCTTTTCTAGCCTTTCGTCTGGAATAAAATTCATTATTAAGGATTTTTGTACCTTTGTGGCTTAATTTTGGTTTGAAGATAGAAAAATGTCTGTAAAGATAGGAAATATAGACCTGGGCGAGTTCCCATTGTTACTTGCGCCCATGGAAGATGTAAGTGACCCGCCATTTCGTTTTGTATGTAAACAAAGCGGCGTAGACATGATGTATACGGAGTTTATCAGCTCTGAAGGTCTGATCAGAGATGCTGCGAAGAGCCGTCAGAAGCTTGATATTTTCGAATATGAAAGACCAATCGGGATTCAGATTTTTGGCTCCGAAATATCTTCCATGCAAGAGGCTACAGAAATTGCCACACTGGCAGGACCCGATTTAATCGACATCAATTATGGCTGTCCGGTTAAACAAGTTGCCTGTAAAGGTGCCGGTTCTGCATTATTACAAGATATTGACAAAATGGTCAGAATGACGGAGGCTGTTGTTAAATCTACACATCTTCCGGTAACGGTCAAGACCCGTCTAGGCTGGGATGACAATACTAAAAACGTCGATATCGTTGCCGAAAGACTTCAGGATATAGGAATTCAGGCCCTGACTATTCATGGAAGAACACGTTCACAAATGTATAAAGGTGTTGCGGACTGGACTATGATCCGGGAAATCAAAAGAAACCCTAGAATCAAGATTCCTATTTTTGGAAATGGTGATATAGACAGCCCCGAAAAGGCTATGGACTGGCGTATGGAATACGAAGTTGACGGTATAATGATTGGAAGAGCAGCTATCGGCTACCCCTGGATCTTCCGTGAAGTAAGTCATTATTTCAAGACTGGAGAGAAATTAGCCGGCCCCAGCGTTTTAGAAAGGGTTGAAGTATGCAGAACGCATTTAGATAAATCTATTGCCTGGAAAGGCCCGAAAGTGGGCATATTTGAGATGAGAAGGCATTATGCTAATTATTTTAAAGGGCTCCCGGACTTTAAAAACTACCGGATGCTGCTTGTAAAAGAGGACAATATCGAGACTATACATGAAATTCTGGACGAAGTGGCATACCATTATCAGCATATCATTCCTCAGGATGAAATGGCCTGATATTTGAAAAAGAACTGGCATTAAAGGTTAAGTGATGGTTACAGCAATAACAGAGGGAATAAAAATATCAGTAGTTACAATTTATCAGGAAGAGTATTCTAATCCCGACAAGGAACATTATATGTTTGCCTACCAGATTACGATAGAAAATCTTACTGATTATACTATTCAACTAATGAGAAGACAATGGTTTATCTTTGATTCCAACGGATCCAGAAGAGAGGTTGAAGGAGAAGGTGTGGTCGGTCTTCAACCGGTTATTAATCCGGGTGATACATATTCTTATGTGTCAGGTTGTAACCTGTCCAGCGATATTGGCACTATGTCCGGAAATTACCAAATGTACCGTAGCGCAGACGAAAGTTCATTCCTGGTCGATATACCTGAATTTGAATTGATTGTCCCATACCGTTTAAATTAACAGACGGTTTTAATCCCTGTTTCTTCCGAAAAGCATTGCTGCATAGTATAGCAGATTTGCCAAAGCACCCAGTGCCGCCACTACGTAAGTCATTGCTGCCCACCAAAGTGCATCTTTAGCCTGCGCATTTTCCTGTTGTGTCTGCATAATTCCGTAATTATTTTTGAGCCAGTTTAATGCCCTGGTACTGGCATCAAACTCCACAGGAAGCGTAATAAAGCTGAAAATGGTAATTAGAGCCAGACCTAAGACTCCGATTGCCAGAACTACCGGATTACCGGTAAAACCGATAAGCAATACGCCAATAATCAGAACCCATTGCAATAAATTCGACGATATACTCACCACTGGCACCATAGTAGAACGTAATTGCAGCCATCGATAAGCGGTAGCATGCTGCACAGCATGACCACATTCATGTGCAGCAACTGCCGCAGCAGCAATACTGCGCCCATGATAGACATCAGTACTTAAATTAACAGTCTTATCTGCAGGATTATAATGATCTGTCAGTTGCCCCTCAACACTGATCACACTGACATCATAAACGCCATTATCCCTCAGCATTTTTTCTGCTACTTCTTTACCGGAAATGCCCGAACTCAACTGAATTTCAGCATATTTAGCAAACTTATTTCTAAATTTCCATTGTACAAACATGCTGATCAGCAGCATCGGAATAATCAAAATCAAATAGGCTTCCATCTTTTTATTTAGTGCTTCAATTCCTAATCAAAAACTGTACCTATAATAGAGAAAGCTCTGATTTTTTAAAACCACTTTACTAACTTATTTGTGAAAACAAATTTAAATACAGATTTTTGATAAAAATATTAGCAATGGATATACTCATTATAGCTTTACTCGCCGCTGTGCTTCTCGTTTTATTTTTCCTGCTTTTTAAAAAAGCCCCTGCTGATAATCACACTACCGGAATGCTCGAACTTAAAGAGCAGGAACATCAGAAAACTTTGAATTTTTATCAGGATGAAAAGCAAAAACTGGAAGATGAAATCAATGATTTGAGGTTAGGTTATATGGCCGAAAGAAGTCGTGCAGTAAAAGCAGAAGAAATGCTCAGTGCTCAATTGGATAAACAGCAGGAACAACAAAAATATATCCTGGAGCTTCAGGAAAAATTCAAACTGGAATTTGAACAGGTGGCCAGCAGAATACTTGAAGAAAAAACAATTCGTTTCAATGCCCATAACCAGGCTAGCATGGACCTTATTTTAAGCCCGCTGAAGCAGAATATAAAGGCTTTTGAGGAAAAGGTCGATAAGGTATATAAAGCTGAATCAGACGAGCGGAATATACTAAAAGGTGTTATTTCACAGCTCATGGACCAGAGTAAACAAATACAGGAAGATGCAACTAATCTGACCAGAGCTTTAAAAGGAGACCAGAAAAAACAAGGTAACTGGGGAGAAGTTATTTTAGAGCGCGTACTGGAACGATCCGGTCTGGTCAGGGATTCCGAGTACCGGATTCAGTCCAGCTTCGTTACAGCCGCTGGAAATAGGGTACAACCTGATGTTATCATCGACCTTCCGGAAGACAAACATATTGTAGTTGATGCAAAAGTATCTCTTGTTGCTTATGAAAAATATGCAAACGCAGAAACTGAAGAAGAGAAGGAATTATATATAAGACAACACCTGCAGTCCCTTCGTAATCATATTCAGGAACTCAGCGGAAAAAATTATCAGGCTTTATACCAGATCAATTCACCAGATTTTGTCCTTCTTTTTCTACCTATAGAATCCTCTTTCGGATTGGCTGTACAAAAGGATGCCGAATTATTCAGCTATGCCTGGGATCGCAAAGTTGTAATCGTCAGTCCCACTACCTTACTCGCAACGCTTAGGACTGTTTCCAGTATATGGAAACAAGAAAGACAGAATCGTAACGTGTTGGAAATAGCACGTTTAAGCGGAAGTTTATATGATAAATTTGTCGGTTTCTTAACAGATATGGAAAGTATCGGCCGTAATATCAGGCAGAGTCATGAAGCATATGATAAGGCGATGAATAAGCTCAGTACAGGTGCAGGAAACCTGGCAAATACTGCCGATAAAATTAAAAAGCTGGGTGCAAAAACAACGAAGCAGATTGATCGTAAATTTTTAGACCCAGCCTTGACTGATCCGGATATTTTATAACCTTATCAATTTTTATTTATTTTTTGAAAGCGCTCCATCCCTGTGCTTTCAATTCATGGACCACATTAGATTTAGATACCATTCTGCAACCTGAAGCCTGATCCGTAATGTGACCAATAATAGAGATATCCACGTCATGTTTTAAACGGTCATAATCGGCCTGTTTAATAGTAAACAGCAGCTCATAATCTTCACCACCATTTAAAGCACAGACAGTTGGATCAATTCCCAGCTCACGTGCAGTCTCATAAGTCATCGGATCAATTGGTATCTTTTCTTCATAGATTGTGCAACCTTTTTCTGATTGTTTACAAATATGCATCAGTTCAGAAGCAAGCCCATCGGAAACATCAATCATAGAAGTCGGAACAATTTTCATTTGTGCTAACAGATCTACAATATCTCTTCTTCCTTCTGGCTTTAGCTGTCTTTCTATAATATAATCCTTTCCTTCCAGGTCTGGTTGAATTTTAGGGTTTTCCAGAAAAATCTGCTTTTCACGTTCCAGAATCTGAAGGCCTACATATGCCCCGCCAAGGTCACCGGATACACAGATCAGATCGCCTTCATTAGCACCATTACGATAAACTACATCTCCTGCTGCGGCATATCCAATGCTGGTTACACTAATTACTAATCCCTGCTTGCTACTAGAAGTATCACCGCCAATCAAATCAATATTAAATTGATTGCAAGCCAGCTCCACACCTTTATAAATCTCTTCCACAGCTTCCAGAGGAAACTTGCTTGACAGGCCTATAGAAAATGTAATCTGTGCTGCAATGCCATTCATCGCGTAAATATCGCTCAGATTAACCTGAACAGCCTTGTAGCCTAAATGCATTAAAGGCACATAAGCAAGATCAAAATGCACTCCCTCAAGCAGCAGATCAGTTGAGATCAATACTTGTTTATCCGGAGAATTTAATACAGCTGCATCATCACCAATCCCCTTTACGCTGGTCTCATGTCTGATCTTAAAATTGGTAGTCAGATGGTCTATTAAACCAAATTCACCAAGCTCAGCCAGATCAGTACGTTCCTTATTTTCAAACATGTTATTTTTATAAAAAAACTATAATTCAAGGTTTTATAAACCCAGTTTAGCTGAAATATCCAGCATTCTTTCTATCGGTTTACGTGCTTCCCTGATAATATTTTCAGGTACTGTTACCTCAGGTAATCCATTTTTTATACACAGGTATAATTTTTCCAGTGTATTTCTTTTCATGTACGGGCAATCATTGCAGGCACAATTATTATTCGGTGGTGCAGGTATAAATGTTTTACCCGGATTGGCCTTCTCCATCTGGTGAATAATACCACTTTCGGTCGCTACAATAAACTCTTTAGCATCACTTTTAATCGAATAATTCAGTAATCCTGTAGTAGAACCAATATAATCCGCCATTTCCAGCACACTTTCCTCGCATTCCGGATGCGCAATAAATTTAGCTTCCGGATGGCGATTTTTGAGCTTTGTAATTTTCTCCCTTGAAAAGATTTCGTGCACCATACATGCACCGTTCCAAAGTACTAAATCACGACCTGTTTTTTTTGCCACCCAGGCACCCAAATTTTTATCAGGCCCAAAAATAATCTTCTGATCTTTTGGTAAACTTTCTACAATTTGAACAGCATTTGTGGATGTGCATACAATGTCACTCATCGCCTTTAATTCTGCTGTACAATTCACGTAAGTGATTACCAGATGATCCGGATATTTCTCTTTAAACTTTTTAAACAAATGTGGAGGACAGCTGTCGGCCAGAGAGCAACCTGCCTTTATGTCAGGTAATAAAACTTTCTTTTCAGGCGACAAAATCTTCGCAGTTTCTGCCATAAAATGTACGCCGGCAAAAACTATGACATCTGCATCAGTTCTGGCAGCTTCCTGAGAAAGGCCTAAACTGTCTCCAATATAATCGGCAACATCCTGAATATCAGGCTCTTGATAATAATGTGCTAAAATGATAGCATTTTTCTCTTTTTTCAGTTTTTCAATTTCTGCAAAAAGATCAAGTGTTGGGTCGATACTTTCTTCTACAAATCCTCTTCGGTTTAATTCTTCTAAGGTATCCATTTTCAACGTTTCAATAATTAATAATTATTTAATATAAATAGACTTCTATTGTTTATTAGTGTGTTAGTAATGTTTGTAACTCCCTCTTTATAATTCGTCAAATTGACTTGTTCAAGTTTTATCCACAAAAAAGGTTAATTCTTTTCACAAATATCCGCTGATTTACAACCTTATAATTTTTATAATTAAAAGTTATCCATATCTGGATGTTTATTAATAGAGGTGTGGGAAAAAGTTAATAACTCCTGCAAAGTTGCTTAAAAATAACTTAAAATATTGTGTCTAATTCTCATTTTAGCTTAGCTTTAAACATTCTTAAATAGTTCCTCTATTTCTATCGACAAGTAATTAACATTTTTTTAACGTTGTTAACAAGAGGGCTGAATTTGCATATTTTAATGAGAAAAGTTGATTTTTTAGTGATTGGATCGGGTATAGCGGGGTTGAGCTTCGCTTTAAAGGCCGCGAAACATGGAAAAGTTTTGATTGTGACTAAATCAAACGAGGATGAATCCAATACCAAATATGCGCAGGGTGGAGTTGCGGTAGTTGTTAACAAAGATGACTCATTTGACAAACATATAGAGGATACGCTGATTGCCGGCGATGGTTTATGCGACCCTAAAATTGTTGAAATTGTAGTCAAAGAGGGGCCACAGCGTATCCAGGAGATCATTGATTACGGAATTAATTTCGACAAGGATCAGTCCGGCGTTTATGACCTTGCAAAAGAAGGCGGCCATTCTGCACATCGTGTATTACATTATAAAGATGTAACCGGTTATGAAATCGAGAGCGTTTTATTGCGTCAGATTCATGAAAATCCAAACATAGAGATATTAACACATTACTTTTGTTTGGAGTTAATTACCCAACATCACCTCGGAGAGTTTGTTGACAAAAGCACTAAAGTTATCAACTGTTTCGGTATATATGCCTTTAACACAGAGCTTAACGATGTGGAGAAGATCTTAGCAAAGGTCACTGTGATGGCTTCCGGCGGGGCTGGGCACGTCTATTCGAGTACGACAAATCCCGTTATTGCTACCGGAGACGGAATGGCAATGGTGTACCGCGCAAAAGGCAAATTGAGGAATATGGAGTTTATTCAGTTTCATCCGACGGCTCTGTATAACCCTGGAGAGTATCCTTCGTTTTTAATTTCTGAAGCTGTAAGAGGGTTTGGCGGAGTCTTAAAGCGTAAGAATGGAGAGGAATTTATGCTGGAATACGATTCCAGGGGCTCACTAGCTCCGAGGGATATTGTAGCGAGAGCAATTGATTCAGAGATGAAAAAATCAGGTGAAGATTTTGTTTATCTGGATATCAGGCACCGTAACAAAGCTGACATTCTGACACATTTTCCTAATATTTATGCGAAATGTTTATCCATCGGGATTGACATGACTAATGATATGATTCCGGTTACCCCAGCTGCACATTATATGTGTGGTGGTATTTTGGTGGATGAAAATGGGAGGTCGACTATTCAGAATTTATATGCTTGCGGGGAATGTTCTTCTACAGGTTTACACGGCGCTAACCGCCTTGCTTCGAATTCGCTTTTGGAAGCTCCGGTGTTCGCCCATCGAATTTATCTGGATGCGATTGCTACTTTCGATAAACACGAGATTCCTGATCAGATTCCAGAATGGAATGACGATGGGGTCGTTCAATCCGACGAAGATATCCTGGTAACTCATAATCTGAGGGAAACGCAAAAGTTGATGAGTGATTATGTGGGAATTGTGCGTTCTGATTTCCGCCTGGATCGTGCAATGCGCAGATTGTTTTTATTACATGAAGAAACGGAAGCTTTTTATAAAGCAAATAAAGTTTCTGTAAAACTCTGTGAACTGCGTAATGTGATTCAGACTGCGTTCGTTGTAATCAAAGCTGCGAAAGCAAGAAAAGAGAGTAGGGGTTTACATTTTACAACAGATTATCCGCAGCATGCAGCTGAAATATCGGATACTATTTTTTAATATTTCTTATCCGGTTAATTTATAAATATGGCAGTTATACTACCTGTTTTAGGTCAGCATCCTGAGTGGGGAGCAGATTGTTTTATCGCACCAAATGCAACGATTGTTGGTGCAGTCAGAATGGGTTTTGGCTGTTCAGTTTGGTTTAATGCCGTTATTCGTGGAGATGTCAATTCTATTACTATAGGTAATGAGAGTAATATACAGGACGGGGCAGTTATTCATGCCACTTATCAAAAGGCAGCTACGGTAATTGGAAACCGGGTGTCTGTCGGACATAATGCAATTGTACACGGCTGTACATTAAAGGATCATATCCTGGTTGGTATGGGCGCTATTATAATGGATGACGCCGTAGTGGAGGATTATTGTATTATCGCTGCAGGCAGCGTAGTTTTAAGCGGTATGCTTTGTGAAAGCGGTTATCTGTATGCCGGTACTCCGGCAAAAAAAATAAAGCCCGTTACTGAAGAGCAACGGGCTTTATTAAATCAGCTTCCGGATAATTATATCCTTTATTCCAGCTGGTTTAAGAGTTAATTTTCTTTGGGCAGGGTGATAGTTTCATTCCTGTCCCAATTCGCTCTTATACTCAATTCTTTTGGCTCGTGGAAGATCTTTTCCGGGTATATTCCTTTCTTATAATTCCCGGTATCCCATTTGCCATTCTTATTTGTATCGTAGACTATCTGGATAAAATATTTACCGGCACGGTAATTCGTAAAACTCACTGTAGTATCCTGGTTTACAGTTAACCTGGAAACGACGTTTTTACTTTCATTAGTGATTTCCAACAGATACTGTTTATTTGGTTCCGGAGTGAGAATTTTAACTTTCAGCGTTCCGTAATCATCTTTTTTAGCAAGTTCAAACTTCTTCGTGAAAATCTTGCTTCTGGTATCAAAACCCGAAGCAAAGGCACCCGTGTCTGCTTTAATTTCATAAATCCTTCCAGCTCTCCAAGGGTAAATAAATTTATAAGCCAGGAAATTTGAGCTGTCCTTTTCTAGTTTAAAATCAGTTTTTTTGACCGAATCTTCTGTTAACGTTATTTTCGCCGGGTTTACTGATTCTATTGGAAATCCGAAAGTAAATATCAGCGGATGGTTAGGATTAAGGAGATTTCCCTCAAGATTATCTGCGGCGATTAAACTTCGTGTATAGGTTTCCCGTTTGCCGCGGTTGAAATTAATCGTTTGCAATAGCTGACCGCCATTGGTGATACTAACTTTGGCAGAATCAAAACTGAGATCCGTTAACCATACTTTTACAGAATCTCCTGTACTGCTGAATTTGTATTTTTTATTGGCATCCAGATTCGCAGGTTCGATAACGGTTAAGCCCGGGTGGTCCAGCTGCTGGTTAAAATTCATGGTAATCGTACCATCGGTATTTAACCGGCGGTCTACTACACGGAATGTTTCTGCAACTTCTTTAAATACCAGCATATTTACCTGTTGGGTGTCTTTGCTCAATACAATTGGATCTTTTACAAAGCCGACCTCATCCGTACTCTGCTGATAAATTTTGTCACTGCTCTGCTCTTTTAGTGCATACATATGATATTTTCCTTCCCGCAGATTGGATATTTTATAATTACCGCTACTATCTGTCAGTGCGTATATAGAAGCTTTCTTTTTTTCAAATAGGGTATCTCTGCCGAAAGGAATTAAAATTGCTGCTGCTTCGATTTCTGGTTTACCTGTTTGCGCATTCCTGATATTTCCAGATATAGTCAGCGAGTCTAATTCCGGACCGGTAGAAAAAACGTAACTGAAATTTTTGAGTGAGTTACCTTCATTTACGTCGACAATTGATTTGCCGAAGTTTAACGTATAGGTTGTGTTGCTTTCCAGGGTATCGGTAAATTCAATTTCCAATATTTTTCCTTTAACCCGTAGGGTAGGGAGGATCTCGATATCCGGAGAAATAGAAAATTGCTTGAACTGATCATTTAATTTGAAATATTCGTCAAATGTGATCAGTACTTTTTTAGTGGCAAAATTGCGGGTCAGATTTTCTGGCAGCATGTTCAGCACTTTTGGAGGAATAGAATCTTTCGGGCCTCCTTGTGGACCCGGTCCTATGCTCGCGCAGGACACCATCAGAGAGATTGCTAAAACAAGGCAGCATAAACTCATGGCGAAAGATAGTAGTCTGTTTTTAGTCATTTACAGGCGATATAAGAGATTCACGGATGTTTTTAATGATTATGTCTTGGAAATTTAGAAAATGGCCCAAATCTCTTTAAAATGAGCCGTTTTCTAAACCTTTAATTTTATATATAAATAATTGATTATCAGTGTATTATATTTTATTTGCTAATATGAACCATTAAAACTGAGATGTCAGACGGCGAAACACCGGAAATTCTCGATGCCTGACCCAAGGTACGCGGTTTAATCTTTAATAATTTCTCGCGGGCTTCTTTTGAAAGCGATCCAAGCTGACTATAGTCGAAATCAGGATTAATGTCCTTGTCTTCCATTTTCTGCATCTTATTAACAATTTCCTGTTCCTTCTGAAAGTAGCTTTCGTATTTAATTTTTATTTCTGCCTGCTCTATAGTTTCCTGTGAATACTGGCTAAGCTTTTCGTCAAATGCAGAACTAACCTGGCGAACATCATTAATGTTTACCTGTGGCCTGCTGAGTACATTAAATATTTTAACATTTTGTGTCAGCGGGCTTGAATTTACACTTTCCAGCATCGCGTTAGCTTCAGCCATTTCTATACCTTGTTTTCTGGTGAAAGCAACAATTTCATCCGAGTCTGCTACTTTACGTTTGACGGCAGCAATTCTTTCCTCGCTGATCAATCCTAATTCGTAGCCGATAGGGGAGAGACGGATATCTGCATTATCTTGGCGTAACAGTAAACGGTGTTCTGCTCTTGATGTGAACATTCGGTAAGGTTCTTCTGTTCCTTTTGTTACCAGATCATCTATGAGCACACCGATATAAGATTCACTGCGCTTCATAATCAGTTCATGCTTTTCATAAACTTGCTGGTGCGCATTAATCCCTGCAATGAAACCTTGACTGGCCGCCTCTTCGTATCCCGTTGTTCCATTTATCTGTCCTGCGAAATATAAATGGCTTACTTTTTTAGTTTCCAGCGTTAACGATAATTGGGTTGGTGGAAAATAATCGTATTCAATCGCGTAACCCGGTCTAAACATTTTGGCGTTTTCAAATCCTGGAATTTGAATTAAGGCACGATATTGCACATCTTCAGGAAGCGAAGTTGAAAAACCGTTTACATATATCTCGCAGGTATCCCAACCTTCAGGTTCTACAAATATCTGATGACGGTCCCTTTCAGCAAAGCGGTTTATTTTATCTTCTATAGAAGGACAGTATCTAGGACCTAATCCTTTTATTCTACCTGTAAACATAGGAGATTTTTCAAATCCTTCTTTTAGCGTTTCGTGTACTTTACTATTTGTATAAGTAATCCAGCAGCAGCGCTGATCCTTCGGGCGTGCTACATCTGTATATGAAAAACGTCCTGGATTTTCATCTCCCCACTGTTCTTCCATTAACGAATAATTTAGGGAACGGCCATCAACACGGGGTGGGGTACCAGTCTTCATCCGGCCAGCTTCAAATCCTATAGAGGTTAACTGTTCCGTTAATCCGGTTGCTGCTTTTTCGCCAGTTCTTCCACCGCCGAATTTTTTCTCACCTATATGAATTATACCATTTAGAAAGGTGCCGTTAGTCAATACAACAGCCTTTGCACGGATCTCAGAACCAATAGAAGTTTTAACGCCTTTGACCTGATCATTTTCAATAATCAGGCTGCTTACCATGTCTTGCCAAAAGTCTACATTTGGAGTACGTTCTAAAGCAAGACGCCATTCTTCGGCGAAACGTTTACGATCATTTTGTGCACGCGGACTCCACATCGCCGGGCCTTTAGAAAGGTTGAGCATGCGAAACTGAAGCGTAGTTTTATCTGCAATAATTCCGGAGTATCCACCCATGGCATCTATCTCACGAACAATCTGTCCTTTGGCTACTCCACCCATGGCTGGGTTGCAACTCATCTGTGCGATGGTTTCCATATTCATCGTAATTAGCAATACTGAAGACCCCAGGTTTGCTGCTGCAGCGGCCGCCTCGCAACCTGCGTGTCCGGCACCAACTACAATTACATCATATTCTTTAAACATCTTTTTATGTATTAGGTTCCACGTGAAACAGGGGTGTCAATTTTACCTTTAAAGCACTAGAGGTTTCACGTGGAACGTTTATTTATTTCAGGTAGCTCTCGCAATCATTTTCAGTATGAAGGGCTTATAAGTGCTGGTATTAAGTCGTACTTCCTGCCTTTTCTGATAGTTCCAGCCAGCGTTCCATCGTTTTATCCAGGTTTTGCTGAATCGTCTGTATCTTTAAGGTCTGATCTTGTATCTGCTGATAATTTACCGGATCAATTTCAGAAAGACCATTGGTTAGCGCCGCTATTTCTGATTCAAATGAAGCAATGGCCTGCTCTGAATCATCTAATTCCTTTTGCTCTTTATAGGTAAGTTTTACCGGGGCAGGAGCGGAAGATATAGTATCAGCTTTCGCAACTTTAGTTGCGGGCTTATCTTTTGCAACGTCGAGGCTGATTCTATATTCTGAGTAATTTCCGTTATAAATTTGCACATCTCCGTTACCTTCCATAATGAATAATTGCTCACTCATTTTGTCCAAAAGATATCTATCATGAGAAACGAGAATTAATACGCCAGGGAAGTTTTCAAGGAATTCTTCCAGCACATTTAGGGTATCTATATCCAGGTCATTTGTAGGCTCATCAAGGATAAGAAAATTCGGGTTTTGCATTAATACTTTCATCAGGTGCAATCTCTTTTTCTCACCACCGCTGAGCTTCTCGACCATGCCATGTTGTTTCTTTGGCGGAAATAAAAATAGAGTCAGGAGTTGAGATGCAGAGATAGTCTGACCATCTGCCATCTTGATATATTCGGCGTCAGATTTAACGATGTCAATTACACGTTCTTTCTCATTAAAGGCTAATCCTCCTTGTTTATAGTAACCGTAAACGGTAGTTTCACCTTTGCCTACGATCCCTTTTTCCGGCTTCAGATAACCAGTTATAATATTTAGCAGGGTAGACTTTCCAGTACCATTTTTACCGGCAAGACCAATACGGTCACCATGCTTGAAAGTGTAACTAAAATCGCTGATTACATTTTTATTTGTGAAAGACTGTCCGATGTGATCCAGTTCAAGAATTTTGTTTCCCTGTCTGGACATTTTCACATTTAAGGTTACAGTTTTATTGTCTGTGCGCTGTTTTGTTTTACTTTCCAGATCGTAGAATGAATCGATTCTCGACTGAGATTTAGTCGTTCTTGCGGCTGGCATTCTGCGCATCCACTCTAATTCCTTCTTCAGTAAATTCTTGTTTTTCTGGAATGTACTCTCGTCAGCTGCTTCGCGTTCCGATTTTTTCTCCAGGAAATAAGCGTAATTTCCATTGTAATTATAAATCTTGCCCCGGTCTAATTCTACAATTGTATTGCAGACATTATCCAGGAAGTATCTATCATGAGTTACCAGTAAAATGGTTTTGTTTCCAGAAGTAAGAAGCTTTTCCAGCCATTCGATGGTATCAATATCCAAGTGATTGGTAGGCTCATCCAGTACATAAATTTCCGGATCTTCAATCAGCAATTTGGCTAAAGCAAGTCGTTTTTTCTGACCACCCGATAGTGTCGAGATTTGCTGCTGCAAATGATTAATACCCATACGGCTTAAAATAGTTTTTATTTCATGCTCGTATTCCCAGGCATTGTGCTCGCTTAATTCTTCATATAGACGATTAAGTTTTTGCTCGTCAGGGTTAGGATCTTCGATCAATTCTTCATATTCCCGAATCAGCTGCTGCTGTTTATTTTCCAGTGAAAAAATAAAATCACTGATAGAATATCCATCTGGAAAAGAAGGTTCCTGATCTAGAAAGCCAATTTTAACGAATTTATTTTTAACGATTTTGCCTTCAAGAGGACTAAATCTTTCTGCTAATAGTTTAAGGAGTGTGCTTTTTCCTGCACCGTTAATACCGACTAACGCTACGCGCTGGCCAGTTTGGATGCCGAGGGTTAAGTTTTTAAATAACCATTCATCATGGTAGGCATGGCCTAAGTTTTCTGCTGCAATTAGTGTGCTCAAAGTAGTTTTTTAACGAATTATCAGAATTAAAATTACCTGCAAAAATAACAAATATATAGCTAACCGCTTCATTATCGGGCAGATCAATGATAACTGCAGGTCAGCAATTAAAGCAGAACAAGACAGCCAATTCTTGAATAGAACCCGGATGAGAGAAGTTATTTTATATTAAGTTACTGTATTACAGTGTGTTATATTTTATAGGGGCTTGGTTTTTACAGGAATGCTTAAGGTGGCCAGGTAAGTATCTTCCTTAGCCGTCATTAAGGTCTTCGCAGCCTTCCCTTTATCGCCGTAACCCAGCAAATGAAGTGTGCCGTGAATCATTACCCTGCACAGCTCATTTATAACAGAACTGCCAAAGGTTTTTGCATTTTCCTGTATACGCTCAACGCTGATAAAAATATCGCCAATAATGGTTTCCTCAATATCTGAATTGTCAAACGTAATTACGTCGGTATAGGTGTCATGATTCAGGTACTGTTTATTCATCTCCAGCAAATATTTGTCGGAGCATAAAATAAAATTCAATTCTTCCAGTTTATATCCTTCAGCAATAATAGTGTCGTTAATCCAGCTACGGATGACAGTTTTATTTTTAAGGACATAATTCACGTCTTCGTTGAAGAAGTGTACAGGAAGCTTAGGCATGACAATCAGTTTACGCTGCAAATTTAGTACTTTTATTTCAGCAATTTTTGAATTCAGTCATTCTTGACAAGTAGCTGAAATAACATCGGGCATGTCCCGTGAATAAGCTTTTGGTCATATCATGTTCGGGTCTGGTTTGAGTGTTCCTTTACTCTTGTTCGACTGAACCCCACACCACACCTACAAGAAACCCACACGTACCCACAGCGAACCAACAAGATGGTGTATTCTGGTGAATTAGTTACGGCCTTTGGAATAAAAATACCAGGGAACACTGCATCAGAACCCGAATAATCCATTCATCTCAATGTCCATTCCTGAAAAAGCTATACACTATAAAACAGTGTATGGAAAGAGAAGAAGAGTTGTTCTACTCAGAAAGAACGAGTAAAAATCAGAAGTTTGACAAGCGACTGATCGCTCATGTTGTTAAGCTGGCCGAAGAAGGGACGCCCCGGAGGGATCTGATAAAGACTTATAAAATGACCGGAGAAACCCTTGGGATGTGGTTGGACAAGTACAGTTCAATTTTGCATAAACGCAAGCTTCACAGTACTGCAGAAAAACGATCGATTGTTCGAGCTATCCATGGGGGGATGAGTATAAAGGAAGCCGTTATCGTATACAATATCAGCTCAAGGAGTACCATACGAA
>NZ_FNGZ01000018.1:0-32597 GCF_900103515.1 Pedobacter antarcticus
CTGGACCAAAGACTGCTGGCTCTGGTTATACCGCGGGGCATGGCTGGAATACGATACCCATGAAATTGAAATGGCCGTACCGCTTAGCCCTCAGGAACTGGAGAAAAAGAAATATGCGATTTTCAAGCATCAATCCCAGAAAGACAGAGCCGTATTCCCCGGAGATGATGCCCGGGAATTCTGGGAAAGGGCAGAAGACCGGAACAGGGAAACAGCAAGGGCTTATGACGAGCTCGGGCTTGCTGAATATGAGGCCATGGAAGCTTTTGTCCGCTGGAAATTCTAAAATACCCCCTTCCAAAGAAAATGGGTTTAACGACAAAGGCCTCTGCTGTAGCAGAGGCCTTTGTCGTTATTGTGCCTGTACTCCGACAGGACCACTGGCTTCACTTTCGTTCTTAAGTCTGTCCAGTGCACTGACCAGATAGTTATATCTCTTGCCTTTCTCAATATTAGTATCCATAAAGAAGGTGTAATCCTCAAAACTGATACGTATAATATTTTTCGGGTGTAATACGTCCATATCTTCACCTTCAGCAAATCTGTAGATAACGTACCCGGAGGCTGTTTCGCCATCGGACGCTTTTAAGGGTGCTGCCCATTTCAATTGTATCCCCGTTTCGACTGCCTGAGCACTTAATTCCTGTGGTGGATTAGGATCAATATCATCCAGCCATGGCATCTGCGGTGGAAGCGCCGGATAGCGATAGAGATCGTTGCGCAGAGAGTCTGCCGCACCTCTTGCGATAGTAGAAAAGGACTTGGAACTAAAATACACACTTCCTTGTACACGGTTATTAGCCCTGATATATCGTACCTGATCTGGAATTTGTTCTGGAAAACGCCAGGCTGCCTCCATCTTCTGATTAACCAGATAAGCAGCTTGCCCGATGTATAAATGCCTGCCATAAGTATGCTTGCTCCACCAATCTACCAGCGTTCCAAACGGAGCTGCTTTACGGGTAAAACTAAAATATACCTGCGGATTAATGTAATCTACCCAACCCTCCTGAATCCATTTACGGGAATCTGCATAGAGCTCATGATAATTGGACAAACCGCTAGTTGCCGAACCGTCCGGATCATCTCTATCGTTCTTCCAGATCCCAAAAGGACTGATACCGAACTTCACATATTTCTTATAGTGATGAATACTGTCATCCAGTTGCTTAATCAGCAGGTCGACGTTGTTTCTTCTCCAATCTTTGATATTGGATATGCCGTTCGGGTATTTCTGAAATGTTGCGCCATCATTAATCTGCTGCCCAGCTACCGGATAGGGGTAGAAATAATCATCAAAATGAACTCCGTCTATATTATATCCTTTAACAACATCCAGAATGACCTGTACGATGTATTCCCGAACCTCAGGAATTCCTGGGTCAAACTGTTTCTTTCCTGCATAGGTGAAAAATAGCTCAGGCCTTTTTCGCGTCATATGGTCTTCAGAAACGAATGTATTGGCACTCATAGTCGCACGGTAAGGATTGAACCATGCATGCAACTCCATCCCTCTGGAATGAGCTTCCTTAATAGCAAACTCGAGCGGATCATACCCATTGGCGGGTGCAACCCCTTGTCTGCCCATGAGCCATTGACTCCAGGGTTCCCTTGATTTAGCATAGAAGGCATCTGCGGCAGGTCTAACCTGTAACAGGATTGCATTCATCCCGTTTCTTTTATGTTGTTCCATCAGACCAATCAGCTCTTGCTTCTGCTGATCTGCACTAAGTCCCGGCTTTGATGGCCAGTCTATATTAGCTACAGTGGCTACCCAGACACCGCGGAATTCTCTTTTTGGAGCAATTTTTGCTACAGTTTGCGCAAAGATAAAATTGGGAAAAATTAAAATTGTGAAAATTGTATAAACAATCTTTTTCAGCATTATTTGTTCTTTTGTTCGTGTAATTAGTGCTCGTTATGGGAAAATCCCTACCAGCCACATTTCGTGTCATCAGCAAGTAAACGATTTTTTTTAAGCTCTCATACAATTAAAGTTCATTTTTTACAGTTAATTATCTTATTTATCTTATGTTCGCTTTTTTTTAGAAAAAGGGAATACAGAGAAATTACTATATACAACTCATTTTTGATAATAAATGTTAGACACAAAAGATCCCGACCATAAAGGAGACCGTAATAAAATTTATTTTCTAGTTGTAGTTATCATTGCTTTATTAGGTACTAATGCATTCCTGTTTTTCAAAGATAAACACGAAAAGGAACGTTTCGTCACTTCTAGTACTGAACGGGACAGATTGAAGCTTGAAGTTGAAAAAATCGAGGTAGAATTCGATAAGGTGAATCAACTGAATGTCGCCCTCACAGAAAAGCTACAGCGTGAACACGATATGGCACGTGCTAAAATAGCAGAACTTAAACAGGCGCTTCAGAAGGGTGAAGTTACTCGTGAAGAGCTTGTCAACGCGCAGAATGAACTTCAAAAGCTAAGAACTTTTATAGAAGGGTATAAAAATGATATCGGACGTCTCGAAAGGGAGAATGCCGATCTTAAAACTCAGCGCGACAGTCTTGAAAGGTCGGTTCTTACAGTTTCAGCCAAAGCACAAAATCTGGAAAAGAAAAATAGCGAGCTTAGTGAAAAAGTAAAGAGCAGTGCTGCCCTCAAAGCATATAACGAGCGTTTAATAGGTTACAGGGTTAAAAACAACGGTAAAAATATCGAAGTTAATAAGGCTTCTGCCGCCCGTAAATTAATTACTTATTTTGATATTGTACCTAATCAGCTCGCTGCTAAGGATTATCATAAAATCTATCTTAGAGTATTTGACCCATCGGGAAATCTTGTGGCTGATGAAAAAAATATGTTCGAGGCAGATGGACAGGAGATGCAATACAGTGATATGATCACCATTTCGTATAAAAATGATAGCACATCGTATCAGATTGATTGGGTAAATCCCCAGCCATTTATCAAGGGTACGTACAACATTATTTTATATGCAAACGGCTATACCATGGGTAAGGCATCCGTAGAGCTTAAATAACTTTTAAGCAAGCGGGAAACGGAGATAAAAGACCGTCCCTGTTGATGCCCCGGATTTAAATTCAATACTTCCACCTGCATTTTCAACAGCCTGTTTGACAAAAGCGAGGCCTAATCCTGTTCCTGATGATTTCGTAGTGAAATTAGGCACAAATATCTTCTTCCGTAATTCGTCGTCTATTCCCTTTCCATTATCCTGGACTTCAACAAATACATCCGTCTCATCATTCGTAATCCGTATGTCTATACGGCATGCTACCTTTGCTGAAGCTGCCTCTATTGCATTTTTAAGCAAATTATTGAAGGACCTGAGCAACTGTCCTTTATCGCCCAGAACCTGTATCTCACGCCCTGAATTATCACTCAGGTAGATTTCTACGTCTTCACTATGATTAAAGACATCCTTAGCCTGTCTGATGATTGGTATCAGTTTCAATTCTTCTAACTTGGTATCGGGCATTTTCGCGAAATTCGAGAACTCAGATGCGATGGTTGCCAGACTATCAATTTGTTCTACGAATGACTTATAGAACCGCTGAAATTTAAGCTCGAAGTTCGGATCTTTTTCTTTCCAGGATTTCTCGAGTAACTGAACGCCTAGCTTAAGCGGTGTAAGCGGATTTTTAATTTCATGGGCTACCTGCTTAGCCATTTCCCTCCACGCACTTTCCCGCTCTGATTTGGCCAGTTTAACAGCACTTTCCTCCAGGGCTGCTATCATTTTATTATATTCTTTAATTAAAGATCCTATTTCATCATGCCTGGACCATATAATCGGTTGATTTTTCTGTCCCAGCTTGGTCTTCTTAATGCTTTCCTGGATAAATGTTAAAGGATTCGTAATCTGATTAGCGAGAAAAACAGCCAATACTCCGATTGCAACAAAAACAAGGGCATAAATATTAATCAGTGTATTAATAAATAAGCCAATTTTATTCTGATAATCGGCTTCGTTTGAATAGTAGGGTAATCCAATATAAGCTACAGTCTGGTTTTGTGCATTTCTAATCGGGGCATAGGCCGACGAATATTTGAAATCCCCTATCATCTCCTCCGGATTGGAATATTCGGAACGCTGCAGTTGCTTTAAGTAGATATAGGCCCCAGGCTCCATTTTACTGGCTATAATGCCGTAGTCGTACATTTTTGGTAAAGAGGTAAAAAGCAAATTCCCGTTAGTATCAAATAAATTAAGATAGGCAGAATTTATATCTGCAAACTGGTTGAAGTTAACTATCGCCTGATCTGATGGCTTCGGAATTCCGGTGGAATAGATCTGTTTTTCATAGGAGAGCTGTACCTTTCTTATCTTTTCTCTGATAAAATCTTCCTGCTGCTTTCTGTATTCATCCCATATATAGAAGAATGTAGACCATCCTACAATTAACAGAGTTGCTACTACAGAAAGTACGACTGAGAATTGAATTCTGGTCTTATAAAGGATCTTATTCGCATTAATCATGAGTGACCGGTTTATATTAAACCAGCCGCCCCAGCTGTGATCTATATTTTTGACGAGCAGGATAAGTACATATAAGATGGATGAAAAAATGATAAAGACAAGAAAAAAGAACGACAAAGCCGCTAGCCGTACAATATAGCTGACCTTTTCTTTACTGATTACGATAATCTTGGAATTACTGGCAGTATAAACCAAATGACTGTACCCCTGGTCATCATTCATAATTACTGGCTCGCCGTATTTGCCTTTAAAATCTGTATTGGCAATTTTATACGTGTATCTCCCGGATTGTTTAATGAGCTTATTGTTATTATAAAAAGCAAAAGAGTATGAACTGTAGTCATCTTCAGCTTTTTGCTTTCCATCAATAAGAATTTCAGGAAACTGGCTGTTATAATTATATTGTTGAGATTTCAGCTCAATAACCAGTGTACCTAAAATATGGTTATCGTCAAAAATCGGAACTATACCAAAGTAATTCTGATAGCCGAAGGTATCATTCAACCGGTAAAAGTAGTTTGATACTTTTACAGATCCTGATTTCACGAGGTTTTGATAGTGACGCAGCGATCTCGGCTGATCTTTGTTATTTATACTATCCCTGGCTTCATTAAATTCATAAAAATTATGTTCGAAGGGGGCCAAATAACCATCAAGAAAGGTCTTAGTAATATAATTCTGCAGAGCGAGGTGACGATTAAACGCAGGGCTTTTGAAATAATCTGTAATAAACAGGTCATTTGACACGCCGTTCCCTAAGCTTTCGATAGAATTAATAACCTTAGGATCATCGGAAGACTGGAGTTTCTGTGCAATAATGTATCTGTTATTCCTTTCTTTAATGTCATTAAACTTTAGGTATTTGATGGAAGATACAAAGGCAAGACAAAAAAACAGAGCCGCAAAAATGCCGATGGAGAATTTGTTATTCCTGATATAGTGATTATAACTAAAGATAAAAAGGAACAGTGCATACGCAATAAAAAAGGCTGTAAAATCTGTCGCCAGCATATAAATGCCGTAAGCGATGAACATACTGAGAAATAACACCAGTCTTTCCCGATTCGTAATCTTAAGCTGTAGCGTCAGTTCAATACAAATACTGGCAATGAGATAAACATTAAACCATACCAGACACAGGATGACAATACAGATCCAGCTTAACCAGCTCAGGTTGATAATGTTCGTAATATCAAAATTGATTTTGGAATTGAAGATCAAACCGAAGAAAATATCATTGATTAAAAATGCTGCTCCGGAAAGCAGCAGGATTAAACAAAAATGTATCATAAGCCCAGCGCTTTTGCGCTTCGTCATCCATAACGGCAAACGCAAAGAACTACGATAAGTATACAGGAATAGTACAACCCAGGTTATTGCAAGTACATTAAGCAAAAAATCGCCTAACGAGGGAAGAAAAAAGCTTTCTGCATAGATAGACGGATTAAAGACCTCCAAACTGAATTGATGATTAAACCAACCATATTCAAGGTCCGTAAACCGGACCAGAAAAAAGAATAATGCCAGCACCACAGAAGCCTTTAATACCTGGCCTTCTTTAGCCATTCTCGCACAGATGGAGTTTACAAACAGGCATATGCAAAATAATCCGATGATCCACAACCAGATCTGTATAGTTGCATAGACACTCTGATTATAATTAGATTTAAGTTTTACTTCAAACAGCAGTTTCCCGTCCAGATTATTAATACCGTATACTTCTTCATCCATAAACGAAGCCAGAGACAGCGCATTAGTCCCCAGCTGCTTATTAACAATTCCGTTTTGAAGATACCTGTTCTGGATACTGAACTGATTTTTAATATCAATCAGGAAGATCATCGTATAATTTCCCTGAGATTTCTTAATGGCTTCGTACCAACCGTTAGGCAGTTGCGTAAATGACGAGCCTTCCCGGATTTGATCGGGATCTGTAATGACTGCTTTACTTGAACTCCAAAATTTGAGTCCGGAGGGATCATAAGTTAAGACACTAATCCCCTCGTCCCGGAAAGTCTCTATATGTTCAAGGGCGAAGGATTCATTCAGGTGGAATTGTTTAGCCCGTTCAAGTTGCTGAACATCGGCCAGGAAGGAATAAACCAGCTCTTCCTTTGCGGCTAGCTTACGCTGTAATTTACCGGCTTCATGGTGCAACAGATCCTTTTCAGTAATGCTATGTTTTAAGGACAACGCCGTTACTATACAGCAGATCCCCAAGATCAATAAAAGAAATCTGATTTTGCCCCTTATATTCACACCTGTTGGTTTTAGTCTATAAAAAGGCCCGTCAATAAAGACACAATATCTTATTGACAGGCCCTTTTATATTATCACATATATTATGCCGGTACCGACGCTGAACGCGTTGGCATAGCTCTGTTTACTTTTTTAACAAGCCCCTGCAACACACTACCAGGTCCTACTTCTACAAATTCGTTAGCTCCGTCAGCAAGCATCTTTTCCACTGTTTGCGTCCACTTTACAGCACCAGTAAGTTGTGTAATCAGGTTAACTTTGATTTTATCAGGGTCTGTTTGCGCAACGGGGTCAACATTTTGATAAATCGGACAGATCGGAGAATTAATAGCAGTGGCTTCTATCGCTGACTGCAGTTCCACTCTTGCCGGTTCCATTAGCGGAGAGTGGAATGCACCACCTACATTTAATTTAAGTGCACGTTTAGCACCTGCTGCTGTTAATTGTGTACACGCTTCTTCAATTCCGGCAATGCTGCCTGAAATTACAAGCTGACCCGGGCAGTTATAATTTGCTGCAACTACGACCTCGTCAATACCAGCACAGATATTTTCAACTACTTCATCTGCGAGCCCCAGGATAGCGGCCATAGTGGAAGGTTGTAATTCACATGCTTTCTGCATCGCATTTGCTCTCGCAATTACCAACTTTAAGCCGTCTTCGAAAGACAGAGCATTTGCCGCTACTAAAGCTGAAAATTCACCGAGCGAGTGTCCTGCAACCATATCAGGGTTAAATTCTTGGCCTAAAACTTTAGCTAAAATGACAGAATGCAAAAATATAGCTGGCTGAGTGACATTGGTCTGTTTCAGCTCTTCTTCTGTACCGGAAAACATGACATCACTGATACGGAAACCAATTATTTCATTAGCTTTCTCAAATAATGCTTTCCCTTCTTCAAGTTCATAGAGTTCTTTTCCCATACCAGGAAATTGTGCGCCCTGACCCGGGAATAAAAATGCTTTCATCTATTAAATAATTTTGTGTTCGTTAATTTTAATTTATTGCTGTACTAATGCAGGTTAGCGGTAATTAACCTCAAAAACTCTGCCCTTGTTCTGTCATGTGCAAATTCACCGGTAAATGCAGACGTTGTAGTCACAGAATTCTGTTTCTGAATTCCGCGCATTGCCATACACATGTGTTGGCATTCAATTACAACAGCCACACCAGCAGGCTGTAATGTCTCCTGTATACAGTCGCGAATTTCATTAGTTAGTCTTTCCTGTACTTGAAGTCTTCTTGCAAAGGCATCTACTACACGCGGTATTTTACTTAACCCTACAATATGACCATTAGGGATATACGCAATATGGGCTTTACCAAAGAATGGCAGCATATGATGCTCACACATTGAATATACTTCAATATCCTTTACTACAACCATTTGGCTGTAATCTTCCTTAAACATCGCCGAACGCAATATTTTTGCAGGATCAAGATCATAACCATGCGTCAAGTACTGCAGTGCTTTAGCTACGCGCTCCGGAGTTTTAATTAAGCCCTCTCTTTGCGGATTCTCACCCAACTGACTCAGGATATCCGTATAATGATTAGAAATTGAGCGTGTCTTAACCGTATTATAACGGTCTATTTTGATATAACCTTCGTTTTCTTCACCGAAGTTATCTATTGTGTGATCTTCCATGGAAATGCTGATTAACCGAAATACTCGATAATGTTATTTTCGGTCTCGTAAATTTTGATGCTGTGTAATTGTGCATTGCTGCTGTTGATATGAGGCACAAGTTCTTCCCAGATTGCAATTGCCAGGTTTTCTGTAGACGCCAGTTTATCTTTCATGAAATCGACGTCCAAGTTAAGGTTCCTGTGGTCAAGTTTATCGATAACATGTTCATTAATGACGTTTTTTAACCATTTTAAATCGACTAGAAAGCCCGTTTCACGATCGATTTCACCTTTAACAGTTACAAAAAGCTGGTAATTATGACCATGCCAGTTAGGATTAGCACATTTGCCGAATACTTGAAGATTCTGATCATCAGACCAATCTGGCCTGGCCAGTTTATGTGCAGCGTTAAAATTTTCTTTGCGGGTAATATAAATCATATTTATTTTTATATTTCAATACAGACAGCGTATAAAACACCTGATTAGCTGCAAATATACGCAGAAAGGTTAGAAGGCCGTTTAAATTTATATGCGCAAATTATTAAGACCCAGATTTGAATGACCAAGTTTAAAGGAAGTTAAATGTAAATATTAACTTCGGCCGCAGGTTAATCCACCAAAGAATGAAAACACTCGTTGTCGCTGCTACCTTCCCTGAAGTTTCAGGCCTCTGTGAACATTTCCTGCTAAAGGAAGGTAGGTTAATGTATACACCAAATTTCGATGTACTCATTACCGGCGTAGGTATGACTGCTACCGCATTTGCTTTGGGTAGTACTTTAAACTCCTCTTACAGCCAGGTTCTCAATCTCGGAATCGCTGGGACATATCAGCGGAGCATTCCTCTGGGCACACTTGTCCAAGTCACTCAGGATATATTTTCCGAGTTAGGCGCTGAATCACCTGCTGGTTTCCTGACAATAGAAACACTGGGCTTCGGTAAAAGCCATTTTCAAGAAATTAATCCGGAAGTGCCTTTTCAAACAGATCTGCAGCAAGTTAATGGCATTACTGTAAATCGGGTACACGGCACTAAAGAAAGCATCAAAGAGACGAAGGACCGGCTTAACCCCGACACAGAGAGCATGGAAGGTGCGGCTGTATTTTATGCCTGTGAACAAACGGGAATCCCCTGCCTGCAAATCCGCAGCATCTCTAATTATGTGGAAGAAAGAAATACGGCCACCTGGGAAATAGGAAAATCTATCCGGAATCTGAATGCGTGGGCTATCAGATTTTTGACAATCGCTTAACCAAGCCTTTGCGCGGACTCCTTACCTTTAACCTATGAAGCTAACTCTTGGATTTTCACCCTGCCCGAATGATACATTTATATTTGACGCCTTAATTCATCATAAAATTGATACGGAAGGCCTTGATTTTGAAGTTCACTTTGATGATGTGGAGACGCTCAATCAAAAAGCAGTAAATCATGAACTGGACATCACTAAACTCAGCTTTCATGCCTTTGCACATGTGGCAGACAAGTATGCTTTATTGGATTCAGGAAGTGCACTTGGCTTTGGTGTCGGACCATTATTGATCTGTAAAGACGAGAGTTTGCTAGACCTTGAAACATTAGCTGCGAAAGGTAAAGATTTAAGGATAGGTATACCCGGTAAGTTAACTACAGCCAATTTCCTACTGGGTATTGCTTTCCCCGAAATGCAGCATAAAGAGATTATGGTTTTCTCTGAAATTGAAGACGCCCTGCTAGAGGACCGGATTGATATTGGATTGATTATTCATGAAAACAGATTCACTTACGCAAGCAGAGGGTTGCATAAAATACTGGATCTGGGCAGCCACTGGGAAAGTCTTACAGGCTGCGCAATTCCACTTGGCGGAATAGTGATTAGCAGAACGCTAAGTAAAGAAATCCAGCTGAAGGTGAATCGTCTAATTCGTAAATCTGTGGAATTTGCCTTCGCTAATCCTAAATCAGGTATAGACTTTATTTCTTCCCACGCACAGGCAATGGACCAGGAAGTGATGTATAAACATATCGATTTATATGTCAACAACTATTCAATAGATCTGGGAAAAGAGGGCAGAAAAGCGATTGATATTCTTTTTGAAAAAGCAGAAGCAACCGGACTAATCCCTGCTGTTCCTGCTTCGTTATATGTTAAGCCCGATACTGTCTAAAAGCATTTATGGATTACATGGGCCATCTGGAATGGCCTGTGTAATTTTCATGAGTCTGGTAACAACCAATGTCGAGTCAAAATCTGCCGAGACGACCAGACTGTCCGATTTAATAGCATGGCATTCGGCTTCGATATAAACCGGCTCGTATGGTTTTTCGAAGTTGAACTTACTATATGCAAGCTCAAGCGTGCCGGCACTGTCAGCCACCCAATATTCTCTCCCCTCTTCACAATCAGTAAAGGATTTTATTTCAGGACCATAACTATATAATCCTTTGATTATCCTGGTCTTTCCAGTCTTTTTTTCTTCTGTATCTTGCATACAAGCTGAGCAAAAAAGAGATAATACAAATAACAATAAAGCAGTTTGTTTAAAGGAATTCATGTTAAAGATCTTGATTTAAATTATTGATGTTTTTAACGCTTAAATTAGATGACAAAGCTGATGCCATAAAAGAGAAAGTACTCACGGTTATAAATACCAGTACAAAATCCTGCCACCGTAGAGAAACAGGATAAGCATTACCAATTGTAATATTGTCTGAAGACATACTAATCATCCCAAATTTCTGCTGCAATAAGCAGAAAATCAACCCTACAAATAACCCGAAAACGCAACCCGCCAGAGTTATCATCATTCCTTCGAGTAAAAAGATTCTCTTAATGAGTTTTTTGCCTGCGCCCAAACTACTTAGGATTGCAATATCTTTCAATTTGTCAATTACCAGCATCGTTAGTGATCCGATAATATTAAATATGGCAATAATCAGTATAAAGGTTAAAATGATATAAACTGCCCACTTTTCAGTACCCAGAATATTATACAGTGCCTTATTCTGTTCTATCCGGTCCTTCACTTCAAAATCTGGTCCCAATTGCTGCTGCAGCTCGGTTTTCAGCCTGTCTGCATCACCGCTTTTGATCAGGTCAAGTTCAATAGCAGATACATTAATATCTTGCTGCAGCAATTCCCTTGCAAAAGACAATGGTACGATAGCTACGTTATCAAAATCACGCTGTACTTCAAAGATACCCGATACAGGAATAGAAAGATTCATAAAGTCATCTGTCGGATTAACTGAGGAGGTACTCATACCCCTTTTGGGAGAAAAGATCTGTAAAGGCGTGAAAGGATCGTTTGGATTAACCATCAGATAATTTTGAAGTGCCGATCCCAGAACAGCTTGAGGCCCGTTACTATTATGCAGCAAAAACTTACCCTGGACAATAATACTGTCCAGATCCTTATTTTTCAGATAGTCTTTACTAACCCCTTTGACCAGCCCAACCGACTGTTTTTCATTATATCTCAATAATGCATTTTCAGAAAGCACTTCGGTATAAGAGTAAACTCTCGAATCTTTCCGTATACCGTTAAATACAGCGCCCCGCGGATCAAACGTTTTTCCTTTAGCCGGACTTATAACCAGTTCCGGTGTAACCGTATTAAACATTTTCAGCACCATCTCCTCAAACCCATTAAAAATGGAAAGGATAATGATTAAAGCCGCACTACCAACAAACACGCCAAGCACTGATATAGTTGAAATTATATTAATGGCATTAGTTGATTTCTTAGCAAACAGATACCTGCGGGCAATATAAAGGGCTGTATTCAATTATTAGTCTTTTGGTCAAATATACAGCTACTTAATTTAAAAACGGATTGTTTTGCTTTTCGAAGCCTATAGACGTGGATGGTCCGTGTCCGGGATAGACCTCAGTGGCATCGGGTAACAGAAATAGTTTCTCTCTGATATTTGCAATCAACTGCTCATGATTCCCACCCGGAAGATCCGTACGGCCAATACTCGCGTAAAAAAGCACATCTCCACCAATCAAAAATCCATCTTTCGCCGCATAGAAGCAAAGATGAGCAGGAGAATGGCCTGGAGCAAATATCAGTTCCAGTTCGCTATGCCCAAAAGAGACCTTACCGGTCTCACCTAAAAAGACTTCTGGTTCCGGAGAAAGTTCGTAATACATGCCCATTTGCGGCGCATAAGCAGGAACCGCCTGCAAAACACTCAATTCTCCCTTATGAAACTGAGGTTTGAGCCCCCACTGGTCAAAAACAAATTTATTACCAAAAACATGGTCAATATGGCAATGTGTATTTAGTAAAAGTACGGGATTCAGACCAGCTTCTTTAATCCAGGAGTCGAGTGCATTTTGCTCACTTCCATTATTCATTCCCGGATCTATAATTACACATTCTCCCGTTTCGTCGTATAAAACGTAGGTGTTTTCCTGGTAAGGATTAAAAGTAAATTTCTGAATCTTGATCATGGTAAAGGAGTCTTTATAAATTTGATAACGAGAGCTGTGGAATCATATTGTTAATTGTTCCAGATATACCAGGAACGGTCGGCCTGAAGTTCAAGCATTTCTTTACCATTCTTAATAGCAGCCCCTTTTTCAGCCGCGAGACGTAGGAAAGTTGTGATCTCGGGATTATAAACCAGATCATACGCAAGATGCTGATTAGTCAGGAACTCATAGGGAATCTCGGGAGCTGTTTCTATTGCAGGAAATGTTCCTAAGGGAGTCGTATTAATGATAATCTGATACTGTTTCATCATTTCGGCATTAAGGTCGCTAAACAACAAGGCATTATCTGCTGGTTTACGCAACACCGATTTCCAGATGACACCTAAATTATCAAGCACATATTTAACCGCCTGAGCAGCGCCCCCGTCTCCTAAAATCAAAGCATGGGTATGATGTGGTTGTAAAAAAGGCTTAATGGAGCACTCAAATCCATAGGCATCAGTATTAAATCCTTTAAGATGCCTTTTTCCGGCTACGTCAGTAATTGAGATACAATTTACTGCGCCTATTTTCTCAGCAGCCTGGTCGAGCTCGTCCAGAAATGGCATAACCTGTAATTTATAGGGAATGGTTACATTGAGGCCTTTCAATCCTGATTGGGTATCCAGTAATTCGGCTATCTCATTTATATTTTCCAATGGAAAAAGTTCGTAGCTGCTATCAGTAATCTTTTCCCGCTGAAATTGTTCAGTGAAATATTTTTTTGAAAAAGAATGTCCAAGCGGATATCCAATCAGTCCAAAAGTTCTCATGTATTTTTGTTACTTAACGGCGTTCAGAAAGTAGTCAAAAGTATCTCCTCTTAATCCTAAGCGAATAGTTTCCAATGGGATAACTTCCGAAGGAGCGATATTACCAAGATTCACATTGCTACCTATTAACTTGATAAACCAGACCTGCTGTTCTTTCTGAGGAGCTTCCCAAATAATGGTCTCTGCTGGGATCTGCGTAAGAATCTCATCGACAAGGCCCTCACGGACTTCGCCTGACCCTCTGTAAATTCCAACATTTCCTCCCTCACGTGCTTCAGCGATTACCTTCCATGAACCGGCTTCTATTTCAGCATTCATCAGTTTGATCCACTTATATGGTGCAAATATCTTGGTTGCATCTTTAGAGCCTACTTCTGAAATTACAGTTACATATTTAGATAACTGACGGATATACTCACATTTACGATCATGTTCCAACTCAATTGAACCATCGGAAACCTCTGCATATTCCATTCCGAATTGCTCGAGAACACGAATATAATCTTCGAACTGGTTACGCACCACAAATGCTTCAAATAAAGTGCCTCCAAAATAAGTAGGAAGGCCTGCATCGCGGTATATAGCTAGTTTTTCTTTTAATTTGGGGGTAACAAAGGATGTTGCCCATCCGAGCTTTACAATGTCTGAATGGATGCCTGCAACGTCGATAAAATCTTCTGTTTGTCTTAAGCTGAGTCCTTTATCCATCACCATGGTGATTCCACTCTGGCGTGGTTTAACTGGACGTTCCGGAATATTGTTTAATGGGTAATTCATATCTGCTGCAAAGGTGAAAAAAAAAACAGGAAATTCTGATCAGTATAAAAAAAACCCGTTCAGCTATTTTATATATCTGTTTATAACGGCGATAATTGCTCTGTTGTCTTGTAACTGAGGTAAATATTCAAATAAAATATAATGTTTCTCCGGATCTGTTACTAAAGCCGTTTCCAGGTAAGCGATAGCATCGCTGTTCTCACCGAGTGCAAAAAGATAAGCTACCATCCGGTAATAAAGCTCGGCCGCATCAGGATTGTTTTTTATTCCTTCAGCTATAGTTTCCGAGGCTTCCAGCGTCCGGCCCTGTTCGTATAGAACAGTAGAAAAATCCAGCCATGCCTCAATGTCAAGCGGATTATATTCCAAAACTTTATAATAAGCCTCCACTGACTGCTCGATCTGGTTTAGCTTATAATAAGCATCGGCCATAGCGAACCAGAAGTCTGGATTCTCTGCATCCAGCTCTAGTGCTTTTTTGTAAAAATGGAGAGACTCAAAATAGCGTTCTTCAGCGTTTAGCGTTACACCGATTCCGAACCACGCATCTGCAAGTTTGGGATCCATTTTGACAGATTTCTTATAATAAGCACGTGCCTCATCCATACGCTCGAGTTTCTCGTAGCATTCACCGATAGCACAATAAGTATCTGCATTAGGTTTTTCGTATTCCCAGGTTTGTTTATAAACCTCTATAGCCTCTGCGTAGCGGTCCAGCTGTACTAAAGCATTCCCTTTATTGTAATAAGCAGATGCAAAATTATCCTTAATCAGAATCGCATAATCATAGGCATCAATCGCTTTTTCGAACAAGTCGAGTTTATGATACGAGTTTGCCAGATTATACCAGGCAGCGTAAGAATAGGGATCATTGTCAATATATTCCTGATAGAACTGAATACTTTCTTCTTGTTTGTCCAGAATATCATAACAGAATGCCAGTTCATAGAGTCCATCCTTATTTTCCATATTCTGTTCAAGACTCTGCTTGATATATTTGATCGCACTTTCATAGTCGAGCATATTCTGATAAACATATGCGATATGCAGCAGGATCTCATCAGTAGTTTCGGCGAACGTCAATGCGATCTGAAAATTCTCAAGGGCCTCGGCGTAACGTTCAAGGCTATTATAGATATTTCCACGAAGAATGTAAATTTCCGATTCCGAAGCTTCCAGCATTTCTGCTTTCTGCAAAGAAAAGAATGCTCTTTCATTCTGATCTGTGATAAAAAACAACTGTGCTTGCTTAATCAGAAAAACTGCGGCATAAGGATGCTGACTCAAGGCATATTCTATTACCTGCAAAGCCTTTACCGGATCGCTCTTTTCTATATAATAATCGATAATGTTCTCAAAAGCCTGGGCATCAAAAAAATACTGATCCTGGTTCCTTATCATCTCTTCGTAACGTTCTACAGAACGCTGCGCATCATCGCTAAAATCAAAGTAAAATTCCTCTTCCATTGTATTGAATAATTAAAGAACAGCTCCCCAGGTCTAAAATACAGTATAAGTTGACAGTATTGTTTAGGCTTTTACCAAATAATTTTCAACATTCAAACAATCCTGAACGTAATTAGTTGATAATATTAAATTTAGCTAAACCAAAAAATTTAGCAACGGACACTAATTATGTGCCGGACAGACGGGAGCAGAACTTTATGCAAAGAACGTCATCCTTAAGTTAACTCCAGTAATCTACAGGTAAAGAAATCGCTTAGCCAATATTTTTTTTGTTGATTTGTATAAACCAACATCCATTCATTATGCAAAATTCTATTACACAGATTTTAAGTAATTTGGGCATTCAGGAACTCAATCCAGCTTACAGTACAGGCAGCCAGTGGGGCGGATCAACGCAAGATAAGATCATCGAAAGCTTTTCACCTGCAAACGGAGAAAAAATAGCAGCAGTTCAAACAGCAACACCTTCAGATTATGAGAAAGTCATTCAGCAGGCCAGCGAAGCTTTTCCGCTATGGCGAAGTATTCCCGCACCTAAACGCGGTGAAATAGTCCGCCAGCTTGGAGAAGAGTTGAGGGCGAAGAAGAATGATCTTGGAACATTGGTTTCCTACGAGATGGGAAAGAGTCTGCAAGAAGGATTAGGCGAGGTTCAGGAGATGATAGATATCTGTGATTTTGCCGTCGGACTCTCCCGCCAGCTTTATGGATTAACCATGCACTCCGAAAGACCAAATCATAGAATGTACGAGCAGTGGCATCCGCTGGGTATCGTAGGAATCATCTCTGCATTTAATTTTCCAGTCGCTGTATGGAGCTGGAATGCAGCACTAGCACTCATCTGCGGGAACGTCTGTGTTTGGAAACCATCTTCAAAAACACCCCTTTGCGCAATTGCCTGTCAGCATATTTTAGCCGGAGTTTTGAAGAAAAATGAAATGCCGGAAGGAATTAGTTCGTTATTGATAGGAAACACATCTGGTAACCTGATCAATGAAGATCGCAGAATCCCGCTTGTGTCATTCACCGGGTCCACGCGTGTCGGCAAAATAGTAGCCGGAGCTGTAGCCAGCAGGTTTGGAAAGACAATATTAGAACTTGGCGGTAATAATGCAATTATCATTTCTAAAGAGGCAGACCTTAAAATGTCCGTGATTGGAGCCGTATTTGGTGCAGTCGGTACTGCCGGTCAACGTTGCACTTCAACAAGACGACTCATTATTCAGGAGGACATCTACGAAGAATTTAAGCAAAAGCTAATCGGTGCATATGACCAGTTACGTATCGGCGACCCATTGGACCAGCAAAATCACGTAGGTCCGCTGATTGACAAAGAAGCAGTTAGGACCTTTTTAGAGGCTATAGAAAAAGGACGGCAGGAAGGAGCCCGATTTATTGTCGAAGGCCACGAACTCACTGGTTCCGGGTATGAATCGGGATGTTATGTCAGCCCCTGTGTGGCAGAAGTAGAAAATCATTTCCAGATCGTGCAGGAAGAAACTTTCGCCCCTATCCTGTATCTGATTCGCTATAAAACCCTGGAAGAAGCTATTGCACTGCAGAATGGAGTACCTCAAGGACTATCTTCTGCGATTATGACTCTTAATCTCAGGGAAGCCGAGCTTTTCTTATCGGCTGCCGGCTCCGATTGTGGGATTGCCAATGTTAACATCGGAACATCGGGTGCGGAAATCGGTGGTGCTTTTGGGGGAGAGAAAGAAACTGGCGGAGGCCGGGAAAGTGGCTCCGATGCCTGGAAAGGATATATGCGCAGGCAAACTAATACAATCAATTATGCGGATACTTTACCTTTAGCCCAAGGTATAAAGTTCGACCTCAAATAAAACAAAAAAAGGGAGGTCATACCTTGACTTCCCTTTTTCTCTGGCTCTGGCGATTATTGCATTGCAAGGAAATTTATCTGGCCAACTTTTTTGGTTTTAGCTGCAGTAAATTTAGTCATATTAACATTATTCAAAGCCGCATAATTTACCGTATGGCTTTCTGTACTGCCACGCAGAACCAGGTTTGCATCACTATCGACAAGTGTATATAAGCTCTCTGTAACTGTATTAACTCTCGCAACAGCCTGATCACGAAGGAAGATCTGCAGATTCTGTAGTTTCAGATTACCCTGTGTATTCACGACAGCTTTATCGGATGCATCAATTCTGTAAATGTCATTCACATGCACAATAACCTCTACAGGCTCAGCCTCATTCGAGCTGATGGTCAGGATATCGCCAAACTGACTTACTGATACTTTATCGAGATCATTTTCGTCCATAGTAACCCATTCATGATTACTCTGCATCAGTGTAACACGGACATTCCCTTTAACGACTACTTTTTTGACGTCGGTTTTCAAGGTTAAACTTTCCATCGCAGGTAATTTAACTGCGGCATTAACATTAACTGAACTGATTGTTAGCAGGGCGGCAACGGCAGCACCCATTAAGATTTGAATACGTGTTTTCATGTTATTTTTTTTATGGCTTTTTCAAACCGTTGTAATTAAATGTTCTGTAGATAAGACGCAATACCCCCTGATACGTTGCAGTAGATTATTCGATATTATACCAGCAGCAAGATAATTCCGACCAACGCCCGTAATAACACGACAAAAAAGATTAAAAAACCATCTTTATAGACAATCGATTTGACAGCAAATCAAATTTGACGTATGTTTAAGATTTTATAAGCTTATAATTCCGTCGTTTTAATAATTTATACATGCTCCGCGTAGATAGTTCTAAACCCTGCAAAATCGTATATTCATTGTGCAAGCATGAATACTTAGGCTATCTGATTGAACCTCATATCGTTCAATTAAATCCGCAGGGAGATTTCTCGCTTACTTACCAGCGCCTTTTCAGTCATACAGCTGGAGAATTCAGCAAGCATCTTTCAGAAACAGATCTCCGTATTATTAAAATACTGGATGAGACTGAACAGGATCACGTAATTAAAAAGTATTATAAAAAAGTAATCCGTCCTTTTGAGTTCTTCAGTAAATTCTACGATGAAAAATTCTATAATCAGGTCCGCCCGCGAATTGAAAAACGATTAGCTGAGGTTCTTGAGATTCTGAAAGACACAGAATCCCTCTACCTGATGGATAAAGACGGTTGGCCTGCGGAAAGAAGAATAGAGATGGCCATTGAGCCCGCCTCAATCCTTTTCCATTTCAGAAGAAACGAAACAGAAACCAGATATTTCCCAACGATAAAATATCAGGGCATGAGAATTGATTTCATGTTCAAAGATGCGCAACTGGTTAGTAATCATCCAGCATGGATGCTGTTGAATGATATCCTTTACTTCTTTGAGCAAGATATGGAAGGCAAGAAGCTTTTACCCTTCCTTCAAAAAAGGTTTATCACGATACCCACTGCTAAAGAAGAAACTTATTTTGAGAAATTTGTCGCCCCGCTGATAGAAAAATACCATGTATATGCAGAAGGCTTCGATATCCGCACCGAAAAACACCAGCCGACAGCATTTCTTAAAGTAATCTATGTAGAGTCCGGAGTTTCCCAGTTACAGTTATACTTCAGATATGGTGAATTTGTGTTCAGCCTTGGAGATGAGAAAAAAGTAACCGTACACGTCAGGAAAGAAGAGAATAATTATATTTTCACCCGCGTTAAAAGAGACACTGCCTGGGAAAAATCAAGATATAACGAACTGACTAAGATGGGACTTAAAAAAGTCAGCCCCGTATTTTATAATCTGGAACTTAATCCCGCTCCCGAGGGAGAAGATGAGTCTTATGCCTTGCTAAACTGGGTAAATGAACATATTCAGCAACTGGAACACAATGGGTATACTATAGAACAATCAGCGGCCCATAAAAAGTTTTTATTTGCAAGCAGTAAAATTGATTTTGAGGTGCTCGAAGATAATGACTGGTTTGATATCAATGCGATTGTTTACTTCGGTTCACAAGCAGTTCCTTTTATTGCGCTGAAACAACACATTCTGCACAAAAAGAGAGAATATCTGTTACCTGACGGAACAATAGCCATTATTCCTGAAAAATGGTTCTCACAATATGGTAGTCTGTTCAGCCTTTCAGATGGCAGTAAATCGCTTAAACTGAAAAAACATCATATCGGTCTGATTAATGACCTCGCTGAAGACGGTATTGCTAACGTCACCCTTCAGCGTAAGTTGCAAAAACTGAATAACTTTGAAAACATCGCAGATACCCAGATGCCTGTACACTTTAAAGGTGAGCTCAGAAGTTATCAGAAAGCTGGCTACAACTGGTTTGGTTTTCTCCGTGAATATAACTTCGGCGGCTGCCTTGCAGACGATATGGGTTTAGGTAAGACTATTCAGACGCTCGCGATGCTGCAGAAACTCAAAGAAGAGGACCAGCAGCAGCAAACGCATAGCACTTCCTTAATTATCATGCCTACGTCCCTGATTTACAATTGGCTGGCGGAAGCAAAGAAATTTACCCCAAAGCTTAAAATCCTGGCACATACCGGGAGCTCCAGAATAAAAGACGTCAGCCATTTTATTGATTATGATATCGTGATTACAACTTATGGAATTACGCGTGTAGACGTTCACGAACTGCAAGAATTCTATTTCAATTACATTATTCTTGACGAAAGTCAGAATATTAAAAACCCTTCATCCAAATCATTTAAGTCCGTTCGCCAGCTTAAATCAAGAAATAAATTAATTTTGAGTGGTACTCCTGTCGAGAATTCAGTTGGCGATCTATGGACGCAGCTGACCTTCTTAAATCCAGGATTACTGGGAACACAATCGTTTTTTAATGAGGAGTATGTCCAGGCCATTGAAAAGAAGAAAGATGAAGAAAAAGCCAGAAAACTTCAGGCAATTATCAAGCCTTTCGTATTGAGAAGAACCAAGGAACAAGTAGCAGAAGAACTTCCAGCCAAAACCGAGCAGATTTTCTATTGTGATATGACAGAAGATCAGGCAGCAGCCTATGAAGAAACCAAATCTGCCTATAGGAACGATCTACTCAGCAGTATGGACGATGGAACCTATGCTAAAAAGCAAGTTCAGCTTTTGCAGGGCCTTACCGCGTTGCGTCAATTGGCCAACCACCCGGGCATGATCGATGATACTTATACAGGAGAGTCAGGAAAATTTAAGAACGTGGTTTACACACTGGACAACGTATTAAAAGGAGGTCATAAAGTCCTTATTTTTTCCCAGTTTGTAAAACACCTGCAGCTCTTCAGAATGCACTTTGAAAAGGAGAACATCCCCTTCGCATACCTTGATGGGGGAACCAAAAACCGCGGGGAGATTGTTGCTGAATTTCAGGAGAACAAAGACCTTAAAGTATTTCTGATCTCCATTAAAGCAGGAGGAGTCGGGTTGAACCTGACCCAGGCAGATTATGTATTTATACTGGATCCCTGGTGGAACCCAGCTGTCGAACAACAGGCGATTGACAGATCACACCGGATCGGGCAGGATAAAAAAGTATTCATCTATAAGTTTATTGCGAAGGATACCGTTGAAGAAAAGATCCTGGCCTTACAGAACCGCAAAAAAAGACTGGCAAGCTCATTGATCACTACAGAAGAAAGCTTCTTCAAATCACTCAGTAAAGAAGATATTAAAGAGATCCTCAATTAATATCCGGACTTCTTCAGCAAACTAAGATATGCTGACCTGGAGATCATTTCTGCGCCCATGCTCATCAAATGATCATTCTGTATCTGGCAATCTACCAATCGGTAGGCCGGGTTGGTGCACAACCAGATCAGGGCAGTTTTAGAGGCATTACTTTTCAAGCTAAACATACTCTCCCCACAGAAACAACCATTTATCTCCAATCCGTATAAACCACCGGCAAGCTTATCGTCCTGCCAGACTTCGATACTATGTGCATGGCCTGCCTCATGTAATGCTACATAAGCATTTTGCATTTCATTTGTAATCCAGGTACCATCCTGATCCTTTCTCGGACTTTGTGCACAATTGGCGATTACCTCCCGGAAAGCTTCGTTTCGGCTTACCCTGAATATCCCATCCCGCGCTATCTTCCGCATACTTTTACTAATTTTTATATGTGCTGGAAAAATGACGCAGCGCTCGGGTGGCGAATACCAGCAAATAGGATCACCCTCGCTGAACCAGGGAAAAATGCCGTTCGTATAAGCAAGCAGCAATCTTTCCACACTTAAGTCGCCCCCGATACCCAGCAGCCCATCATCTTCCGCAAGCCCGGGATCTGGAAAAACGAGTTCATCTTCTGGAATACGAAACACCATAGTTTATACCTATATTATTATTTAGCCCTATCAATTGTTTCGATACCATTCTCAAACGGCATTCTAAATGCTTTTCTGTGTGCTTGAAGCAGATAATATAATCTAAAAAACTCAGCCCCCATACAAATCCTTAATAGTATTCCCGGAGCATATTCTCCCAGATCAAACAACTGAGGGATTAGGGTTATAAACCCTATAGAAAATACCCAGCAGATAATTCTAAATGGAAATTGAAAATAATATACAATTATTCCTTTTTTCCGGAACCTGTAAAGTTGCACTGCACTAAAAAACAATGAAATAAAAAGTAAGACTGTCATCCCTACTCTAATAAACCCGAATGATGTTTGTTCCAGAGATGAAACATTATTGATTACCATCCAGATTTGTGGCATCAGTAAGAAGATACTAACCACATCCAGCAAGGCAAATAGTTGAAAAAATCTGCGCATTAAACTCGCTGTACTTTTGATTGATTCCGGAGACCCCTATTGATGGGGTCTCCAAAACATTAAATAATATGAGCTTATTCAGATTCGTCTTCCGAATCAGGCTGCTCCTTACGTTCCCTGGAAATTTTATCGAAAATCTTGTCCATATGCTCAACATAGATATTCGTATCGTCCAAAAAGAAAGTAAGAGATGGCACAACCCTCACCTGATGGCGGATACGTGCCCCGAGTTTATAACGGATCTCTCCTGCATGCGAATTAACAGTCGCAATAGAGATTGATGTCTCGTTTGTATTCAGAAAACTCAGATATACCTTAGCTACCGCAAGATCCGGAGATACGCGCACTTTAGTAATCGTAACCAGTGTATTGGGCAAGTATTCTGCTCCTTCCCGCTGAAATATAGTCGCTAATTCTTCCTGCAGCACCCCAGCAAATTTCTGTTGACGTTTACTTTCCATATTCTATCACTTCTTTGTTATTAATATAATAAACTATCATATGGGTATCTCGCAGTATGCACCGCAATTACCTTATCGTATAATAGTTGTTTGAATTCTTCCAGATTCTCTTTATGGAGTGCAGAAATAAATAAAGCAGGCGCATTATGCTGTGCCATCCAGCTTTTTTTGAAATCTTCAAGCGTCAAAGTTTTACGCTCACCATTCTCATCTTCTTCACCTTCCGGACTCACATAAGCATCTATTTTATTAAAGACCATTATCGTGTCCTTATCTCTTGCACCAAGTTCCTGCAAAGTTTCATTAACTACATTAATCTGGTCCTCAAAACTCTCATGTGATACGTCAACCACATGAATCAGGATATCGGCTTCACGGACTTCGTCCAGTGTCGATTTGAAACATTCTACCAGATGATGTGGCAATTTTCGGATAAATCCAACCGTATCAGAGAGCAAAAAAGGCAAATTATCAATGACGACTTTACGAACAGTAGTATCCAGCGTCGCAAAAAGCTTGTTTTCAGCAAATACTTCCGATTTCGCCAGCATGTTCATAATCGTAGACTTACCCACATTTGTATAACCAACAAGGGCAACCCGAATGAGTTGAGCACGGTTTTTACGCTGCGTTTCATTCTGTTTGTCAATTAATTTGAGACGCTCCTTTAATAAGGAAATCTTTTCCAGAATCATCCTTCTGTCACTCTCAATCTGCGTTTCCCCGGGTCCACGCATACCGATACCACCTTTTTGTCTTTCAAGGTGAGTCCATAAACGAGTTAACCTGGGCAACAAATATTGTAACTGTGCCAACTCCACCTGCGTTTTCGCTTGCGCAGTTTGGGCACGACCTGCAAAAATATCCAGGATCAGATTACTTCTGTCCAATATTTTCACCTGTAATTCCCGCTCAATATTTCTCAGCTGAGAAGGAGAAAGCTCATCATCAAAGACGACCATATCTATTTCCTCAGACTGAACATAACCCTTAATCTCTTCTAATTTCCCTGTGCCGACAAAAGTAGACCGGTCAGGACGTTGCATTTTTTGCGTGAAAATCTGGTCCACGACACCACCGGCAGTATCTACCAGAAATGCAAGTTCGTCCAGATATTCTTTAGTTTGTTCCGGCTTTTCTCCGGGCTTGATTACGCCAACCAGGACAGCGCGTTCCTGTTTAAGCGCAGTATCATAAAATTTCGCTTTTCCCATGTAAAGTACAAAGATACAAAAGTTATACCGAGATCAGTGCGGAGCTGAAGGTCTGAATGGCAGCAACCGGATCTTCGGTTTTCATAAAGTTTTCACCGATCAGGAATCCATTAAAACCTGCGGCTTTCAATTCAATTATTGTTTTCGGGTCACTAATCGCACTTTCTGAGATTTTTAAAAATGCATCGGGTATATGATGAAAAAGATCAAAAGAAGTTCGGATATCGACCGTAAAATCGGCCAGATTTCTGTTGTTTACCCCGACGGCATCAATAAATGGACAAAGACTTTTTTCCAATTCCTCCAGATTATGAACCTCGAGCAAAACATTTAATCCTAATTCTTTCGCCAGTTTAGCAAAACTGATAATCTCATCCCGGGTTAGAATTGCAGCGATCAGCAAAATAATATCAGCACCCCATGCTTTAGCTTCCAAAATCTGATAAGTATCAATTATGAAATCTTTACGCAGTAAAGGAACCTCATTAACCGCTCTTGCTTCCAGTAGATCATCCGGGTGCCCACCAAAGAAATCTATATCAGTTAGCACAGAAATTGCAGCAACTCCTGCTGCTGCATATCCCTGGGTTACAGTTTTGACAGAAGCAGAAGCGTTAATTACTCCTTTAGAAGGAGAGCGTCTTTTGAATTCTGCAATAATTCCGGTTCGAGCAGGATCAAGCAAGAAATCTTTCAGGACATAAGGAATACGGTTAAAGTATTTACTTTTTTTTAGTTCAGCAACGGGAACATTCTCTTTCGCTGCCGCAACTTCTTCTTTCTTCCTGTTTACGATTTTATCTAAAATATTCATTGACGTATTAGTTTTCTAACCAGTTTTTCATCATTTCTTTTCCATATGCTGTAAGGACGCTCTCCGGATGGAATTGTACGCCCCGCACATCGTACTGCCGGTGACGCAGTGCCATAATCTCATTATCCTTATCTGTTGCCGTTACCAATAAACATTCCGGCAAATCTGCAGGGTTAACAACCCAGGAATGATATCTTCCAACCTGAATTTCTTCTGGACAATCTTTAAACAGTAACTCTTCCGGATCGATCACGCTAACCGGTGTGGCAATTCCATGCATTGGACGTCCTAGGTTCAGCAAAGACCCACCAAAGGCCTCTGCAATAGCCTGTTGCCCCAGACAAATACCCAGAATGCTTTTTTCGGAGGCATAAGTCCGGATTACATCTAGCAACAGCCCTGCTTCTGCCGGTATTCCCGGGCCTGGCGATAACAGTATTTTATGATAGGGAGCCAAATCCTTAATTTCAAATTTATCATTACGAAGCACTACCGCTTCCCAGCCCAACTCGTTAATCAGATGGACTAAATTATAAGTGAAGGAGTCATAATTATCAATGACCAATACTTTCTTGTGCATATCGCTATTCATATTAAATGATTTCTTTTGCCATTCCTATGGCTTTACGCAGAGCAGCAATTTTATTATTTACCTCATTCAGTTCATTAACTGCTACAGAATCTGCAACAATACCAGCACCTGCCCTGTAGTGCAACTCGTTATTCTTACTCATAAATGTCCTGATCATAATTGCATGGTTAAATTCACCGCCAAAACCCATATACCCTATTGCACCAGCATAAAAATTTCTGCCTAAACCTTCGTATTCATCCAGTAACTGCATGGCCTTATATTTAGGTGCGCCACTTAAAGTCCCGGCAGGATACGTATCAGCAACTACTTTAAAAGCAGAAACACCGGGTTGCATATTACCGCTGACCTTCGAAACAAGGTGAATCAGGTGAGAATAATATTGCACCTCTTTAAAAGATTTAACCTCAACGCCATTACAGTGTCTGCTCAGATCATTCCGGGCAAGATCGACCAACATCACATGCTCTGCACTTTCTTTCGGATCCTGCTCCAGTTTACGGGCAATTTCGGCATCCTCTTCATCATTACCGGTCCGCTTAAACGTACCAGCTATCGGAAAAATATTTGCCTGCCCTTTATTAATGGTAATCTGGGCTTCCGGGGACGAACCAAAAAGTTTAAAACTTCCATAATCAAAATAGAAAAGATACGGTGAAGGATTTATCGACCGCAGACAACGGTATACGTTAAACTCGTCTCCTTTGAAGCCTTGCTTGTATGCTCTGGAAGGAACTATCTGAAAAACATCACCCCGCAGGATATGCTTTTTCATTTTCTCAACGATAGCCATAAAACCATTATCATCGAGATTTGATTCTTCCTCCCCGATTGTGTCAAAATTATACTCTGGAAAGTTTTTATTTTGAATCAGGTATTCAATTCTTTCCAGATCACCGGCTTCTTCACCGCCAAAACTGTTTTTGAATAAGGTCACCTCATTCTTAAAATGGTCGATAGCGATAATGTACCTGTAGATATGGTACTGCATCAACGGGATAGTCTCCGCCTCAGGCGAAACCGCCGTAAACTTTATATCCTCGAAATGTTGTACCGTATTCCAGGTAAAATAACCAAATAAACCAGTCGATATATAGCGGGAATCTGCTACAGGTTCAGCTTTGAATACAGCTTTAAACGTCTCTATTTCATCAGTCAGAATGAAATCCTCTTTCTCTTCTTTCCTTCCATCTGGGAAATAGGTATTTAATTTACCATCCTGCAGTATCATTCCCGCAACCGGTTCTGCACAAACATAACTCACGGAATTCTCCCTGCTGTGATAGTCTGAACTTTCCAGCAGCAATGTGTTCGGAAATACATCGCGCAAACGCAGATAAACACTCACTGGTGTGATTACATCTGCTAATCTCTTTTTATAAATTGTCTTGATTTCTATTGATTCCATATGGCTGAAAAACAAAAAAACCCGGCGTGTTATACGCCGGGTTAATTATGTGTGGTTTGGTTTAGGTTGATAAACTATAAGGTACACAAGGATACGACGAAACTCTTTGCAGAATCACTACGCCATTGCCAAGTATGTTTATTGTAAATCATGAATAGCAAAAATAGAAATAAATCTAATAAACCAAAATTAATTCGTAAAAAATATTACATGCCAAATAATGAGCGGCTTGGGTCTGCTTTTACCATTGCAAAGATAGCAGCAGTAATCAATAATAGCGCCAATCCGAAGTACATGAAAACCGAACGGTGCTTGATTAAATCTGTCGCAGCTTTCTTAGCCCTTGAGTTACCGACGGTAATTAAGACGATAGCCAAAACCATCATTCCAATATGTTCCATTTTCCAGTAACGCTGCGCAGCAACCGCACTATCGCCTCTGTACCAGTCGTGCATAAAATATAAAACCAAGCCCAATAATAACTGAATATGCGCACTGATCAATGTAAATAAATTCAGTTTACGGTTACCTTCAGTGTAAGGTTTCTTACCTGCATAACCAATGAGTGCATTGACAAATGCAACCAGTAAAAGAATAATTACCAGATAGCGCCATCCAGAGTGAGCGCTTTTTAAGATTTCATAAATACCCATAACTTTTTTCTTCAAAAATAAGGAATAAATCCTGATTTGCCAGCCGGCACCTTTAATTCCAGTCAATATGACCCTAAATCAGCATTATCATACCAATATAGCGTAATAAAGTTGATAGAGAATGCTATAAAATCCTTTTTTAATTAGCTTTAATGTCACTAATCAATCCAACAAAAACATGATAAAAAATCTACTTACGCTCGCGTTGGTATTTTCTGCTGCGCTGGCTTCCGGGCAGCAAACTTATCCGGTGAATGGTTCTTCTGATAACCGTCCGGGAATGTTTGCTTTCACGAATGCCAATATTGTGGTTAATGCCGGCCAGACCATTACCAATGGTACATTGCTGGTAAAAGGCCAAACCATTCAATCAGCCGGGACAGGAATATCTGTACCAAAAGGATATGTCGTTATTGACCTGAAAGGAAAATATATTTATCCGTCGCTGATCGATCCATTTACATCTTATGGGGTTCCTGAAGCACAGGTTACACCTGGCTTTGGCAGACAATCCATCTTCGTTTCTACCAAAAACGGGGCTTATAACTGGAATGAAGCCATCAGACCTGAAACAGAGGTCAAAAACATTTTTACTGCAGACCAGAAAAAAGCAGACGAATTCCGTAAAACAGGATTCGGCAGTGTAAATGTTATTAGCAGAGACGGTATTGCCCGGGGAACATCGGCAGCAGTAACTTTAAACGATGACCGGGACAATAACCTGATCCTTAAAGCGCAGACTGCGGCAAACTATTCATTCAATAAGGGCTCCTCTAAAAACGACTACCCAACTTCTTTAATGGGTGCTATTGCATTATTGAGACAAACTTACTACGACGCGCAATGGTATGGTAAACAAAAGGAAGAATTCAACATCTCCCTGGAAGATTTTAATAAGCAGCAGCAATTACCTCAATTATTTGAAACTGACGGATGGCAGAATGTCCTCCGTGCTTCTGCAATTGCAAAAGAATTCGGAAAACAGTATCTGATTAAATCTTCAGGTGATGAATATCAACGTATTGCAGATGTTAAAGCAACCGGAGCGAGTCTTATTGTTCCTTTAAACTTCACTAAAGCTTATGACGTTGAAGATCCTGTAGAAGCCAAAAACATCAGTCTTGCACAGATGAAAGCATGGGAAATGGCACCATCAAATCCGGCGGCCCTGGAAAAAGCAGGAATCAGGTTTGCTTTAACAGCGTTTGGACTTGACAATCTGAAAGACTTCTGGACAAACTTGCGTAGCGCTATAGCTAATGGACTTACCGAGAAACAAGCATTACAGGCGCTCACAGAAACACCAGCCGCCATGATTGGTATTCAGGATAAAGCCGGATCCCTCGAAAAAGGCAAGCTGGCTAACTTCCTGATTACATCCGGAAACCTCTTCAAAGACAACACAATTATTTATGAAAACTGGGTTCAGGGCAAAAAATTCGTTGTCAGTAAACTGGATGTTAGTGATATCAGTGGCATTTATGCGCTGAAAATCGATGGTGGTGATGCATACACACTTAAAATCAGCGGACAAACTGCTTCACTGGAAAAAGGTACTGAAAAGATTAACGCCAGCTTCACCAGAAACGGAGATTGGGTAACGCTTAATTTTACTCAGACTAAACCAGCAACAGAAGAGATCAGATTAAGCGGATATTTAGCAGAAGCATCACCTGTCATTAAGCTGAATGGCGAAGTAGTAACCTCGACAGGCACCACAGGACAATGGACAGCACAATATACCGGAGTTAATCCGGAGAAAGCAGTTCCAGCTGTCGCGCAGGCATCAGTTACCACAGAGAAAATCATCTATCCATTTACCGCATTCGGTAGTGAAACTGCGCCTAAACAAGAAGCAGTTCTTTTGAAAAATGCGACCGTATGGACTAATGAGAAAGATGGCATCCTGACTAATGCAGATGTATTACTGGAAAACGGCAAGATTAAAGCCGTTGGCAAAGGGCTTTCTGCCGGGTCGGCCAGAGTAATTGATGCAACAGGCAAACATATCACTCCTGGAATCATTGACGAGCATTCTCATATTGCAGCTGCTGGTGGTATAAACGAAGGTGCACAGTCTGTATCTTCTGAAGTTAGAGTTGCAGATGTCATTAACCCGGAAGACGTTAACATCTACCGTCAGCTGGCTGGTGGTGTCACTACGTCTCAGATACTGCACGGTTCAGCTAATGCTATTGGCGGACAGGCACAATTGATTAAATTAAGATGGGGAAAGAATGCGGAAGAACTAAAATTCGCAGGAAGTGATGGCTTTATTAAATTCGCTCTTGGAGAGAATGTTAAGCAAAGTAACTTTGGCAGCGGTTTACGTTTTCCAGTAACCAGAATGGGAGTTGAACAGACTTTCGTGGATGCCTTTACAAGGGCAAGAGAATATAAAAATGCATTGGCAGTAAAAGGTAATAATGTAAGAAGAGATCTTGAGCTAGATGCACTCGTTGAGATCCTGGATAATAAAAGATTCATTACCTGCCACTCTTATGTACAGTCTGAGATCAACATGTTAATGCATGTAGCAGATAGTCTTGGCTTCAAGATCAACACCTTTACACATATTCTTGAAGGTTATAAAGTGGCCGACAAAATGAAAGCTCGTGGTATCAATGCCTCCACCTTCTCCGATTGGTGGGCTTACAAGATGGAGGTCGCAGAAGCGATTCCTTACAATGGAAAAATCATGCATAATGTAGGTATTACTACCGCTTTCAATTCTGATGATGCAGAAATGGCTCGCAGATTAAACCAGGAAGCAGGTAAATCAGTACTATATGGTGGTGTGCCGGAAGAAGATGCACTTAAGTTTGTGACATTGAACCCGGCCAAAATGCTGCACATTGATCAACATGTGGGCAGTTTGAAACCTGGTAAAGATGCTGACATTGTAATTTGGTCAGACCACCCGCTTTCTATTTATGCAAGAGCTGAAAAGACATTCGTAGACGGTATTCCTTACTGGGATATGGACAAAGATGAGCAGCTAAGGACCTCACAGCAGGCAGAAAAATCCAGATTAGTACAAAAAATGATTAGCAGCAAAAACAAAGGAGCAAAAACACAGCGTCCGGTTGCTGAAACACATACTTTATATCACTGTGAATCTATGGAAGATTATATCACAGGCGCTGATTTGACGGAAGGAGCACATAGCCATGAATAAATACGTTACAACATTATTGCTTAGTGGCCTTGCCACTTTACACGCTTTCGGTCAGGCGAACATTTCTCCTGCTCCGAAACAAAATAAAACTATTGTCATTACAGGCGGAACAATCCATATTGGTAACGGTCAGGTAATCGAAAATGGAACTATTGTCTTTAAAAATGGCAAAATCCTGAGCGTTGGCACAAATCCCGCTACAGAGGCAGGCGCAGAAATTATTCAGGCCCAGGGTAAACATATATACCCGGGCTTTATAGCTCCAGTAACAAACCTTGGTTTAACGGAATTTGAATCTGTAAAAGCAACACTGGATTTCAATGAAATCGGTAATATGAATCCTCACATCAGGTCATTAATCGCCTACAATACAGATTCCAAAGTCCCTGCGACGCTCAGAAGTAATGGAATCCTAATGGCCCAGATTACACCAGAAGGTGGCACAATCGCCGGCACTTCTTCTGTAGTGCAGTTGGATGCCTGGAACTGGGAAGATGCATCTATCCGCACCGATGATGCTATACACATCAACTGGCCTGTACCGCCACGTGCCAGAGGTTTTGGTCCGCGGACAGCAATGACTCCACAGGTGATTGAAGAAACCAGACAAAAGGCGGTTAACGATTTACAGCAGTTCTTCGCTGAAGCCCAGGCATATACTACATTGGAAAAACATGCAGTTATTAATACCAGGTTTGCTGCCATGAAGCACTTATTTGATGGGAAACAACAATTATTTATCACCGCTAATCGTCAGAAAGATATAGTAGCAGCTGTTAATTTCGCCAAGTCATTTGGTATAAAACCGGTAATCGTCGAAGCTGAAGAAGCCTATCGGGTCATAGATTTCCTGAAAGCGAATCAGATCAGTGTGATTGTGAAACAGCCGCATGCGTTGCCGTCAAATCTTGATGATGATGTGAATCTGCCGTATAAAAATGCTGGTATCCTGGCAGCTGCAGGAATTCCTGTCGTAATCAGTATAAATGGTTACTGGCAGCAAAGAAACCTGCCTTTCATGGCCGGTACTGCAGCGGCATGGGGAATGGATAAAGAGAAAGCTTTATCGGCAATTACCTTAAATACCGCAAAAGCACTGGGTATAGATAAGCAGACGGGCAGTCTTGAAACAGGGAAGGATGCTACCCTGTTTATTTCGACGGGTGATGCACTGGATATGAAAACCAACCATGTTGAAAAAGCATTTATCCAGGGTCGCTCTATTAACCTGGACAATCTGCATAAACAACTTGATAAAAAATTCAGTGATAAATATAGCGCTAAAGCTGCTGATTAAACCTAAACTCAATAGCGGCTGAAAAAAACAGCTGAAACAAAAAAGGCCTGATACACTTCATTGTGAAGTATCAGGCCTTTTTGGGATCAAGTCAAAAACTTGTGGATCAGTTCTTATATTTTTAGCTTTGTTGCTTTAGATTTCTTACTTGATGCAGGACGGTTACCATTCTTTAATAAGCTTACTATTACCAGATTTTATTCTTGACTTTTTTGAACTTAAGGGAGTTCGGAAAGAAGAAGACGTTTTTCATTTGGACTTGCAGGAAGTTAATACTACTCCAAATGTGCCTGATGGAGAGAAATTACTATCTAAAGGTTTTTTTTCCACCATCACCGTACAGGATTTCCCCATTCGAGGCCACAAGGTATTTCTTCATATCAAACGTCGACGCTGGCTAAATACCAGCACAAACAAGGTTG
>NZ_FNGZ01000021.1:0-1923 GCF_900103515.1 Pedobacter antarcticus
GTACTGCGGTAACACGTGGGAGAGTAGGTCGGTGCCAAATCTTAAAGAAAGCCTGTAGTGAAAACTACAGGCTTTTCTTGTTTATCAGGTTTTTTTCTGCCGAAGTATATTCATACTACAGTTCTGGTGAGGCAGATCCGCTGCATTTCTTTAATTCTTATGCCCAGCATATTCATGCTATAGTTCTGGTAACGGATCTCCTTCATTTCTTTAATTCTCCCCTTTTTTCCTTCTTCGTCGTTTGGCGCTATTCGCGGCAGGATGGTCCTTCTTAAAGCCCCCTCTATTTTCAGATACTACAAGTGGATAAAACCTTTCTGTCAGGCTATAGACTGCTTTACAGGTCTATTTTTCAACATTCAGGTTCATGTACTTCCAGGTAGTTATTGCCGGGTTTCAATTTCCGTTTATTGAGGGTAGTATTATCTAGAATGTCTGCCTCATCATAAATTTACACTATAGTCCATGTCATAGTCGATGTAGCTGACGCCAGATACCAATCGAAACAGGTTGCCTATACGTGTAATTTTTCCTGTGGCTAACTATGATTTCTTAATCGGGATTACATTTCGGTAATCTTAATTAAGGAGTATGGGAGAAAAAGTGGCAAGTACCTATATAGATCTGCTGAGTGATTTTGGATTTAAGCGAATTTTTGGCAGCGAACCGAATAAAGCGCTGCTGATTGCCTTTTTGAATGAAATCTTCCGGGGAAAAAAACAGATCATAGACTTGGTCTATAATCAGAATGAATTTCCCGGAGCAGATCGGGAGCAAGGGACAATAATCTTCGACCTTTTATGTACAACCGATAAAGGGGAGCGGATTCTGATTGAGGTGCAAAAAAGCAAGCAGGAGAATTTCTTTCAGCGGGCTTTGTTTTATGGAAGCCGGCTGATCAGTTCTCAGATTCCCGTAGGGAAGCGTCAGCATTGGGGCTACCGGTTTTCAAGTGTTTATGTGATTGCGATCCTGGATAAGTTTATCCTTCCCCAGGCACTGTCTTCACATTACCTGCATCATATCTGTCTGCGAGACAGAGACGGGGGAAATTTCATTTACGACGATTTTGGGCTATTGTTTATTGAATTGCTTAAGTTTGATAAGCAGGAGCAGGAACTGGAAACAGATCTGGAGAAGTGGCTATATGTGCTAAAGCATATTAGTACACTGAAGAAGCTGCCGCTGGTGCTGCGCAAATCAGTATTTGAAAGGCTGTTTGATATAGCGGCTTATGTGAATCTATCAGAAAAGGAAAAAACTATGTATGATATCAGTTTAAAACACCAATGGGATAAAGAAGGGGCGCTGCTTGCCATACGTAATGATTTGATTGCGGAGATACAGGAGGAAATGAAGGTAGAGCGACAGGAAATGAAGGCAGAGCGACAGGAAATGAAGGCAGAGCGGGAGGAAATGAAGGCAGGGCGGGAGCAGGTAGCGAAAAACTTTAAAGAGATGGGATTGGACGTGGCCTCTATTAGTCTGGCTATGGGATTTTCGGAAGAAGAGGTCCGGTTGCTATAACTCTTTCAACCGCATGAAAATGGATTGCTGTACTGATTACTTTTGTTTTGACGTTGATGTTATGACTGGCGATATCAGATTTGAAAATAAGATAAAAATAAATCAGGGGCTAATACGTTGTTTATGATGGGTATAGATTTCGTGCCAGTATTTTAGAGCAAATTCTTTTAAGAATTGTTTGGCGGTAGTAATAATTTTCTTACTTTTGCAACCCGCTTCGGAGGAGGGGAAACGTGAGAAAGCAAGAGAAAAAGAGAAGGAATTGAAAGGATGTAAAGGGAGGTTTTAGAAGGCCGGCTTTGGGAGATTGAAAGATCGCCTGTTTGCTATTTAAAGGGAGGAAACTTCAGAGAAAATAAAAAATAAAAAGCTTGCTAAATTAAAAAAGATTTCTAC